>CAMJGE010000024.1 GCA_946405145.1 uncultured Prevotella sp.
AATTGAGATTCAAAGCATTGCACAAGCAGAAAACCAAAGAATTAATGTTTTTTAACCTTCACGAACAGGTCTGGGCGCATCTTCTTCCTTTAAAAAGGCCAAAAACATCTCCATAGCCTTGTTAGTGGCAATGGCCAAATTGATGTCACGTCCATGGTCCTCTTCTACCTTGACAGTTACCACCTTATCAGGCTTACCACAAGCCAACCAAATGGTACCGACGGGAATGTCTTTTGTGCCACCAGAAGGACCAGCAAAACCTGTTGCAGAAATTGCATAATCAGTATTCAGCGCCTTACAAGCACCTTTCACCATCTGGATTGCAACTTCCTCACACACAGAAGTTTTCTCAATCAATATCTGAGCATCAACACCCAATAGATTCTGCTTCACCTCATCTACATAAGATATGATACCACCCTTGAAATATTTCGAGGCGCCAGGTACGGCGATAATCGCCTCAGCAATCCTTCCACCCGTGCAGCTTTCTGCTGTACTAACGGTTTTCTCTGTCTCCCAGAGAATCTCACTCACCTCACGACTGATAATCTTACTTTCAAAATCCATCTTTTATTTGACTATTTTACTATTTGACAAATTCATTTAAAGGTCACTTTTGAGAATGCGGGGGCATCGATAGAGCAAAAAGTTCCATCCAAATACTTATAATACCCCACGATACCAATCATCGCAGCATTATCAGTGGTATAGCTGAACTTAGGGATATAAATGGTCCACCCATAACGTTTCTCCGCATCGTAGAACGCATTGCGAAGTCCATTGTTAGCACTCACGCCTCCAGCCACAGCAACGTGCTTAATACCCGTCTGTTTCACCGCCTTCTTCAGCTTCTTCATCAAGATATCCACAATCGTCCACTCTAGTGAGGCTGCGATATCCTCCTTATGATGCTCAATAAAGTCGGCATCTTCTGCCACCCATTTCTGCATCGAATAAAGGAATGAGGTTTTCAATCCCGAGAAGCTATAATCAAGATTGGGGATATTCGGCTCTGCAAACGTATAGGCTTTCGGATTACCCTGACGCGCCAAGCGATCGATAATCGGGCCACCTGGATAGCCGAGTCCCATCACCTTAGAGCACTTGTCGATAGCCTCACCAGCTGCATCGTCGATGGTCTGTCCCAGCACCTCCATATCATTGTAGGCGTTCACCTTAACAATCTGAGAGTTACCGCCCGACACCAACAGACAGAGGAATGGTAAAGGCGGCATGTGCTGATCATCATCCGACTCCTTGATAAAGTGCGCCATCACGTGTCCCTGCAGATGATTCACGTCAATCATGGGAATGCCCAATGAACGCGCAAATCCTTTGGCAAAGCTCACACCTACCAGTAACGAGCCCATCAGTCCTGGACCTCTCGTAAAGGCCACAGCTGACAGTTGCTCTTTTGTAATACCAGCACGTTTAATCGCCTGATCTACAACAGGTACCACATTCTGCTGATGTGCACGCGAAGCCAGTTCTGGCACTACCCCACCATAAGCCTCATGCACAGCTTGTGAAGCCGTCACGTTAGACAATAACACGCCATTTTTGAGTACCGCTGCCGACGTATCATCGCACGAGCTCTCTATACCCAATATATAAATATCTTCCTGCATATCTAGTATTTCTAGTCACTCAAGTATTCTAGTAAGTCAGTATCTCCACGCCATGCTCCGTCATCACGAGCGTATGCTCCCACTGGGCACTGGGCTGTTCGTCTTCAGAAATCACCTCCCAGCCATACGGATCGTCAGCATCGATAAATACCTTCCATGTACCCATATTAATCATCGGTTCAATGGTGAACACCATACCAGGCACCAATAGCATGCCCGTACCCTTATGGCCATAATGGTTCACATCGGGCTCCTCATGGAACTTCAGACCTACCCCATGCCCAGCCAGGTCTCTCACCACACCATAGTGATACTTTTCGCAGTGTTTCTCAATGGCGTGACCGATATCACCCACAAACGAGTAAGGCTTGGCTACCTCCATACCTATCTCCAAACACTCCTTTGCCACACGCACAAGCTGCTCTTTTTCTGGTGTGGTCTTGCCGATGATAAACATACGACTGGCATCCGCATAATAGCCGTCAAGGATTGTCGTGAAGTCCACATTGATAATATCGCCCTCCTCCAATACGTCTTCCTCCTTAGGAATACCGTGACACACCACCTCATTGAGAGAGGTGCATACAGACATCGGAAAGCCCTCATAGTTCAGACAGGCAGGAATAGCGCCATGATCCTCACAATACTCACGGCAGATTCGGTCAATCTCCAATGTGTTCATCCCAGCGTGAATTTGTTTAGCAACCTCATCGAGTACACCTGTATTCACCACACCCGCCTTACGGATGCCCTCAATCTGCTCTGGGGTTTTTATCAGATCTCGTGTCGGCACTAATTTACCTTTGTTCTCCCAATACATGATGGTCTTATCCATCTCCGTGGGTTCCTGTCCTGACAGGCAGTGCCATCTTCTTTTTTTCTTAAATGCGTTCATCTACATTATTTATATATAGCAGTGGATTCGCTCGAAATCCGCTGCAAAGTTACGATTAACTGTGCAAATAACCAAATTTATTTCATATTTATAAATTAGAATCTATACTGCAACTTAACATTAGCTGCATGTCTGTTAACCATCGCATCACTGTAGAAAGCATCAAACATATCATGCCAATCAACGCCCAGATTCCATCTCTGTCCAATTTGCTTATTTACAGACAGACATCCATACATAGGTACACCCGTAACCTCATATCTTGGTGACTTTTTGGTATAATATATCATCTGCATCCCTATCTGCCAAGCATGAGGAAGATAAGCTGTCGGAACAAACCGCAAGGCGGCATATCCCCCACTCTTTGCTACATACAAATTCGGACCACCTGCCAGACTCAACCAATTTGTCTTCCAATAAACGGATGTCCCCAGTTCAACCAGATTCTCACGATCTTCTATGACATAATAACTCGCCTTTGTCTTCAATGTTAACTTCTGCTTGCTATAGGCATAAGACAGCTTCATCTGATGAATAGACTCCTCCACCAGCTGTTCCTTGATAATCGCCCATTCGTCATCAGAAAGCGTGGTAGCATTTCCAAAGAGGCTAGCGAAAGTCGGATTATAGTATTTGCGATAATAGCCCAGCTGAATCTGATTCTGGCTATTTGGTATAAAGATAACACAGGCATTCGCATTGTCACGTGTGTCAGAATGCTTCTGGCTGATATCCCCATCCAATCGCTCTGCCTTACTAATTTGCTTGTCAAAGAATTTGTAGTTATAGAACATCACACGATTACCTATCGTAAATTTCCACTTGGGCAAGGCATAGGTGAACTGCAGATAGACATCATGATTGAAGACATTCCAACTCTTGTCTGCATGCTTTTGCTTGATCATCTGATAATCACCCTCAACACCCAGCATCATAGATAGCCGTTTAGTCAAAGGCGTATTCAACTCCACAACAAACATTGGCAGCTTGTAAGAGGTTACCAGATCGCTTGAATATTGATAGCTGCCCAACAAAAGCAGTTCTGTACCTTTGTCATTGAACGTGTGGAAGAATCTCGCTCTTCCCATGACTTTTCGTGAAGCACCAGAAGAAGGTGCGAGATACTGCTGGGTGAAATAGGTTAAAAGCCTGTTCTTGTCATCGAAGCGGTTCGTCATGTGAAGTGTCAGATACTCCTTGTTACCACCCTGATAACGATAAGAGGCATTGGCATAGAGGTCAGTATGCTGACTACCATATAACGCATTCACAGTTCCATTACCTTCAGCAGTCTTTCCAAAGCCACCTTGTCCTTCCACGAAACCTTTCCACGAATTAGGCATTATCATGTTTATATCCAACACTCTGCCCATTCCTATCGTTCCCTTCGCGACACCAGTATTGTCACAGACCTGAATCTTGGCAATGTCCTTGGCTTTCATCTGGTTAAGGATCAACTTTGCATCGCCATTCATCGGACAGTTGTCGATACGGAGACTATAATTGGAGATGACATCCTCATAACCAGCAATCATCAAGTCTGGCATCATCTGAAGGATATCCATCAACGATTCTTCTCCCGTCAGCTCCATTCGCTGAGGATAAATCACCGTCCTGTCTGCTTTAACCTCTATGACAGGCTGACTATTGTCTGCAGGCATAGAGGTTGATAGGAGCAAAAAACCGATCAATAACAAAACGTGTCGATGCATAGGCGGAAATCGATTCTATAGCTTATTTCTTCTCTTCCTGAGGAACCAGGAACTTGGTGTCTGTCCGCTTGATGAGTTCACGGGCAAAGCGCTCTGGGAAACCAGGACGCTGCACACGCTTGCCACGCCCATACTGAGTGCGCTCAAAGGTGCCATTGGCATCGGTAGGCTTCACAACCATATCATTATATTTCACAATGAGGAAGAAGGCTAACTGTTTCCAACGGCAGATCATCTCGTCTCCCTTCTGACAACTATAATCTGTCAGCAACTTAATACGTTCCTCGGCAGTGGGCAGTGCTAAAGCTTTTGCCTCGATCTCGGGCTGCAGTTTGTCGTAAGAAGCATCGAGTGAGTCACGCACCTCCTTCAACGAGGGGAACATCATAGAATAACGGGGATAGACCATATTGCTGACCCAGTTGCAGACCCAGAAGGCGTTATCCATAGAGAAAGTCACATCATCGGCATTCTCGTCGGAGAAACACTTGGGACGGCGTGTCATACAACTATACATCGGCGTGTAAGCCACCATGTTGCCATCGTCGTTGCCAAACCAGAAACAGGCTCCTACCTCACGTGGCAGCGAGGCACGCATCTGTGAGATATACGACCAGGCCGTCTGCTGGGTAGAGATTGGGCGTTCGTTGAAGTATTCCTTATCATCGAGTTTAAACGACAACGGTGAGGGACGATAAGGCATCTCGTAGATGCCACCGCCGAAGTCAGTGTCAAGAGCAAAGGGAGTTCCCTCATAGTGGTCGCGCATCGCATCACGCAGATCCTGTAAGCCCACCTTCTTGTTGGGAATAATCCAAAGAGGCATCTCCTTGGCGTCTTTCTCGATACCTGCAGCATAAGGCACATAAGCAGAGAAGTCATCGCTGAAACGATTGAAAAAACTCCACACACGTGCCTCACAATAACGACGGCCTGAGAAATCGGGCTTGGCATAAGCGGCATTATAGGAGAATTCAGCATCCTTGCCTTCAAACCACCCCATTGCACGGGCATAGCTCACCACATTGTCGGAACATACCATCAGGTTGGGTACGGGTTTCTTACCACCTACGGTGTATTTCTTCTGCAAGTCGTTCATCTTCACCTGCACGTAACGACCATCGAGGAACTTAGTGATGCGACTCTGGTTAGCGTGTGCTGCAATGGCATCGTCAGGGATACGGACTGCCACCCATACGGTGCGTTCCTTCGACTTTGTACGGTCAGGACCACACCCCATCATCTCAAGCATCCAAGCCTCATTAGGGTCTGCAACTGAGAAGGTTTCCCCCTCAGAATAGTAGCCATATTGCTCTACGAGAGAGGTCATGATCTGAAGTGCCTCACGGGCTGTCTTTGAGCGCTGCAGGGCGATATAGATCAGCGATCCGTAGTCGATGATACCTGTAGAATCAGCCATCTCCTCACGTCCGCCAAAAGTGGTTTCACCCACTGTTACCTGCCACTCGTTGGAGTTTCCTATCACGTTATAGGTCTCTGCAGCTTCAGTAATATCACCGAGATACTTGCCAGTGTCCCACTCTACAACCTTTCGCATCTCACCTGCAGCGTGCTTTGCTGCGGGATAATGGTAGAGGGGCATGAAAGCTCCATAGGAATCGGCATTATAAGTGACAAAAACGGAGCCATCAGCAGAGGCTTTCTTGCCTACGATGAAGTTGGTGCATGCCATCGCATAGGCTCCTGCGATAAGCATAACGGCTAAAATCAGATTTCTTTTCATATCTTGTTAATATATTATATTTGTTTCATACACACATTCGTTGTTACGATTGTCAGTAACGACAAACTTGAGCTGGTGGGTTCTCGATGTCTTTTGGATAGGTGTCTCACTCATATCGCACGTCACCATTGGTTTCTTATCCACCATGTCAAACACCACAAAATGTCCGTCAATGGTGGCTCGATAGGAAGCCACCCCACTCTTTCGGTCAGTGAGCCTCAGCACAATATGATCACCCAGACTGATAGGATCTACCTCTGGCGCTTCATCGTCGTAGGCCAGTTCAAACCATGAGCCCAGGTCTTTCACACGACCTGTTACCCACCCATCCTGATAGTTGCCTCCAGCAAAGACACCGTCACTGGCTACATAGACCTTTGAAACATCGACCTTCTGATCAACATAGAACGATATCTCACCTTCTGCCACTAGCGGGCACGATGTAAGGAAGAACTTATAACTGCCTGATAACTTACCTGGTCGCTCTTTTACCATAGGCTGCAACGTGGTGTTCTTAGTCAGCATGCCATACGGCACAATCAGGTGCATACCTGGCATTGAGTAGCTGTTGGTCTGGTTCCAGCGGAAAAGTGGTTCCTCTTCCTGTGCAGACTCCGGGATCGTGGTCTTCTGTCCCTTCACAATTAAGTCGTATTGCGCCTCATTACCTTTATAATCGCGGAGGATATATGTCAGATGGTAGTCACGTTCCTCATTGAAGTCGAAAATACCCTTATCCTTTTGAGTAAATAGGAACGGCAGTGTGTTACCTGGCTCCACAAACGACTTCAAGAACCACACACGGGTTCTGAGCCAGTACTCATAGTCGCCCCAGGAGTTCACCAACGTGTTGCAAGGCATAGGTATTCTGTTGAGAATAGCAGAGAACACGGTCTGACTATCTACCTTAAGGATTGTCTCACGGATACCAAAGTGATTGCTGGAGTTCTGCATGTAATCATTGGCCCACAGAGCAAAGCCGACTTTTCCCCAAGCTGTCAATACAGGCGACTTTCCGTTAGCTAGGATGATCTGTTTAGTTGTCTTACCATTCACAACCCCCTCGCCTGCCTGCGGATACACCATCAGTCCTCTTACCCTTGGCGGTATGGTATCATTGATATAATCTGACAAGAAATCGTAGGGATCGAGCATATCCCAGGTCTCTGTGTCGTGAATCTCAAGATGCAGATGCGGCCCCATGCTGTTGCCCGTATTGCCACTGAGTGCTATCAGCTGACCTTGAGACACGGGGCACTCCAAAGCCGAGAAATAGGCATCGCCCTCGCTCGTTTCATGCTGATACTGATAGCGGCGCAAGGCGGCTTTGATACGTGGAGTGAACGCTTTCAGATGACAATACACACTGGTATAGCCTTCAGGATGAGTGACATACACCGCATTGCCGAAACCATAGCGCCCCATCGTAACACGACTCACATAGCCGTCACCAATGGCATAGATAGCTTTTCCTTCTACCCCTTCGGTCTTGACGTCTATGCCGCCATGGAAATGATGGGGACGAGGTTCACCAAAATTACCCGCCAATGAAATGTCGTAGCTCACTGGCGGGTGATAGATACTTAAGAGAATACTCAGAAATAGACTTAGCATGCCTTAAACGACATATCGAGTCCTTTGACACTATGTGTAAGGGCACCTACTGAGATGAAATCGACACCTTGTTCAGCATAGTCGCGGATAGTGTCGAAGGTGATGCCGCCACTCGACTCCGTCTCGTAACGATGCTCCACCAGTTCTACAGCTTTCTTCGTATCGGGCACAGAGAAGTTGTCGAGCATGATACGGTCCACGCCACCATGATCAAGCACCTGCTGAAGCTCATCGAAGTTGCGCACCTCAATCTCGATCTTCAGGTTCAGGCCTTTCTCGTCCAGATACTTGTGGCAGCGCTCGATGGCATTCACGATACCCCCGGCGAAATCCACATGGTTATCCTTGAGCAGAATCATGTCGAAGAGTCCGATACGGTGGTTACAGCCGCCGCCGATCTTCACAGCCTGCTTTTCGAGCATACGCATACCAGGTGTCGTTTTACGGGTGTCAAGCACACGAGTACCTGTACCTTCCAGACGCTTCACATAACGGTCCGTCATCGTGGCGATACCACTCATGCGCTGCATAATGTTCAGCATCAGTCGCTCCGTCTGAAGCAGCGAACGCACCCTACCCGTTACCACCATGGCGATGTCACCCTTCTTCACACGTGTACCATCGCCCATCAGTACCTCAACCTTCATCTCCGGGTCGAAGCGGCGGAACACCTCCTTGGCAATCTCCACACCTGCAAGGATACCATCCTCCTTAATCAGCAGGTGGCTCTTGCCCATAGCATCCTCAGGAATACAACACAACGTGGTGTGGTCACCATCACCGATATCCTCGGCAAACGACAAATCAATCAGTCTGTCAACCAGTTCATCAACACTCAGCATATCTTTAAACTCTAAATATTCAACTAAAAATAGACACCCAGTCCGAGACGCAGGCCAAACTGCGTGTAGTCCTTATTCTTGAAGCTGGGCTCGAAATAGAGCTCCGGCTCCAGTGTAACGTAATGTCCCAGGAAGAAAGCGTAGCCTACGTTCACCTCAGGTTTGAACTCATCGAAGCCGGGAGCATGAGAATACTTAGCTGTCAAACCTGCATAGACACCATTGCGCTCGAAGTAGTAGCGGGCACCTGCACCGATATTCGTATGAACAACAGAACCGCTAGAATAGTTCTGATAGTCGAAGATACCCAGTGCCATCCAGTTGTCGAGGAACAGATAACCAGCCTTGGCACTCAGACCGAAGTTCCAGTCGGAAGCCTTGCTGTAACTCAGGCTCAGACCTGACATAGAAGCAGCAATATAGAACTTGCTCTCCTCGAACGGGGTTGTTGATTCGTTCAGGAATTTCTTTTCATTCTGTGCACTTACACTCATCGCCATCATCAATGCGACAGCAGACATTAGAAATTTTTTCATAATTTAGTTTTGACTATTTGATTATTGTTTTGTTGTTTCTTTCTTATACCATATACAGAACCACACAATGGCTGCAACCAAGGAAACTATACCTAATGGATATCCGATGCTTTCCGGCAACTGCAAGGTCTGCTTCGACACGAAAAAGAAGGTAGCGCACACCCATGTCATGAAGAGTGCAGGAATCAGCGTGATCCAGTAAAGCTTCTTGTGACGCACCAGATAGACGGTCAGTGCCCAGAGGGTGAATGCCGAAAGTGCCTGATTACTAAAGCCAAAATACTGCCAGATGGTGTTGAAGCCGTCAGGATTCTCGATCTGCCACACCAGCATCGCAATAGAGCAGGCAAATAGTGGGATACAGATAGCCAGACGGTTCCGAATTGGACGCTGGTTCAGTTTAAGCCACTCTGACACGATCAGACGTGCAGAACGGAAAGCTGTATCGCCAGAAGTGATAGGAGCAGCCACCACACCCAGCATAGCCAGCACGGCACCAGCCACACCCAACCAATCGTTACATACCAGGTTCACCACAGCAGGAGCCGATGTCATGAAGCCTTGCTTAGCATCCACTATCAGCAAATAACCAGGAGCTGGATCGCCATAGAAGAACCACGAAGAAACAGCAGCCCAGATCAAAGCCACAACACCCTCAGTAATCATTGCACCATAGAAGATAGGACGTCCCATCTTCTCGTTCTTCACGCAACGGGCCATCAGCGGTGTCTGCGTGCCATGAAAACCTGAGATGGCACCACAGGCTATCGTGATAAACAAAGCTGGGAATATCTGATCCTTAAATAGGTCTGGATGCATTTCGATACCCATATTTCCGAAATTAGTCCAGACTTCGGGCAACGTAGGCCAATTCAAGAAGAGCCATACCATCAATGCACCCGCCATAAACAGCAGCGAGAAGGCAAAAAGCGGATACACCTTACCGATAATCTTATCGATAGGCAGCATCGTGGCGATAATATAATAGATGAAGATAATAGCCACCCACAACATCGTATCACCGCCAAACGAGTTCAGGATCACTGCCGGGGAATAAACAAACACCGTACCTACCATCATCAGGAGCAATACGGTGAATACAAGCATCACCTGTTTTGTTGACTTACCCAGATAGTCACCTATCAGCTCTGGCAGGCTCGCACCATCGTGGCGCATCGAGAGCATACCACTCAGGTAATCGTGAGTAGCACCGGCGAAGATACAGCCGAACACAATCCACAGATAAGCCACAGGACCGAACTTGGCACCCATGATAGCGCCAAAGATAGGACCAGTACCGGCAATATTAAGAAACTGAATCATAAAGACCTTCCAGTCTGGAAGCACAATATAATCCAAGCCGTCGGATTTTGAGACTGCCGGCGTCACACGGTCATCAGGACCGAACACCTTCTCAACGAAATGTCCGTAAATCAGATAACCAAGTACAAGAGCCACAAAGCTCACTAAAAACGAAATCATCTTTTAAGGGTTTATACAAATTTTGATGCAAAGTTACAAAATAAATATGAATAATGAATTGTCATTTGTGATTTATTTACTATCTTTGCAGCAAATTTTATAAAAAAGATACATTTTGAGAACAATTCTTCGCTTTATCATGCTGTTTCTGCTATTGCAGAATGCTTCCGCCCAGATGCCGAAACACGAGATACGTGCCGTCTGGATAACAACCATCAGTGGGCTCGACTGGCCGCGCGCCCATTCTGCCACTCGCCAGCAACAAGAACTCATCAGCATCCTCGACAAACTGCAGCAAGCCAACATTAATACCGTTTTAATACAAGCGCGTGTCCGCGCCTCTACCATCTACCCCTCTACACAGGAACCATGGGACATCTGTCTCACTGGCAAGGCAGGACAGTCTCCAGGATATGACCCCTTGAAGTTCTGCATCGACGAATGCCACAAACGGGGTATGGAGTGCCACGCTTGGATTGTTACCATCCCTGTCGGTAAATGGAATGCTGACGGCTGCAAGAAGTTGCGCGCACGCTTCCCTAACCTTATCAAGAAGATTGGCGATGAGGGATATATGGATCCAGAAAAACCGCAGACAGGCGATTATCTCGCCCAGATATGTGCCGACGTCATACGCCGTTATGATGTTGATGGCATCCATCTCGACTATATACGCTATCCTGAGACATGGAAAATCAAGGTGAGTCGTCAGCAGGGACGCCAGAACATTACTGGAATTGTATCAAAAATCCACAAAGCCGTCAAAGCAGAGAAGCCTTGGGTGAAACTCTCCTGTTCACCTGTTGGAAAGTATGACGACCTGTCGCGCTATCAGAGTTTCGGCTGGAATGCCAACACCACTGTCTGCCAGGATGCACAGGGATGGTTGCGCTCAGGACTGATGGATGCCCTTTTCCCGATGATGTATTTTCAGGGCAACCACTTCTATCCCTTTGTAGTGGACTGGAAGGAGCACAGCTACGGACGCCAGGTGGCTCCAGGCTTAGCCATCTACATGCTTCATCCTAATGAGAAGAACTGGGACCTCAATGTGATCTGTCGTGAGATGAACGTGCTGCGCCAGCAAGGACTGGGAGTCACCTTCTTCCGCTCCAAGTTCTTCACCGACAACGTCAAAGATGTCTATACGTTCACAAAGGACTTCAACCGTTATCCGGCCCTCATACCGCCAATGGACTGGGTATCGGCACCTGCGCCACAGCCTGTCGCACACCTCATCGTGAACCATGGCACTACCGCAGATGCGCTGACCTGGCAGACACCGCGCCAGCAGACCAACGACAGCTACCTATTATATAATATCTACGCCTCCGACCGCTATCCTGTTGACACAGAGGATCCTGTCTGTCTCGTAGCAGCCCGTCTGCAGAGCCCGACAATCAGTATTCCTCATCAGGGGCGTAGTCTCAACTATGCTGTCACCGTCACCAATCGCTATGGGCATGAGAGCAAACCAGCATTCAGCAAGCAAGCAGCTCCATCAGGCCGTCAGCCCATCGATTTTCGAGAGTTGATTATGGGTAAAAACAACAAATAAAAACAATCAAACTATAAAGTAATATGGAAAGAACATGGAGATGGTTCGGCAAGAAAGACAAAATCACCCTTGCCCAACTCAGACAAATTGGTGTTGAAGGAATTGTAACCGCCCTTCACGATGTGCCTTTAGGCGAAGTTTGGACCCGTGAGAAGATTCGCGACCTGCGAGAGTATATCGAGAGCTACGGTATGCGCTGGAGTGTGGTAGAGTCGCTCCCCGTTGTAGAAACCATCAAATACGGCGGTCCGGATCGCGACCACCAGATTGAGATCTATAAAGAGTCACTTCGCAACCTCTCTGCAGAAGGCATCCACTGCATCTGCTACAACTTTATGCCTGTGCTCGACTGGGCTCGCACCGATCTGTTCCACGACAATCCCAATGGCGCTACGAACCTCTACTTCAACTATGCCGAGTTTGCTTACTTCGACATCTATATCCTGAAGCGCGAGGGTGCCCGTGAGGAATGGGCTAAGTTCCAGTTCCCTGAGGGCTGGGGCAAAGGCCGTAATGTGCTGGAAGAGTGCGACGAGCTGGCCAAGACTATGACACCGGAGAAAGACCATAAGTTGGTGGAGACCATCATCATCAAGACCCAGGGCTTTGTATCAGGCAATTTCAGCGAGAACGACGAAGCACCTATTCAGAAGTTCCGCGACTTTCTGGATCTCTACAAAGGCATCGACAAGGCACAGCTTCGTGCTAACATGAAATACTTCCTCGAAGCCATCATGCCTACTTGTGAGGAATACGGCATGAATATGTGTGTTCATCCCGACGATCCCCCCATTGAGATCCTCGGTCTGCCACGTATCGTGCGCACTGAAGAGGATATCCAGTGGTTCCTCAATGCAGTACCCAACAAGCACAATGGCCTTACCTTCTGTGCCGGTTCGCTCTCAGCAGGTGCCTATAATAATGTGGTCGATCTTGCCAAGAAGTTCGCTTCCCGCACCCACTTCGTTCACCTGCGTTCCTGCCACATCTTCCCTAACGGTGACTTTACCGAGGCATCTCATCTGGGTGGACGTGCCGATCTCATCGAGCTCTGCCGCATCTTCGAGAAGGAGAACCCCGAACTGCCCATGCGTGTGGATCATGGTATGACATTTACCGATATGCCTGGTGGTATCATGGACGAGAGTAGTCATGGACACAATGCCGGCTACACCCTTCTGGGCCGTATGTTCGCCCTCGGACAGGTACAGGGTATTCTCGCCACCGTCGATCGCGAGTTAGGCATCGATTACAAACAACCCGGATTCTTTGATTAATCAATTTGGCAATAAGCTATGAAACTGAATGATATTATTAGCGGTAAGTTCGATGCCGCAGAGTGGGAAGCCAAAGGCTACCAACTCCCAAAGTTCGACATTAAAGCCCTTCGTGAGAAAACAGCCAAGGAACCCACATGGGTACACTTCGGCGGAGGCAACATCTTCCGCGCCTTCCCTGCCGCCATCCTCAACGATGCCCTGAACACAGGCAAATACGATCGAGGTGTCATCGTGGCTGAGACCTTCGACTTCGAAGTCATCGACAAGGCTTATGCACCCTATAACAACCTCTCTCTGCTTGTGAGTCTTCAGAGCACAGGCACCATCGAGAAGAAGGTTATCGCATCTGTAACAGAAGCTTTAAAGGCAGACTTACAATTCACTGACTGGCAGCGACTTATAGATATATTCAGCAACCCATCTCTCCAGATGATCTCCTTCACCATCACTGAGAAAGGCTATAGCTACAACGATGCCGATCTGGCTCGCGGCCTGAAGCCCGTCTTCGCTATGGGTAAGGTCTGCGCACTGCTGCTGGAGCGTTTCAAAGCAGGCAAGCTACCCCTCACCGTGCAGTCGATGGACAACTGTTCACACAACGGCGACAAGGTGAAGGCTGGCGTTTTCGCATACGCTGAGAAGTGGGTTGCCGACGGACTGGCACCCGCTGAGTTCCTCGCCTATCTGAAGGACGAGACAAAGATTACCTTTCCCTGGTCGATGATTGATAAGATCACGCCACGTCCACATGAGAAGGTGAAAGAGATGCTCGCCAAGGACGGCTTCGATGACAACAACTATATCGAGACAGAGAAGCATACCTTCACCGCTCCGTTTGTAAACGCTGAGGAGGTACAGTATCTCGTTATCGAGGACCACTACACCAATGGACGTCCCCCACTCGACCTGGGCGGCGCCCTCTACACTACTCGTGAGACGGTGGACAAGGTAGAGACCATGAAGGTTACCACCTGCCTCAACCCCCTTCACACCGCCATGTCGATCTATGGCTGCATGCTCGACTACACCCTGATCTCAGCAGAGATGAAGGACGATGATCTGCGTGCGTTTATTCAGAAAATAGGATATATCGAGGCGATGCCGGTGGTTGTCGATCCAGGCGTACTGAATCCCTATGAGTTCATCGGTGCCGTCATCAACCGTCGTCTACCGAACCCCTTCATGCCCGACGCTCCCCAGCGCATCGCCAGCGACACTTCCCAAAAGCTGCCCATCCGCTTTGGTGAGACCCTAAAGAAGTATATCGCCCGCGGTCTCGACAAGTCGAACCTCGTGCTGATCCCCCTCACACTGGCAGGTTATGCCCGCTATCTGAAAGGTCTCAAGGACGACCTGACCACCTTCGAGCCTTCACCCGACCCCATGCTGGCAGAGCTGCAGGCAATCGTCGCCCCTCTGGAGATTGGTAAGCCCGATCAGGACTGGAGCCCGCTGAAGACCCTCTACAGCCGAAAGGACGTCTTCGGACTCGATCTCTATGAGGCAGGTCTCGGCGAACAGATCGAAGGTATGGTTAAAGAGCTGTATGCCGGCAAGGGAGCCGTACGCGCTACCCTCCACAAATACGTTTCAGCCCGTTAACGGCAAAGATAAGGCGTACCAATTGAAGACCCTACAGAGAGCTCTGCCCTTTGTGGGGTCAAATTGTATAGTAACGCGGCCTGTTATGAATACTTCTCTATCGTTTACGACACTTCGTTAATCTATCTTAAAGTTTTAGATAAATCGTTTGCGATACAAGTTATTATTATTACCTTTGCAACCGAAATGAGAATAATAGCATATTAAATCATAAAATAACGATGCACGCAGAATTACAACTCGACAACCAGATTTGCTTCCGTCTCTATACGGCAGCACGATTCATAACACAGGCCTACACACCGATGCTCACTGAGCTGGGCATCACCTATCCGCAGTACCTCGTACTAATGGTGCTTTGGGAGAAAGATTGCCAGCCTGTTAACGACATCGCCCATCGACTACTCTTAGAGACAAACACTGTCACTCCTCTCCTCCAACGCATGGAGAAGCAGGGTATCATCACCCGCAAGAAAGGTGAACTAGATAAACGCCAGCAGATTGTCAGTCTGACGGAGAAAGGTCGGCATATGGAGGAAAAAGCCTTTGAGCTTATCCCTGCAGGCATGGGTGAGACACTGAAAGCATGTCCGCTTCAGATTGACGACTACATCCATCTGGCCAACGAACTGGATTCGATTATTAATTCATTAAAAAAATAAGATAATATGATTTACGGACTTACTAAAGGAACAGATTTTGAGAAATTATGCGACGGCGCAGCCAAAGCAGAAGCCGCAGGAGTGATGATGTACTATGCACTGGCACGTATGGCAAAGGAGCAAGGCTATCCCGAAGAGGTTTCTGAGACCTTTATTGAAATGGCTAATCAGGAAGCCGTTCATGCTGGATTCTATGCCACACTCATTGGGAAATATAATGCTGACATCTGGCAACTGGCTAAGACTTTCGCTATTGGAGAAGAAAAGGGAGAAGAACAAGTAAACCAGTTTGCCCAGGCATTCCGAGCAGCCGGCATGAACGAGGTTGCCGATGAGATGGAGGTCTTCGCCAAGCAGGAAGGCCATCACGGTGCAACTCTCCGTGCCATGATAAAAAAATATAAGAAATGACAGAAGAACCTGAAGAAATACAAGAGGATTAGTAAACAGCTTCAGCCCAGGATTACCATGGGAAGGAGTCTGGGTCGTTGAGCACGTTGGAACGCAGATTCTGGTTCAGGTCGCTGATGGCCTGCATGTCCCCATCCGAAAGCGAGAAAGCCATAATCTCCATATTCTCTGCAAAGTGGTTGGGCTTGGCACGAGGGATTGTAATCAGGTCGCGCTGCACGATCCAACGAAGAACAATCTGAGAGGCTGTCTTCTGATATTTCCGAGCCAACGACAGCAGGAGTGGATGACCTACGACATCGATGTTTCCCTGTCCGAATGGTCCCCAGGCTTCCACCTGAATCCCCTGCTCGTGATTGTAAGCGATATTCTCTTCCTGCGTCATCAGTGGATGCACCTCTATCTGGTTGATGACAGGACGGATCTCAGCATAGGCAAACAGATCTTCCAAATGATGGCGGTTGAAGTTGCTCACGCCAATAGAGCGCACCCTACCCTGATGCACAAAGTCCTCCATCACCTGCCAGGTTTTCTTCACACAGTCCTTTACAGGCCAGTGGATGAGTAGCAGATCGACATAATCCGTCTTTAGCTTGTTCAGGCTCTCGTCAATAGACTGACGGACAGCATCCTGCCCTTCACGCATGATGCGGGTATTCACCTTTGTTGTCAGGAATATCTCATTCCGCGGCACACCGCTGTCAGCGATGCCCTGCCCTACCTCTGCCTCATTTTCATACATCTGTGCCGTATCAACATGACGGAAGCCAGCTTTAAGGGCCAGGCACACATTCTGTCTCGCAGTCTCACCCCGCAGTGTCCATGTTCCGACACCGATCTGAGGAATTTCAAAGCCATTGTTCAGTTTCATTGTTCAATATCTCAAAAAATAAGTTAGATAGAATAAATCCATAAACTATTTTAATAATTTCTGCAAAAATAGCAAATTCGCTGTAAAATGAGTAATTTTGTGCCAAGTTTTAATATGTTTTGTGTTTTTATCCATCTATGAATCGTTCACAGAAAATAATCCGTACCAGTGTGATTGGTATTGCGGCCAACGTGCTGTTAGCAGCATTCAAGGCTTTTGTAGGAATACTGGCTAACAGTGTAGCCATCGTCATGGATGCCGTCAACAATCTGAGCGATGCACTGTCGAGTGTTATCACCATCATTGGCACCAAGCTGTCTGAGCGTCCAGCCGATCGGGCACATCCCTTCGGTTATGGTCGTGTAGAGTATTTCAGCGCCATCATCATCTCCGTACTGGTGATATTCGCCGGTGTCACCTCGCTGATAGAATCCGTGAAGAAAATCATTGAGCCTACCGAGCCGGAATACACCTCGATGACACTCATCGTCATCGCAGTGGCAATCATGGTAAAGCTCGTTTTAGGACAGTTCGTGAAACGGCAGGGACAACAGCTCAAGAGCGATGCGCTGATAGCTTCGGGCAGCGACGCCCTATTTGATGCCATCATCACGCTGTCCACATTGGTTTCGGCAGGCATCATGCTGCTATGGAATGTGTCAGTAGATGGCGTCCTGGGGGCACTCATCTCCCTGGTCATCATCAAGGCCGGCATCGAGATGCTGGCATCGCCGGTCAGCGAAATGCTGGGATCCAGGATTTCCCCCGAATTCGTTCGTAGCATCAAGCAAGACGTTCTAGCATTTGATGGCGTGCATGGCGTGTTTGATATCATCCTTCACAACTATGGACCGAATATGCTTATCGGCTCTCTGCACATCAACGTCTATGACACGATGGACGCCCATAAGATACACGCCCTAACGCGGTCTATCACAGAGCAGATGTTAGACAAATACGGCATCGTTCTAACTGTCGGTATCTATGCCATTGCCACTGGCGATAACAAGCGAACCCAGCTGCAGAACTCCATCATGCAGACACTGTCTAAACATCAGGATATCGTTCAGGTGCACGGTTTCTGTTATTATGAAAAGGAGCGACGCGTCTCGGTAGATGTGGTGCCCGACATTTCCGTGCATGATGACAAAGCCTTTTCCGCCAGCCTGATACAAGAGTTGAAAGCACTCGCTCCAGACGAAGAAGTAACAGTCATCATTGACCACAACTACAGCGAATAAGATTCACGCAATGGTGAGCCTATGTGGCTCACCATTATTCTTTGCTTCAACGATCTTAGCGTTCACTGATTAATCATTATTATTTTATAAAATTAGTCCAGATCTGCTGTTCTTTCTGAGGATGACCGTCTTCGGTAACGTTCAGTTTCTTGATCATCCAGGCCATATTGCGTCCCAGTGTCCGCATCGTCTGCATACCTTCTTCGTCCTGCTTCACCTGCCCAGGTGTCTGGCCGTAAGCCATGTTCCAATACTGTGAACTGACCACAGGCATATTCATCATTGTGAAGTACTTGTTCAGACGGTCGAACGCTGCCGATGCACCACCACGACGGCATACCACTACACTGGCAGCTGGCTTGTACTGCAGCTGCTGACCCAAAGAATAAAATACACGGTCGAGCAAAGCACAGAGTGACCCATTTGGTCCACCATAATAAACAGGTGAGCCAACTACAAGCCCATCAATGCCGTCTTTCACAGCCCGCCAGATCTTGTAGTACAAGTCGTCATTGTATGTGCATTTGCCTGTCCTGCCGCACCACCCACAGGCGATACAGCCTTGAACGGCCTGTTTACCGATGTTGACAATCTCGGTCTCAACGCCCTCGGCGTTCAGTGTATTTGTCACCTCGATAAGTGCCTGGAAAGTATTTCCATGCTCTTTGGGACTTCCGTTAATCAATAAAACCTTCATAAATCCTAATTATTCTCAAATCTTGGCACAAAAATAATCATTTATACATAAAAAGCACTAAATTTGCAACAAAGTTTAAGTATTTATAGCTCAAATAGAATTACCAACAGAATAAAAACTAGTAATTATGAGTAATCCTCTTTTCAACATTCAGTATGGCCTATTCGTCATCACAACTTGTGACGCAGGCAAAGACAATGGCTGCATCAGCAACACCGTCGCACAGGTGACGGCACAGCCCAACCGTATCTCAGTAGCCTTGAACAAGGGTAATTTCACAACCGAGCTCATCTTGCGTTCGCGTTGCTTCACCGCCTCCATTCTCAGCGAAGCTGCTGACTTCGAACTTTTCAAACAGTTTGGTTTCCAGAGCGGAAGGACGATTGATAAGTTTGAAGGTTTTACTGACTGTCGCCGAGTTGCCAACGGCACGCTGGCCATCACGCGCGGCACCAATGCCTTTATCTCAGCCGACGTGGAGCAAGCCATCGACCTTGGCACACACATGCTCTTTATAGGCTCCGTCACCGAAATGGAAGTACTGACCGATGTGCCCTCAGCCACCTATAATTATTACCAGCAGCACATCAAGCCTAAGCCACAGCCCGTGGGTCAGACAGCCGAGGGCAAGACCATCTGGCGCTGCTCCATCTGCGGCTACGAGTACGTCGGTGAGGAACTGCCCGATAACTTCACCTGCCCTATCTGCAAGCACCCCGCCTCCGACTTTGTGAAGGTCACTGCCGAAACGCCCAACGATTCCGTCGCTGGGAAATACGCCGGCACCTGCACCGAGAAGAACCTCGAAGCCGCTTTTGCCGGTGAGTCGATGGCCCGCAACAAATACACCTACTACGCCTCCGTGGCCAAGGAGAACGGCTACGAGCAGATTGCCGCCCTCTTCCTGAAGACCGCCGAGAACGAGAAGGAGCACGCCAAGCTGTGGTTCCGCCACTTAGGCGGACTGGGCACCGTTGCCGAGAACCTGCTGCACGCTGCCGAGGGCGAGAACTACGAGTGGACTGATATGTACGGCCACTTCGCCCGCGAGGCCGACGAAGAGGGCTTCCACGAGCTGGCCGAGCAGTTCCGTGGCGTAGCGGCCATCGAGAAGCACCATGAGGAGCGCTACCGTGCTCTGCTGCACAACGTTGAGGCCGCCGAGGTGTTCCGCAAGGCAGGTGTCAGCGTCTGGGAGTGTCGCAACTGTGGTCACATCGTCATCGGCACCGAAGCACCCGATGTATGTCCTGTCTGCTTCCATCCACAGGCTTACTTCGAGATTAACGCTGAAAACTATTAAGTATGGTTAGAGATCCTATAGGAGATTTGACTTTTACATCATCATCTTACCCCATGCTCAAGCATTTTCAGGGTATAAACGGACTTTGAGGCGGTGGTATGGAGTAGACACAAACAAAAAAATAAAGCCACTAACTTATTGAAAGTTAGCGGCCAAATTTTAAAATAAAAGTCGAGGTGACAGGACTCGAACCTGCGACAGCCTGGTCCCAAACCAGGAACGCTACCAACTGCGCTACACCTCGATTTGCGGGTGCAAAGGTACACATTTTTTGTGACCCTTGCAAATTTTTCCGCAATTATTTTATTTGATAATGCCTTGTTCTACAAAAATCTTCTTCAGAGCAACCACAGAGCGGTCAACCTGCTCGTTGGTATGTGTAGCCATCAGGGCATAACGCACAAGCGTGTCCTGAGGAGCACAAGCGGGAGGTATCACGGGGTTGATAAATACACCAGCCTTGAAGGCCAAAGCGGTAATGAGGAACGTCTTCTGGGCATCACGTACATAAAGCGGGATGATGGGACTCTCAGTATCTCCGATCTCAAATCCTTCCTCACGGAAACGCTTCAGGGCATAGTTGGTAACCTTCCACAGACGCTCGATACGCTCAGGCTCGTTCTGGATGATGTGAAGGGCCTCCATAGCGGCTGCAGTAGCAGCGGGCGTATTTGAAGCAGAGAAGATATAAGAGCGGCAGTTATGACGCAGGAAGTTAATAATATCCCAGTCGGCAGCAATGAATCCACCGATAGAAGCCAGTGACTTAGAGAAAGTACCCATGATGAGATCTACCTCATCGGTCAATCCGAAGTGATCGCATACACCTCTACCCTGACGACCGAACACGCCGATACCATGTGCCTCATCTACCATGATAGAGCAGTTGTACTTGTGCTTCAGCTCTACGATGGCTGGCAGATTTGCAAGATCGCCCTCCATAGAGAACACACCATCCACTACGATGAGCTTGATGGCCTCATAAGGCAGCTTCTGCAGCACACGCTCCAGATCCTCCATGTCGTTGTGCTTATAATGGAGCTGCTTGGCAAATGACAAGCGGCGTCCGTCAACGATAGAAGCATGGTCACGATCATCGCAGATGATATAATCGTCCTTGCCGCAGATCACGGCGAGCACACCCTGATTCACAGAGAAGCCAGTAGAGAAGCAAAGCGCTTCATCCTTACCGATATATTCCGCGAGTTCTTTTTCGAGCTTCACATGCAGGTCGAGTGTTCCGTTCAGGAAACGGCTACCAGCACAGCCAGAACCATACTTATCGAGCGCAGCTTTGGCTGCATCGATGATACGCTGATCGCCAGTGAGACCAGTGTATGCATTTGAGCCGAACATCAGCACCTTGTGACCGCCCATTTCTACTTCCGTTCCCTGTTTTCCTTCTATTGCACGGAAGTATGGATATACATCAGCTTCCATGAACTTCTGAGGTTCACGATAAAGCTTGTATTTTTCTGTTAATTGTCCCATTCCTATATAGGTAACTTTTATTTTTTTAATTTCAGGGTGCAAAGTTACACAATTTTTATCAATTCGTGCAAGTTTTTATTAATATTTGTCTGATTTTGTTTTTTTTATTGTGAAAAAGGGCATTTCTTCAATCATTTTTTGTATATTTGCAGAAGATTATGGCAGAAAAGAAGAAGATTGTATTCATATTAAACCCGATCTCGGGTACACACTCGAAGAAAGAAATCCCTGAGATAATTGAGCGTACACTGGACCATGAACAGTTTGACGCAGAAATCCGACTGACAGAATATGCAGGACATGCCTCAGAGATAGCAAGAGATTGTGCGGATGAAGGGATTGATATCGTTGTTGCCATAGGCGGCGACGGAACGGTCAACGAGGTGGCACGTTCGCTGGTGCACACCCAGACGGCTCTCGGCATCATTCCCTGCGGATCAGGCAACGGTCTGGCACGCCATCTCTGCTTGCCGCTCGACATCAAGAAAGCCATCCAGATCATCAATGCGTGCAAGATTGAGGCTTTCGACTATGGCATGATCAACGACCTGCCTTTCTTCTGTACCTGTGGCATGGGCTTCGATGCCTTTATCTCTCTGAAGTTTGCCGAAGCTGGCAAGCGCGGTCCGGTGACCTATCTGGAGAACGTGCTGAAAGAGGGATTGGTTTACCGCCCTGAGACCTATGAGGTAGAAGATGAATCGGGCACCAAGCAATACAAGGCGTTTCTTATTGCCTGTGCCAATGCTTCGCAATACGGCAACAACGCCTATATCGCACCAGGTGCCACGATGCAGGATGGTGAGTTGGATGTAATCATCATGGAGCCTTTCAATGCGCTCGATGCCCCACAGGTAGCAGCCGACCTCTTTATGAAGACACTGGGTAACAACTCGAAGATCAAGACTTTCAGAACAAAGCGTCTGCACATCAAGCGCAGCGAACCTGGAGCAATCCATTACGACGGTGATCCCATCATGACAGGCAGGGAGATTGATGTACATATCGAGCCGCAAGGCATCCGCATCCTAACGAATCCAGAGCAGAAAGAGGATACCGGCGAGGCCAACTTCGTATTGAATGCCTTCAGCGATCTCTTTAATAATATAAATAATGTACGTGAGGACATCGAGAAGACAGGTCATAGGATGCTTGTCATTAATAAGGTGTTGCTCCGCAGACTCTCTAAGTTATAATGCAGGAAACATTAGTTGGGATAATGATCCTGGCGGCTGTAGGCTATGGTTGCTGGCGTGTCTTTGAGGCGTTCAGAAGGGCTGAAGACCCCTGTTATAGTTGTGCAGGATGCCCATTAAAAACACAGAAACAAGCTGAAAAGAAGAAAAAAGCAGATTGCTGGCATAAAAAGTAGTCTAAAAATTTGGCTATCTCGAATATTATGCCTACCTTTGCACCCGCATTCAAGAAAATGGTGTCTTGACCTACGGTCTAGTCACCTCGCGCTCAAAAGAGCTGATACAAACATCGCTCTTTACTCGCTAACTCGGTGCCTTGGATGAGTGGCTTAGTCTACGGTCTGCAAAACCGTCCACGGCGGTTCGAATCCGCCAGGCACCTCTTGAGAGAAGTAAAAAGGCTGATGGATATCTTTCCATCAGCCTTTTACTTTATCCCTTAATCATTGTCCTTGAAGATATCCTGGATATCACAAATTTCTTCTTCATCAAACCACTTGGAGAGTTTCTCCTTGGCCTGTTCGATGATGGAAGGATCAATGTCGGTCCACACCTTCTTCAGCACATAGATCAGAACGGCGAAGTCGTCGGTAAGTCCAGCAATGGGGATAGCATCGGGAATGACATCAAGCGGACTGATCATGTAACCCAGGGCACCGATAATGATGGCCTTGTCGGTCTTGCTGATACGATCGCTCTGAAGGGTGTAATAAAGGATCAAGGCAGCATACACTAGTTTGGATCCCGCTCGCTTAGCTATACGGGAGATCTTCTCTACAAATTCTGACTGTGAGAATTTGTTGGCATAACTCATAAAATCAGGTAATTCCATAATTCTTTTGGGTTAAAATGTTATTTGTTGATTCTTATAATTCTTATTCCAGTATGGGTGCTGTGCTTCTGAAGATACTGATAGAGCGTCATGGGCTCCTCCACCACCTTCTTGTGCAACATAGAGGCATTGAGCAGATGCAGACGACCATCCTTCCATACGGCAAAACCAAGATGCGCAATATCAAGTCCTGCCTTCTTGCAGGTGATGGCGATGATGTCACCATCGTTTACGGCCTGACGAAGCAACGCCTGATTCTTTACCATCTGCTTCGGGATATAACGGAAACTTCCACCCGTAATGCTTTGCTCCATCTTACGGATGGCTGTCACATATTCCGGATGTTCACGAAGTGCCTTGTAGCTCTTCGGATGGCTGCTCATATAGTTAACGTTCACATGCTGTACAGCCGAGAACGGCGGATTAGGCACCTGGATCTCCCTCACGATGCCAGCTTCCGTATTCAGCGTGATCCACTCCGTAAAATAATGGATTCGGCTGGTGTAGTCATCAATCTGTGCACGACGGTAACGCATGGCTGTCAGCGCATTTAGATAGTCACGCCAAGTGAAAAGATGACGATAGGCACAAAGTGTCAGGGCAGTCACAGTCTCCACAAGTGTCGTACAATCCAGCTGTCGGGTATTCACCACCAGCCGCTCATCATCGTTGATCTCAAGTGTATGGGCAACATATGGTATATCGAGGAACTTTCTGGCAAAGAAGAGCGGAAAGTTCGTGGTGCTAGGCAATGCGTGAGCCTCGTCTAACAGTCGGCAGATGGTCAGACTATCTTTCTGCAGATAGCTCACCCTACCCTCTCCTCGAACTGAGCCAAGGATGGCGAAGAGTACTATTAATAAGAACAGTTGTCGCTTCATTTCTTCTTCTTTTTGTATTTCTCTTTTAACACAAAGTTATAGCCGATGTAGGCATTCAGCGAGCCATACACGTTATTGGCCTTGAAACGCG
This sequence comes from uncultured Prevotella sp., assembly GCA_946405145.1. Classification (GTDB taxonomy): domain Bacteria; phylum Bacteroidota; class Bacteroidia; order Bacteroidales; family Bacteroidaceae; genus Prevotella. Next base: position 24,570 of record CAMJGE010000024.1, read on the forward strand.
AGGTACGATAGTTGTTCGTGCGCAAGATGGCACTGGCTCCCACATACCAGCGAGTATTGTTATACACGAGTCCAAAGCGCCCGATGACATCAGGATTCACCTTCCCGAAATCGAAGCCTCTCTTATCGTCGGCCGTCTCGCCATAGCTTGTCTTATAGCACAAAGCCAGTTGTGCGCTGGCGCAAAACAGCCAGTTTTTGGCAAACACCCAGTTGTAGGCATAGCCGCCTGAGAGCATAAAGTCGTTATATTTGACTTTATTAAACAGCATACCGCTGTCGAGTTCTACCGTCTGTCCCTTCGCCATTCGGCTGTTAAGTGCATCGCGCAGTTCCTCGTAATTCACCTCCAGCGAATTGCGGGTATAGCCCGCTCCCGCCATCCATGATCCGCAGCTCACCTTCTGGCAGGTAGATTGACTGAAGGCTGCCGGATAGGAGAAGCGCCCATGATTGAAGATGTAATAGGCACTCACGCCAGTGATGCCCAATTGCACACCCGAGAAAGGCATATCTTCAAAGAGGTCGCTGTTCAATCCTCCCAACTTCACATCGCGAATCTTATAGTCACTACCAGATCGACGATAGTATATATCTACACCTATCTGCGACGAGTAGATGCTGAGATCAAACTCTTTTCGCAGTCCGCCACTGCCGAAGCTCAGGTTCTTGATATCGAACGTATAACCGAAGAAGAACCAGCGCCAACCAAAGAACGGTCCTATCTTCGTCAGTCCGTCGGGCGATAGTCGGATATGCTGGCCATTGCTACTGAGATCAAAGTTCTCAAACGTGCGAGTCACCTGCATCATCACGGTAAACTCGTAGTGCTGGGGCTCGATGTAATCATCTTCCAAGCGGTCGAAACCTCGGATGGTCTCACGGATAATACCTATTTCGTGTTTCTTCACCGTGTCAGTACGAAGCGAATCCTGCGCAAAGAGTATAGCGCACGACAGCAACGATACCAACAACATCCCACACCGCTTCATCGACAGAGTCAGATTTTCCCTAAAATACGATCCATCACCCAGTTGACGGGTGTTGCCGACACACTGGTGCAGGTGCATACGCTCATGCCCTGCAGATGCTCAATCACCGACTTGATGATCGGATACTGCACATACGGCGGATTAGGCACCGTAATTCGCTCATCGCCTTCACTGGTCTGCAGGCGGATGGGGTTATAGTCGAAGATCGAGAAACTGACCTGTCCCTCAGTGCCGATAATCTCAATACAGTCCTCGCGGGCACTCTCATGAGCCACATAGCACCACGAGCCACTGCCAGGTAGGCCGTTCTCAAAGCTGAAGCAGGCACTGATAGAGTCCTCTGCCTCGTAGAGTCCGCCTCGATTAGCACAAATACCACGAGCCTCAAGAATCACACCAAACATATCTTGTAGCAGATCAAGCTGATGAGGAGCCATATCATAGAAATAGCCGCCACCAGCGATATCGGGCTGTAGTCGCCAAGGCAAAGGCTCACCCTTCTGGATAGCCTCTGCATCGGCAGCGCGCAAGGGTTCTGTATAACGTATCTGAACATTCAGGATCTTACCAATCCTACCACTCTGCACAATATCTTTCACCCTCTGGAAATAAGGCAGATAACGGCGGTAGTAAGCTACGAAGCAAGGGATACCAGTCTGTTCAGAGATGCGGTTCACACGTGCACAATCCTCATAGCTGGCAGCCAAGGGCTTCTCAACATACACTGGCTTACCGGCTTTCATGGCCATGATGGCATAAGTGGCATGACTCGCAGGAGGCGTAGCTACATATACAGCATTCACATCGGGGTCGTCAATCAGTTCTTGGGCATCAGTGTACCACTTACGGATGCCGTGCTCGATGGCATAAGTGCGTGCATGCTGCTCAGTGCGACTCATCACAGCCTCTACGCATGAGCCCTTTACCTCGCTAAAGGCAGGACCACTTTTCTTCTCTGTCACTTCACCGCAGCCGATGAAACCCCATTTTAACTGCTTCATATCGCAAAATTTTGCTGCAAAGATACGAAATAAAATAAAAAAATAGTAACTTTGCACACAAAAATCAATAAGACAATGGAAAAAGACAGTGAAAATATCCTTTTAAAGAGCAGAAGCAGTAGGGCTTGCATCCGCGATGGCTATCACTTCTACTTCTCCAATTTCAAGCGGATTTTCAGATCCACATGGTTGATAGCCATTGTGTTTGCAGTCTTGACGGCAGTAGCTTCGGCCATGCCCGTACTCCTTTCGATAGAACTAACACTGCCTGGCATGCTGCTGAATACTGTAGCAGTCTTGCTGTTATTAGCCTTAGGCTGGCGCAGACTCCGCAAGCGTAAGATACTAGAGGCTACTGAGCAAATACCCATGAAGACATGGCTTCGACGCACGGGTTTGGTACTCATCGTCGCCATCGTATGCCTCTTTACCGTTTCGATTCTCATCATGTTAACATCACTCCCCATGATCATCATGATAGCAGCCAACTGGCAAGATCAGATAGGTGTTCTCTCTGGCGATCCTAGTGGCATGCCAGACAATGTAAGATGGCTCACTCTGGTGGTTTTCCTCATTGCGGGTTTCCTGCAGGCTTATGTCTGGCTCTCTGTTATCGGACCGCTTTACATGATGAGAGGCGCTATGATCCAGCACGAAAAGGATAGACAAAATTTTAACAAGAAAGAATTTTATGAAACGAATCTTATTTATAGACCGTGACGGCACCCTCATTGAGGAACCTGCCGACGAACAGATTGACAGCTTCGAGAAACTGAAGTTTGTCAACGGCGTATTTCGTAACCTCAGCTTCATCCGTGAGAAGCTAGATTTCGAGTTTGTCATGGTGAGCAATCAAGACGGACTGGGCACTGAATCCTTTCCTGAAGACACCTTCTGGCCTGTCCACAACTTCATCCTTCAGACATTTGCCGGAGAGGGTATCACCTTCGATGACATCCTGATCGACCCCCACTTCCCTGAAGATAATGCTCCTACACGAAAGCCTAATATCGGGCTGGTAGAAAAATACATCAATAATCCCGACTACGATATAGCTAACAGCTACGTAATAGGCGACAGAGAAACAGATAGAACCTTTGCTCGAAACATTGGATGTAAATCACTGATTTTAAGCGATGAAGGTATTACATTTAACAAAATCACCGAGATACTTTTTGCTGGAGAGAGAATTGCCGAAGTAAGTCGTAAAACCAAGGAAACAGACATACATATTGAAGTGAATCTCGATGGCACTGGCAAGTGCGATATCCAGACAGGATTGGGATTCTTCGACCACATGCTAGAGCAGATTGGCAAGCACGGCATGATGGATCTGATGATTCACACAAAAGGTGATCTAGAGGTTGATGAGCACCACACCATCGAAGACACAGCCATCGCCTTAGGTGAATGTATCCTTCAAGCGTTAGGTAACAAACGAGGCATCGAGCGCTACGGCTATTGTCTGCCGATGGACGACTGTCTCTGTAGCGTAGCACTCGACTTCGGAGGTCGCCCCTGGCTGGTATGGGACGCAGAGTTTAAACGTGAGAAGATTGGCGAAATGCCTACCGAAATGTTCTTACACTTCTTTAAGAGTCTCAGCGACGCAGCCAAGATGAACCTGAACATCAAGGCCGAGGGACAAAACGAGCATCACAAAATTGAAGGAATCTTCAAGGCACTCGCCCGATCACTGAAGATGGCAGTGCGCCGCGACATCTATCACTTCGAGCTCCCCTCCACCAAAGGTATGCTCTAAAAAAGCGGTTTTCTTCAGAAAATGGCGAGATTATCAGAAAAAATATGTAACTTTGCAGTCCAAATAATAAATAAGGTATATTAAGAGAGAAAATGATAACAGTTACAAATCTGCAAATACAGTTTGGAAAGAAGGTTCTCTACAAAGATGTGAACCTGAAATTTACAAGTGGAAATATCTATGGTATCATCGGTGCTAACGGTGCCGGTAAATCAACATTGCTCCGCGCCATCAGCGGCGAGCTGGAGCCTAACAAGGGATCAATTGAGATGCTGCCTGGCGAGCGCATGAGTGTGCTTGAACAGGACCACTTCAAATACGATGCATTCACCGTGATGGACACGGTGCTGATGGGTCACAAGCCCATGTGGGACAACATGAAAGAGCGTGAGGCCCTGTATAGCAAGCCCGAAATGACGGAAGAAGACGGCAACCGCGCCGCAGAACTCGAGATGGCCTTTGCCGAAATGAACGGCTACGAGGCAGAGAGCGAGGCTGCCCAGCTGTTGCAGAACCTGGGCGTTAAGGAGGCTGAGCATTACAAGCAGATGTCGGAGATATCCAACAATGAGAAGGTGCGCGTGATGCTGGCAAAGGCCTTGTTCGGACATCCCGACAACCTGTTGCTCGACGAGCCTACCAACGACCTAGACCTCGACACCGTGCAGTGGTTGGAGGAATATCTCTCCAATCTGGAGCAGTGCGTGCTAGTAGTGTCACACGACCGACACTTCCTCGATGCAGTATCTACCCAGACCGTCGATATCGATTTCGGCAAGGTAACGCTCTTCTCTGGTAACTATTCATTCTGGTACGAGAGTTCGCAGTTGGCTTTGCGTCAGGCTCAGAACCAGAAAATGAAGGCTGAGGAGAAGAAGAAGCAGTTGGAGGAGTTTATCCGCCGATTCAGCGCCAACGTGGCAAAGTCGAAGCAAACCACCTCACGTAAGAAGATGCTGGAGAAACTGAACGTAGAGGAGATTACTCCATCTACCCGTAAATACCCAGGCATCATCTTCTCGATGGAGCGTGAGCCTGGTACACAGATTCTTGAGGTGGAGGGCTTGAAGGCTGTAGATGCTGACGGCACAGTACTCTTCGACAACGTGAACTTTACCATCGAGAAGGGTCAGAAAACCGTATTCCTCTCTCACAATCCCAAGGCGATGACCGCCCTCTTTGAGATCATCAATGGTAACCGTGAGGCTCAGGCTGGTACCTATAAATGGGGTGTCACCATCACGACTGCCTATCTGCCACTCGACAACACCGAATTTTTCCAGAGCGAGATGAACCTGGTAGATTGGCTTTCACAATGGGGACCAGGCAACGAGGTAACGATGAAGTCGTTCTTAGGCCGTATGCTCTTTAAGGAGGAAGATGTGCTGAAGCACGTAAATGTGCTCTCGGGAGGTGAGAAGATGCGTTGTATGATTGCCCGTATGCAGCTGAAGAATGCCAACTGCCTTATTCTCGACACACCAACAAACCATCTGGATCTGGAGTCGATTCAGGCATTCAACAACAACCTGATAGGTTTCAAGGGCAATATTCTCTTTGCCTCACACGACCATGAGTTTATCAACACTGTAGCAGACCGCATCATCGAACTGACGCCAAAGGGCACCATCGACAAACTGATGACCTATGACGACTACATCTACGATGAAGCCATCAAAGAGCAGAAAGAGAAGATGTATTCTTAATGGCACGAAATTTGCATATTGGTGTTCAGAACATTAAAACATTGCTATTATGACAGAAAAAGATATCAACATTGAAGGAGAAGAGACTCTGGACGAGAATCCTGTTGAAGAGACTGCCAAAGAGGCAGAAGAAAAAAGTGAGGGAGAGAACAGCAAAGCATCTTCTGAGGAAGAAGAATTAGACCCACTTGAGAAAGCTGAGAGAGAGATTGAGGAACTAAAGACTCAATTGCTCTATAAGGCAGCTGAATTTGAGAACTACCGCAAACGCACATTGAAAGAGCGTACGGAGCTGATTCTGAATGGTGGCGAGAAGGTGATCACTTCTATCCTGCCTATCATCGACGATATGGAACGCGCCATCGAGAACGGTGCCAAGACTGATGATCCCGAGGTACTGCGCGAGGGCATGACACTTATCCACCAGAAGTTCATGAAGACACTGGAGGCTCAGGGCGTGAGCAAGATTGACACTAAGGACGCAGACTTCGACACCGACGTGCATGAGGCTGTAGCTATGGTGCCTGGTATGGGTGAGGACAAGAAAGGCAAGGTCATCGACTGCCTGCAGGAAGGCTATAAACTGAATGATAAAGTAATTCGCCACGCTAAGGTGGCAGTAGGACAATAATATGGCACAGAAACGCGACTACTACGAGGTGCTGGGCGTTGAAAAAAACGCTTCAGAAGACGAGATCAAGAAGGCCTATCGAAAGATAGCCATCAAGTATCACCCCGATCGTAATCCCGGCGATAAAGAAGCTGAGGAGAAATTCAAGGAGGCAGCAGAAGCCTATAACATACTGCACGATCCGAAGACTCGTCAACAGTATGACCAGTTCGGCTTTGACGGTCCGAACATGGGCAGTGGCTTCGACTTCAGTGGATTTGGAGGAGCCTCCATGAACATGGATGACATCTTCTCTATGTTCGGAGACATTTTCGGTGGTCACGGCTTTGGAGGTTTCGGTGGAGGCTCACGCCGTCCACAACAGCACAGAGGTAGTGACCTTCGTTTGAAGGTGAAACTTACCCTTGAGGAGATCAACAAAGGTGTAACCAAGAAATTCAAGGTGCGGAAAGACGTGCCCTGTGAGCATTGTCACGGTACAGGAGCCGAAGACGGCAGTGGCAAGGAGACCTGTCAGACCTGTCATGGCTCAGGCGTTATCACCCATACCACCCAAAGCATCTTCGGCATGATGCAACAACAGAGCGTGTGCCCTGCCTGCGGTGGTGAAGGGCAGGTGATCAAGAACAAGTGTCACGAGTGTGGTGGTACAGGTATAAAAAAAGGCGAGGAAGTGGTTGAGATCAGCATTCCCGCTGGTGTTGCAGAGGGTATGGTAGTCAACGTTCCTGGCAAGGGTAACGCCGGCAAGCGCAACGGTATCAACGGAGATATACAAGTGTTTATTGAAGAAGAGGAGCACGACACTTTCGTTCGCGATGGCAATGACCTGATTTACAACCTGCTGTTAGATTTCCCAACAGCTGCACTTGGTGGAGATGTGGAGATACCCACCATTGAGGGCACGAAGCTGAAAGTGAAGTTGGACAACGGCACACAACCCGGTAAAACCATTCGTCTGCGCGGCAAGGGACTGCCTGCCGTTCAGGGCTACGGAAATGGCAGGGGCGACTTGGTGGTCAACATTAGTGTCTATGTGCCTCGTACCTTGAGTCGTGAAGAAAAGACAGCGCTCGAGCAGTTCCGCGACAGCGATAACTTCAAGGGTGACAAACAAACCAAGGATTCTATTTTCCAGCGTTTCAAGAATTATTTTAATTAATAAGGATAAGGAAGGAGGAACCCTGCATGACGTATCGGGAGACATGTGAATATCTGTATAACCAGCTGCCCATGTTTGAACAACAAGGGGCGAGTGGTTACAAAGAGGGATTGGAAAATAGCCTGAAGCTCGATGAGCATTTCAGGCATCCCCATCGCAAATATCGCACCATCCACATTGCTGGCACCAACGGCAAGGGTTCCTGTGCACATACCATTTCAGCCATCCTTCAGATGTGTGGCTACAAGGTGGGGCTTTATACCTCACCACACTTGGTCGATTTCTCTGAGCGCATCCGCATTAACGGCAGTCCAATTCCCGAAGAATACGTCATCAACTTTGTGGAAGAAGAGCGGTTATTCTTTGAGCCGCTGAAGCCTACATTCTTTGAGCTGGTAACAGCTATGGCTTTCAAGTATTTCGCTGACAAGGCTGTAGATATCGCAGTGATTGAGACTGGCATGGGTGGACGACTGGACTGCACAAACATTATCGCCCCTGCCCTCTCCGTCATTACAAACATCGGTTTCGACCATACGCAGTTCTTAGGCAGTACCCTGGAGCAGATCGCGATGGAGAAAGCAGGTATCATCAAGCCTAAGACTCCTGTGGTCATTGGCGAGACAACACCAGAGACCCGTCAGATCTTTGAGGTGATGGCCGCTGAAAACGCAGCACCTATCACCTTTGCAGAAGATCATCCCGAGGTGGTGGAGTGCAATACTTCCTCTTTTGGTCTGCTCTATCATACCGTGCATGATGGTATCATCGAAGGAGAGCTCTCAGGCAGTTATCAGGAGAAGAATGCTAATACGATTCTCCACGCCATCAGACAACTGGAAGAAATCGGGCTGATGTATCCCGTGATGACGATTCCCGATGAGCCCTGTAAGAACAGGGAGATCAGAGAAGGATTTAAGCATGTCTGTGACCTGACAGGTTTAAAAGGTCGTTGGCAGAAAGTAAAAGATAAGCCGTTAACCATCTGCGATACAGGCCATAACGTGCATGGATGGGAATATCTGAGCCAGCAACTGAAGAATGTGCCCTGTCAGCATCGCCATATTGTGTTCGGTATGGTGGAGGATAAAGACATACAAGGTGTCATGGCTTTATTACCCAAAGACGCCACCTATTATTTTACCAAAGCCAACAACAAGCGTTCTGCATCTGAAGGTGTATTGAAGCTATATGGACATGAATTAGGTCTTAAGGGTGAAACTTATCCCGATGTGGCAAGCGCATACGATGCAGCCCAGAAGACTGCCAATGATAACGATTTTGTGTTCATCGGAGGTAGCAGTTATGTGGTTGCAGAGTTCCTAAAAAACTGCATTTAGCGTTTTTTAATACAGAAGAAACATTTTTTT
>CAMJGE010000025.1 GCA_946405145.1 uncultured Prevotella sp.
TTTGCCAAGGTGGTGGCAGAATACCTGGCCCTGGAGGCTCGCGCCCTGCGACAGTTTATCACTTTGAAGCCAGAATATCAGGATGCCTACCGCCAAATCATCCTCTTCCCCGTGCAGGCGATGGGTAATATCTACGAGATGTACTACGCCCAGGCCATGAACCTGAAGCTGGCAGAGCAAGGCGATCCTGAAGCCAACTGTTGGGCAGAACGCTGTCGCCAGGCCTTCAAGCGCGACTCACTGCTGAACTTGCAGTACAACAAAGAGATTGCCGGTGGTAAGTGGGATGGTATGATGACTCAGAAACATATCAGCTACAAGGACTGGAACGACTGGTTCCCCGCCGACGTTTGTCCCGAACTTAAAGAGGTGGCACAGCCTGCCACAGGCCCCACCTTCAGTCCTCGTCACGGGTATATCAGCATGGAGGCCGAGCATACCTATAGCCGCACGGACGCCAGTCAGGCCAAATGGACAGTGATCCCCTATATGGGCCGTACCCTGAGCGGCATCGCCCTGATGCCTTATACCGTAGGTACCGATGGCGGCAAACTGGTCTATCGCTGGCAGGGAGAAACACCTGCTACCGTCAAGGTACATGTGGTGACAAAGTCGACCCTCGACTTCCTCGATAAAGGTGGACTGGTCTATGAGGTCAACATCGATGGAGGAGAGCCCGTCAGCGTGAACTTCAACGCCAACCTCAACGAGAAGCCCCAGAACATCCACCGCATCTACTATCCCACCGTTGCCCGTCGCGTGGTGGAGCAGGTGGTGGAACTACCTGTCGGCAAGGGTGACAGCCATACACTGACCATCCACCCGCAGGATCCCGGTATCGTGTTCGAGAAGATCGTTATCGACCTAGGGGGCTACCAGCGCCAGTATCTCTTCGGCAACGAGTCACCAAAGACCTATAGGGAATAAACAAGTAATAACAACCATTTAATAACAACATGATGAAACAACTGATTATCACTATTCTGATGAGTGTTGTCGCCCTGACGGCAAACGCTCAGAAACCAGATCCCAATTTCTACATCTTCCTGTGTTTCGGACAGTCGAACATGGAAGGTGCAGCTAAGCCGGAGGCACAGGATCTGAAAAGTCCGGGACCACGATTTCTGTGGATGCCCGCTGTTGATTACCCCGCTACAGAGACACTACCCGCCCGGAAGATGGGTGAGTGGTATGAGGCAATCCCCCCACTCTGTCGTCCTAACACAGGTCTGACACCAGCCGACTGGTTCGGACGTACCCTTGTGACCTCACTGCCGGAGAACATCAAGATCGGTGTTATCCATGTGGCTATCGGCGGTATCGACATCAAAGGCTTCCTAACCGACAGTATCAAGGATTATATCAAGAAAGCACCAGGCTGGATGATTCCTATGCTCAAAGCTTACAACAATAATCCCTATGAACGTTTAGTCAGTCTCGCCAAAAAGGCACAGAAGGACGGTGTGATCAAAGGTATCCTGATGCATCAGGGAGAGACAAACACCGGAGATCCTAAGTGGACAGGTATGGTGAAGCAGGTATACGACAATCTTTGCAGCGACCTAAAGCTGAAGCCTGAAGAGGTAAACCTCTATGCCGGAAATATCGTACAGGCAGGTGGCCAGGGGGTCTGCATCGGCTGCAAGAAGCAGATCGACGATCTGCCGAACACTCTGCATACCGCTCAGGTGATTTCTTCCGACAACTGCTCGAACGGACCTGACAGACTCCATTTCGACGCTGCTGGTTACCGCGAACTTGGTTGTCGCTATGGTGAGGCCGTAGCCCGTCATCTGGGTTTTGAGCCCAAGCGCCCTTATATCGAGATGCCTAAGAAGATTGAGGTGCCTGCTGATGCCGTCCTTGCAGAGACAACTATTCCCGGCAATGAGTTCCCTAAGGTTGACAAGGAGGGACGTGCTTACTTCTATCTTCAGGCTCCTGAGACTCGCAAGGTGATTGTGGATATCTGCGGCAAAAAATATGACATGCAGCCTGATGGTAAGGGTGGCTGGATGGCTATGACTGACCCGCTGGTGCCTGGCTTCCACTATTATTTCATGAACATTGGTGGCGTGAATTTCATCGATCCCGCCACAGAGACCTTCTTCGGTTGCAACCGCGAGTCGGGTGGTATCGAGATACCCGAGGGTGAAGAGGGTGACTACTACCGCCCACAAAGTGGTGTTCCCACTGGTGAGGTACGCTCCTTCTACTACTTCGCAGAATCTACCAAAGAGTGGCGCCATGCTATGGTCTATACCCCGGCGGAGTACGACCTGAAGCAGAATGCCAAGAAGCGTTATCCCGTGCTCTACTTGCAGCATGGTATGGGTGAGGATGAGACTGGCTGGAGCAAACAGGGGCGTATGCAGCATATCATGGACAATGCCATTGCCTCTGGCGAGGCTGTGCCGATGATTGTAGTCATGGAGAGTGGTGATATCAAAGCACCATTCCGTGGTGGTGACAACCGCCAGGGTATGAGTACTTATGGCAACTCGTTCTATGAAGTGATGATCAACGACCTCATTCCTACCATCGACCAGAAGTTCCGTACACTCACCGACAGAGACCATCGCGCCATGGCTGGACTGTCATGGGGTGGACACCAAACCTTCGATATCGTACTGAACAATATGGATAAGTTCTCTTATATGGGAACTTTTAGTGGTGCCATTTTCGGGCTTGATCCTCAAACTGCCTACAATGGTGTGTTTACCCGTGCCGAAGAATTCAACAAACAGATTTATTATCTCTTCATGATGAGTGGAACAGAGGGTATGGATAAGATGTTTGGCACAGAAAAACTTGTTAAAAGTCTTAATGATTTAGGCATCAAGGCAGAATACTACGAATCTACAGGTACCGATCATGAATGGCTTACCTGGCGAAGAGGATTGAAAAAGTTCATTCCGCACTTATTTAAATAGCTTTTTTTCGCAAAAAAGTGTGTTTTTTTAATAAGATGAAACAAAAACGAAAACAAATGCGACATATAATCAAATGATTTCTTGAAATAATTCATATCTTTGCAGCAGAATTTTAAAAATTGTTTTAGTTATATTAGTAGTTAGTAGTTTTTCCTTCTCCGGAGTTTATGAAAAGCGTTTCAGACTCCGGAGTTTTTTATCCCTATTCATTTGGAACTTCATCCAATTATTCGTATCTTTGCAACCGGGAACCAAAACTTTACAATCATGAAGAGAACCATATTCATCAGTTTACTCTGTTGTGCGCCTTTTATAATAGGTCATGCACAAGATTATCGTCTTTGGTATAACCGCCCTGCGACCCAATGGCTTGAGGCTTTGCCGGTGGGCAACTCACAATTGGGTGCCATGATATATGGCGGAGTCAATACCGAAGAAATTCAGTTAAATGAAGAAACTTTCTGGAGCGGTTCTCCTCATAATAACAACAGCCCTGAAGCAAAAGCCCATCTGCAAGAGGTGAGACAATTAATTTTCAAAGGAAGGGAAAAGGAAGCACATGCTATTATCGATCAATATTTCATAAAAGGTCCTCATGGCATGCGGTTCTTGCCAATGGGTAGTGTAAAACTGTCATTTGACTATGCCATGTCACAAAGATATGGGACTTCGTTACAACCCACCCACTATGAACGTGAACTAAGTCTTGATAAAGCGGTGACGACCACTAATTTTCAGATTGGTGATGTAAACTATCAACGTACGGTTTTCGCCTCCCAGGCCGACCCTGTCATTGTCGTTCATCTACAAAGTGATAAGCCTGGCACACTTACCTTCAACTTGGCTTACGATAGTCAGTTACTGCATCAATGCGATGTCCATAAGCATCAGCTCTCAGCTATCATTCAGAATGTAGAACAGGAAGGTATTCCTGGGCAATTGACAGCAGAATGCCGTATTATGGCTGAGTCTGATGGTGAAATCGTTGATGGTACTGAGAGCATCTCAATTGTCAAGGCCACTACTGCCACCTTATTTATAATAGCAGCCACCAATTACGTGAGTTATCAGGATATCAGTGGCAATCCAAAGCTGAAGAACGATCAGAAAATGGTAGCCCTGAAAGGCAAAACCTATACCCAACTACTCAACGACCACCTACGTCGCTATCAGGCACAATATCAGCGGGTGAGCCTTGACATCTCAAGTTCAGCAAAGACATCTAGTACCCTCAACCCAACCAGCCTTCCTACAGACCAACGTCTTGCTGCTTTCGCCAATGGCAACGATCCCAACATGGTATCGCTGATGATGCAATATGGGCGCTATCTATTGATCTCCTCTTCACAACCAGGTGGTCAACCCGCTAATCTTCAGGGCGTATGGAACGATAAGCTCGATGCGCCATGGGATTCAAAATACACCATCAACATCAACACAGAGATGAACTACTGGCCAGCCCTTGTTGGAAATCTAGCAGAAACACAGCAACCGCTATTCGCTATGATTAAAGACCTGAGCCATACAGGACATCTCACAGCGCGAGAAATGTATGACTGCGACGGGTGGGTGGCACACCATAACACAGATCTCTGGCGCATTACCGGTCCTGTGGATGGTACACCTTGGGGCATGTTCCCTACTGGCGGTGCCTGGTTGACAACTCATCTTTGGCAGCACTACCTCTTCACTGGCGATAAAGAATTCCTGCGCACCTACTATCCGGTGATGGAAGGAGCAGCCAAGTTCCTTTTGCAATATATGCAGACTTACCCAGCCTATGGAGAAGTAAAGAAAGCAGCAGGTTGGATGATGACCATTCCTACCGTTTCCCCAGAACACGGGCCTCAAGGTAAGGGAACTAACGTTACAGCAGGTTCTACAATGGACAATCAGATCGTATTCGACGTTTTAACAAACACATTGAATGCTGCAGCAGTCCTCGGTTTACAAACCGACACCTTGCTGAATTGGGTACTTGAGAGGTTACCACCCATGCAAATTGGCCGTTATGGCCAGTTACAAGAATGGCTCATTGATGCCGATGACCCCAAAGACGAGCACCGGCATATATCGCACCTATATGGTCTCTACCCCTCTAATCAGATTTCGCCTTACACCCATCCCGACTTGTTTACCGCTGCCTCGAGCACTCTGAGACAGCGTGGCGACATGGCTACAGGCTGGAGCCTCGGTTGGAAGACCAATTTCTGGGCACGTATGCTCGACGGCAACCACGCCTACCAGATCATCAAGAATATGCTGACACTCATCCCCGACTCGATAGAATGGGGACCGCGTGGCGGCACCTACCCCAATCTCTTCGATGCCCATCCACCCTTCCAGATCGATGGTAACTTTGGTTGCGCTGCTGGAGTTTGCGAGATGCTTGTACAAAGTCATGACGGTGCAGTTCACCTGCTACCTGCTTTACCAGATGCGTGGAGTAATGGTGAGGTAAAAGGACTTTGTACACGCGGCGGGTTCACCGTTGATATCAAATGGCAGAATGGCGTCCTTCAAACTGCCACCATCCACTCTTCTATCGGTGGTATCCTGCGTTTGCGTTCTTACGTTCCTCTTAAGGGGAAGGGGTTGAAACAAGCTAAGGGAACTTGTCCTAATCCATTACTGTCACCAGCGCAGATTAAGGAGCCACTACGCTCCACCGAGTTAAAGGATTTCAAACTTCTGCCTATTAAGGAAGTCTACGAATACGATATCGAGACTTCACCTAGCGAGAATTATTATTTCACAAAATGAGCCGACAGAACCAAAATGTTACAAATTTGAAAGTTTTTGAGACATATATATAAACGTATGTTTTCGTTTTTTCTTATTTTTGCACCAAAAACCATTTATCGAAATAATATATGCTAATTCAATTATTTAAGGGCCATCATTGCCTATTATCAACTTTAGTCTTTTTCTGTGTCAGCATTTCAGTACAGGCACAAAGTCTTAAATATCAAAACCCCAATTTGAGTGCCAAGGAGCGTGCCATCGACCTGTGCAGCCGCCTCACACTTGAAGAGAAAGCCCAGCTGATGCTCGACGAGAGTCCTGCCATTCCACGCCTGGGCATTAAGAAGTTCTTCTGGTGGAGCGAAGCCCTTCACGGTGCTGCCAACATGGGTAATGTCACCAACTTCCCCGAGCCTGTAGGTATGGCCGCGTCGTTCAACCCCACTTTATTATATAAGGTATTCGACATCGCCAGCACCGAGTTCCGCGCCCAGTACAACCACCGTATGTACGACCTGAAGGGTGAGGACATGAAGATGCGCAGTCTCTCCGTATGGACACCTAACGTGAACATCTTCCGAGACCCCCGATGGGGACGAGGTCAGGAGACGTATGGTGAGGATCCTTACCTGACAAGTGTCATGGGTGTACAGGTGGTCAAAGGTCTACAGGGACCTGAGAAGTCGAAGTACCGCAAGCTCTGGGCGTGTGCCAAGCACTATGCCGTACACAGCGGTCCGGAATATACTCGTCACACTGCCAATCTCACTGATGTGCCTGTACGCGACTTCTGGGAGACCTATATGCCTGCTTTTAAAGCCCTTGTTCAGGATGCAAAGGTACGCGAGGTAATGTGTGCCTATCAACGTCTCGACGATGATCCCTGCTGCGGTTCAAGTCGTCTGCTCCAACAAATCCTGCGTGACGAATGGGGCTTCCAATATCTCGTCGTCAGTGACTGCGGTGCTGTGAGCGACTTCTACACCTCTCACAAGAGCAGTTTCTCACCCATCACAGCCTCTGCAAAGGCTACACTGGCTGGCACAGATGTGGAATGTGGTTACGGCTATGCCTATAAGAGCATTCCTGAGGCTGTACGTCGCGGACTTATCACAGAGGCAGAGGTCGATAAGCATGTCATCCGTCTGCTCGAAGGTCGTTTTGATCTCGGTGAGATGGATGATCCAGCCTTGGTAGAATGGTCAAAAATACCTTACTCTGCCATGTCAACAAAAGCATCTGCACAGGTAGCCCTCGATATGGCACGCCAGTCAATCGTTCTCCTGCAAAACAATAACAAGATTCTGCCTTTGCAAAAGGGTAAGGAGAAAATTGCCGTCATCGGTCCGAATGCCAACAATGAGCCGATGATGTGGGGTAACTACAACGGCACGCCGAACCATACCGTCACCATCCTCGACGGTATCAAGGCCAAGCAGAAGAATCTCGTCTATCTGCCTGGTTGCGACCTGACCAACGACAAGGTCATGGAGAGCCATCTCGCCACGGAATGCGTGACTCCCGATGGCAAGAAAGGTCTGAAAGGTACGTTCTGGAACAATACCGATATGGAGGGTAAGGCCTTTACCACCGAATACTACACAAAACCTGTAAACGTGACCACCGCAGGTATGCACGTGTTTGCACCCAACCTGCCTATCGAGGATTTCTCCGCCAAATATGAAACCACATTCACCCCAAAGGAGGCTGGCGAGTATGTGGTCAACGTAGAGAGCACCGGACACTTCGAACTGTATGTCAACGGCGAGAAGAAGTTCACTCACCATATCTGGCGTGCCACACCAACCCGTACGGTACTGAATGCAGAAAAGGGACAGAAGTTCCAGATTGAGGTGCGTTTCCAGACCGTGAAAACCTGGGGTGCCTCGATGAAGATCGACATTGCCCGTGAGCTGCCCATCGACTATCAGGAAATCATCGCCCAACTGAAGGGTATCGACAAGGTGATCTTCTGCGGTGGTATCGCGCCAAGCCTCGAAGGTGAGGAGATGCCCGTGAATATCGATGGTTTCAAGGGTGGTGACCGCACGAACATCGAGCTGCCGAAGGTGCAGCGTGAGTTCCTGAAGGCGCTTAAGGCTGCAGGCAAGCAGGTGATCTACGTGAACTGCTCTGGCTCTGCCATTGCCCTGCAACCTGAGACTGAGACCTGCGACGCCATCATCCAAGCCTGGTATCCTGGCCAGGAGGGTGGTACAGCGATAGCCGATGTGCTCTTCGGCGACTATAATCCCAGCGGTAAACTCTCTGTCACCTTCTATAAGAACAGTGAGCAGCTGCCCGACTACGAGGACTACTCTATGAAGGGGCGCACCTACCGTTACTTCGACGATCCTCTCTTCGCCTTCGGCTATGGTCAGAGCTACACCACCTTCGAGATCGGTGAGGCAAAGATCGACGGCAAGGGTACAGACTATCAGGTGACCATCCCTGTCACCAACACTGGAAAATGCAATGGTACAGAGATTGTACAGCTCTATATCCGCGATCTCTCCGACAAGGAGGGTCCGCTGAAATCGCTCCGTGGCTTCCAGCGCCTCGACGTGAAGGCCGGGCAGAGTGCCACCGCCACGATCACTCTCGATGCAAAGAGCTTTGAGTTTTGGGATGCCACCACAAATACCATGCGCACCAAGCCGGGGCAGTATGAGATCCTCTATGGTACTAGCTCTCGTGACAATGATTTAAAACGAATAACAATAACTATTTAGTCAACATTGTATGAATGTACGAAATCTAACCATGACGCTGTGCGCTTATGCCATTACGGCAGGCGCACAGCCTTTTCTTACGAATGACTCATTAAAACTGCAACGCTGGTTTCACGGAGGAAAAGAGCAGATCAATATGCCACTCTTCCAGACGAAATATACAGCCGATCCCTCACCACTGGTGGTTGGCGACACGCTATTTCTCTACACCTCGCACGACTCATCACCAGAGGATATTGCCGACCCCAACGAGAAGAGCTCTGCAGGCTTCTTTATGTACGACTGGCTGCTATGGTCAACCACCGACATGGTGAACTGGACCGAGCATGGTGCCATCGCCTCACTGAAGGAGTTCCCATGGCGCAGTCGTGACAACGGTGCCTGGGCAATCCAGACAGTCGAGCGCAATGGTAAATACTACCTCTATGCCCCACTCCACGGACACGGCATTGGCGTGCTGGTGAGCGACTCGCCCTACGGACCTTTCAAGGATCCGCTCGGCAAGCCGCTGATATGGCAGAAGGACACCTGGGATGACATCGACCCCACCGTGTTTATCGATGATGACGGTCAGGCTTATATGTACTGGGGCAACCCCAATACATACTACGTCCTTTTGAACGAGGATATGATCTCACTGAAAGGCGACATCGTGAAACTCGACTACAAGATCGACCATTATCAGGAAGGACCATGGTTCTACAAGCGCAACAATCACTACTATCTGGGTTTTGCCTCTACCTGTTGCCCAGAGGGATTGGGTTATGCGATGAGTGACTATCCCACAGGTCCCTGGAAGTTTATGGGCTATCTGATGGCACCCACAGAGCGCGACCGTGGTAATCATCCTGGTATCTGTGACTTCAAAGGGCACTCCTACCTTTTCGGGCAGAGCTACGACTTGATGCACCTAGAAACCTTTGTTCATCATGAGCGCCGCAGTGTCTCTGGAACAGAGATCACTTATCAAGCAGACGGCACGATCCCTGAGTCACCCTACTGGCTCGACCAGCAGCCTATAAAACAACTCCATGCCTTCAACCCCTATCAGCGCGTGGAAGCTGAGACGATGGCTTGGGGATACGGTCTCAAGACGGCGAAGATGGGTATCCCCAACACTGGTATCGTGGCCGATATGCCCACTTCTACTGGTAAACACAACATGTATGTCTATCATATCGACAACGGGGAGTCTATCCGGCTACGCGGCGTAGATTTCGGACTGGGTGCCCAGAGTTTCAGCATCACTGCTGCTGCCAAAGGTCAATGTACCGTCACCCTTCGCCTCGACAGTCGTGAGGGGCCTGTCATCGGTAACGTCAGCATTGCCAACACCGCCGGTCTCGACAGCTACAAGGCTTTCCATACCAAGATCAAGGGAGCTGCAGGCATCCACGACCTCTACCTCTGCTTCAGTGAGGTAAGCGGTGACGTACATCTTGATTGGTGGCAGTTCACCCCCTATTCCTCCACCACTTGTAATGCCGACGGTACGGTGACCTTCCGTTACCGTAACGACCAGGCCAAGGAGGTACTCGTCGATGTGCAGTTCGCAGGTCGTAACCCGATGCAGCGCGATGCCGAGACCGGTCTCTGGACCGTCACCCTCGGTCCTGCCGCCCCCGACATGTATCCCTACTGTTTCATCGTCGATGGTGTCAGCATCATGGATCCTGCCTGTGAGCAGTATTTCCCCAACGAGGGTTTCAAGAACAGTCTGCTGGAGATCCCTGCCCGTGATACGGCCCTGCCCCATGACATCAAGGACGTGCCCCACGGCAGCATCGACTATATCCACTACTACTCCAAGAGTCTCGGTGCCACCAACCAGGCCGTTGTCTGTCTGCCTCCAGGCTATGCCCAGCACCCCGAAAAGAAATATCCCGTGTTCTATCTGATCAGTGGCACCACCGATACCGAGGAGGTGTATTACAAGGTTGGTCGTGTAAACTATATCCTCGATAACCTACTCGCCGAGGGCAAGGCCGAGGAGATGATTGTCGTGCTGCCGTATGGCAACCCCTACAAGCTGTTGCCCGTGATGCCCGACCTGTCGAAGATCCCCATGACCGGTTTTGGCAAAGATGTGTTCAGTCTCGACCTCACCACCGATCTGATGCCCTATATCGAGCAGCATTACCGTACCATCAACGATGCCGACCATCGTGCCATCGGCGGTTTCTCCCGTGGCGGCAATCAGGCACTAGCCAACGGACTGCTTAACCTCGATAAGTTCTCTTATCTCTGCAGCTACAGCTCGTTTACCTCTACCGACCTACCCGACGTCTATGACAAGGCCGATGACACCAACCAGAAGATCAACCTGTTCTGGCTCGGAGTGGGTACCGACGATTTCCTCTATGGCAATGCCCGCGACTACATGGAGTTCCTCGATAAGAAGGGCATCCGCAGCGTGAAAGAATATACCACAGACAAATTTGGTCACACATGGATGAATGCCAAATATTTCTTAAGCAAGACAATGCCTTTACTCTTCCGTCCTCAAGCAGCCAACAAAGCCATGCAGCAGGCAAAACCAGTCCTCGCTGCCACAGGCAAAGAAGCACAGTTTACACCTGGTGTAATGGCTCGACTTTTCCCTAAGCCTATTATCTCGCCTGAATATGACAACAACACTATCACCTTCCGTCTAAAGGCACCTGAGGCCAAAAAGGTTGCACTCTACACCGAGTTACAGACAGCCCCTATCGCCATGGAAAAAGATGCCAATGGTATTTGGTCTGTTACTCTCAAAGATGTCACCACTGATGTTTTCACCTACTATTTTTGCGTGGATGGTACGCCAACTGCAGATCCGCAGAATATGTATCTTGCTCCCTCAAAGGGTTTTAAACCCAGTATATGCAATAATATTGCTGGTGCTTACAGCTATCCCACAGCTGGTAATATCGCCTATGGGCAGTTGAGTTATGACCTCAATAAAGGTGTAGCTTGCTTCACTCCAAGTGTCAACAAAGAAATAACTATTCTTATTCGTCTAATTCCTGGACAAGACGATACAATGGAGAGTTGGTTTAAAATTGCTGGTGCCGATGTGATGGTCGACAAGCTTGTGGCACAGGGACGTACTAAGCCCTGTATTCTTTCTACCGATGCCTACCAACAGCCTTCAGCCAACCAGGTAGTTTACACACTTCGTGCTGACGACTATCCCACGTGGTCCGATCGTCGAAAGGCACTAGAGCATCTATTATTAATTCTTAAGTAATTCAGACGAAGTAATATGAACAAGACAAAACTAATCATGATGATTTCCACGAGTATTGCACTCATGGGGATGATCTCCTGTCAAGCAGAGCGGAAGTGGACAGAGAAAAAAGTGGATAACTTCATGGCTGTAAGCCAAGAAGATGGTCCTACACTCGGCTATGTCCCTGAGTCAGGTGTCAAGTTATTAACTATCGACGGATTCGCATTTAAGGATTTGAATCGCAATGATTCACTGGACACATACGAAGACTGGCGCCTCTCTGCCCAGGAGCGCTCTGCCGATCTGGCATCAAAACTCTCACTCGAAGAGATAGCTGGTTTGATGCTCTATAGTAGCCACCAGGCTATCCCTGCTAAAGAATTAACTGAGGAACAGAAGAAATTCTTAAAAGACGATCATCTGAGAGCCGTTCTGATTACCCAGGTGGCAAGTCCTGCCATAGCAGCCCAATGGAATAATCAACTACAAGCTTTTGTTGAGGCACTCGACCATGGCATCCCTGCTAACACGAGTTCAGATCCCCGTCATGAAACCCATGCAGACGCAGAGTTTAATGCCGGTGCTGGCGGTCAAATATCCCAATGGCCAAGTTCTCTTGGAATGGCTGCCACTTTCGATCCTGTTCTAATGAAACAGTTTGGCGAGATTGCTTCTGAAGAATATCGTGCATTGGGTATTACCACTGCCCTTTCACCACAGGTTGACATAGCCACTGAGCCCCGTTGGTGGCGTTTCAGTGGGACTTTCGGTGAAGACCCTCAATTGGCTACTGACATGGCCCGCGCCTATTGCGACGCATTTCAAACAACACCTGAGACTAAAGGATGGGGAAGAAAAAGTGTAAATGCCATGGTGAAACACTGGTATGGATATGGAGCACAGGAAGCAGGGCGCGACAGTCATTTCTCACACGGCAAGTTCGCGGTCTATCCCGGCAATAACTTGGCCATGCACAAACGACCGTTCTCTGAAGGTGCATTCAAACTGGAAGGAGGCACAAAAATGGCATCGGCAGTGATGCCCATCTACAGTATCGTACTAAATCAAGATCCTTCGGGTGAGAATGTAGGTGGTGGATACAGCAAATGGCTTATCCAACAACAACTGCGCGAAGGTGAACACTTCGAAGGTGTCGTATGCACCGACTGGGGTATCACTGGTGATTGTCAATCAGTATATGATCCGAGCTGTGGAAAGCCCTGGGGTGTAGAAGACCTTACAATAGCTGAGCGTCACTACCGAGTATTGCAAGCTGGTGTCGATCAATTTGGAGGTAACAACGAGATTGGGCCAATCTTAGAAGCTTATAAGATGTGGGCCAAAGATTTTGGAGAAAAGGCTGCGAGGAAACGTTTCGAGCAGTCTGCCAAACGCCTATTGCTGAATATCTTCAGGGTTGGCTTGTTTGAGAACCCTTATCTCGACCCTAAGACGACAGAAGCCATAGTAGGTAAACCAGCATTTATGGTTGCTGGCTATGCTGCTCAACTCCGTTCTATTATCATGTTGAAGAACCATGAAGGTACCCTCCCCCAACAAGAGCATTGCCGAGTATACATTCCCAAACGGCATTACCCGTCTATTCCTAGAATCTGGGGCAATCCCAGTGAAGAGAAAACCGATTACCCCATCAATCTCGATATAGTTAAAAAGTACTTTGATATTGCCGAAACTCCTGAAGAAGCTGTTTTTGCCCTTTGTGTAATTGGAGAACCGAGTTTTAGTTTGGGCTATTCACTCGAAGAAGCAAGTCATGGCGGTAATGGGTATTTGCCTGTCAGTCTGCAATATGAAGACTATACGGCTACTGATGCACGCGAAACCAGCATTGGTGGAGGTGATCCATTAGAGTCGTTCACTAACCGAACATATAAAGGCAAAACTGTCAAGACACTGAATCGCGATGACATGTTGATGGTACACGAAACAAAAAAGATCATGGGCGACAAACCAGTTGTCGTGATTGTCGAAGTGAGCAAACCATTGGTTTTTAGCGAGATTGAACCTTCGGCAGATGCCATTTTACTCTCTTTCGGTGTCCAATATCAGGCACTACTCGAAATTCTTTGCGGTCAGGCAGAACCATCTGCCCTGCTACCCTTCCAAATGCCTGCTAATATGAAGACTGTTGAAACCCAGCAAGAAGATGTACCTGGCGATATGGAATGCTATCAGGATGCCGATGGCAATACCTATGACTTTACTTTCGGTCTAAACTGGAACGGCATCATTAACGACGAACGTGTAAGGAAATACAAGCACTAGCCTCTTTTCGTCTATCAAAAATCGTTCATTGCTTACTATTTTGTTTCATTGAACGATTTTTGATAGTCTTTGAAACATATCTTATTGATAACAATAATAATAATGTGTAATTTTGCAACACAGAATTTAAGTTCATGCATTAAGATTAATGGTTATTGTTATTTTTAATTTGTAATTAGTTAGTAATAAGTATTAAGGTTAGTTAGGTAATGAGTGAAACGAGCGGCTCGGGAGAGTCGCTCGTTTTGTGAGACATGTGATTTTCTCACCAATTATTTGGTAGTTTCGCAAAAAAGTCTTATCTTTGCAATGGAAATAACTACCTACAATAATAACAACTATGCATAAGGTTCTATTTTGTGCAATCCTTTTTATAACGTTTCTTTCCGCTTGCACTAAGCAGGAAAAGACCTACAAAATTGCCGTTTCACAGTGCTCACAAGACATTTGGCGTGACAAACTGAATACCGAGCTAAAAATTGGCACCTATTTTCAAGACGGCATAGAACTACAGTTCGCATCGGCTGACGATAGCGACGAAAAACAGATAGAACAAATACGCCAATTTATCGCTGATAGCATTGATCTCTTGATTGTCGCCCCCAATCAGGTTTCTACAGTCTCGCCAGCTATAGACGAAGTATTCGACTACGGTATCCCTGTCATTGTATTCGACCGCAAGACCAATTCCGAAAAGTTCACCGCCATCATCGGTGCTGACAACCATGAGATGGGACGATTGATGGGCGAATACATTGCCACCCGTTTGAAAGGGCAAGGACGTGTTCTGGAAATCAAAGGACTTAAAGGCTCTTCACCTGCCATTGAGCGCCACGAAGGTTTCGTCAAAGCCCTTTCTGCCTATCCAAGCATCACACTCGTTGCCTCACTACAGGGTGACTGGACAGAAGAAAGTGCAATCAAGGCTATCAAAGAATACAAGGGCGATCTCACAAACATTGATTTCGTGTTTGGGCAAAACGACCGTATGGCCGTAGGTGCCTCAAAAGCACTCCCTAACCCTACGCGTGCCAAATACTGCGGCATTGATGCCTTGCCTGGTGAAGGCAACGGAATCGCCTGTGTACGCGATTCCATCCTTGATGCTTCATATATCTATCCCACACGCGGCGACGAGGTGCTTCAGCTGGCAGTGAATATTCTTGAAGGCAAGCCCTACAAGAAGGAAAACCCACTGATGGGAGCACTTGTGACCCGTGATAATGCCAACGTACTATTGATGCAGTTTGAAGAGATGAAACGCCAAGGCGAATATCTTGACCAGTTGCACAGCCGTGCAGACAACTACCTGCACCAACTTGGCAACCAACGCGCCATCACTTGGCTTGCCTTATGCCTTGTTTTCCTGCTACTAGTGCTATTCGTCGTCATCTACCGTTATCAGTTACAGAAAGCTCGTATTGTCGACGAACGAAATAAAATGGAACGTGAGCAACTCGATTTTTATACACAGGTAAGTCATGAGTTGCGCACGCCACTGACCCTCATTGAGGGACCACTCAATCAACTGGCCACTACCAATGACATACAGAAGGCCAGCACAGAGGCCACGGGACTTCTCGCCATCGTACAACGCAACACCCATCAACTCAGTGAAATCATCAACAAGATGCTTGACATGCAGGTGAAAGGCAAAGTAGGAGATAATCAGACGATAGAAAAGATGGATGTTGCAAGCGCCCCATTGCCAGACAAAGGTTCTCACATGGATTATACCGTACTCATTGTCGATGACAATGCTGATGTGAGAGCCTACTTGCGTAGCATTCTCCAAGATCAATATCAGATCAATGAGGCTGCCGATGGACAACAAGGTCTGGCATTGGCGAATGAGATAGTACCCGACCTGATTGTGAGCGACGTGATGATGCCCATCATGAACGGACTGGAATTCTGTCATCGAGTGAAAGACAATACCGCCACCTCGCACATCCCCGTTATCCTTCTTACAGCCCGTGCCATGAGTCACCACCAAATCGAAGGTTATGAAAGCGGTGCCGATGCCTATATCACCAAACCCTTCTCAGCTGACCTGCTTCAGGCACGTATCAGTAATCTGCTTGCAAGCCGCATCAAACTCAAAGCTCTTTTTACCGCCACAACCAACACAGAGGAGAGCAATTCACAAAACGAGAAAACCAATGAGCAAGTCGTTAAGGAAGATGCTTTTCTGAAGAAGTTTCATACCTTTATAGATAACAACATGACTGACAGCGACTTAAGCGTTGAGACCATAGGAGCAGAACTCGGCCTATCACGCGTACAACTTTATAGAAAGATAAAAGCCCTCACTGGACTGTCACCCGTTGAATTATTGCGCAAGGCTCGTCTCCTAAAGGCCAAAGAACTCATCAAAGGCACTGATAAAACAATTGCAGAAGTAGCCTATGAGGTAGGTTTCACCGCACCGAGCTACTTCACCAAATGCTTCAAAGAGGAATTTGGCATCAGTCCATCAGATCTTTAAAACATAGTTTACTAAGGACAAAAACACTTCATATTTAAGAAAAAATATCAATAATCGTTCATCTTGTGCCAAAAATGTTGCATTGAAACAAATTTTGCACAGGATGAACGATTATTTTATCATGCTATAGCTGAATCAACGTATCTTTGCGCCAGTTTTTTATCCAAACAAGTACTAACCAATTAAAGATTGAACAATGAAACAAGTAAAAAGACTTTTTCTGAGTTTGCTGACACTGCTCTCGTGTACAATAATGTACGCGCAGACAGAGATCACTGGTACTGTCATCGATGCAACTGGTGAAACTGTCATCGGTGCGACAGTAACAGAGAAGGGAACGTCAAACGGTACCATTACCGACTTTGACGGAAACTTTAAAATCAAGGTGAATGAGGGCGCAACGCTCGTATTCACTTTTATCGGTTATCAAACACAAGAGCTGCCCGCAAAGAACGGCATGCAAGTAACGATGACTGACGACGCTCAGACCTTGAGCGAAGTTGTGGTAACTGGTTACCAGGTACAGCGTAAGGCCGACCTGACCGGTTCTGTAGGTGTTGTTGAGACTAAAGATTTCAAGACAAGCGACACCGACCCCATGAAATCACTGCAAGGTAAAGTTCCTGGCATGACAATTACGTCAAGCGGTTCTCCCTCGAGTGAAGCTAAAGTTCAGATCCGTGGTATCGGTTCTATGGGCGGTTCAAGCACTGACCCTCTTTACATTGTAGATGGGATGCCTTACAGTGGTTCACTGAACAACTTAAACGCATCTGACATTGAGTCCATGCAGGTTTTAAAGGATGCTGCCTCTGCTTCTATCTATGGTTCTCGTGCTGCTAATGGTGTGATCGTTATCACAACCAAGAAAGGTAAGAAGGGTGATAAAGTGAATATCGACTTCAACGCTTCAGTTTCTATGGCATGGATGACCAACAAGATGAAGTTGCTGAACACCCAACAGTATGCTACTGCATTGGTACAGGCAGCCCTCAACGATGGCAAGGACCCCATTGGCTACGCTCAAAACTATGGTCTTGCACTGAATGCTGCCAATGGCACCCCCATCTCGGTATATGACCCTGTTTCTGGAAATATGGTGGACTATACTGTAGGCGGTTTCTACGACGGCTTCATGAATGCCAAACAAACCATGCGCTATAGTGATACAGACTGGGTGAACGAAATCGGTCGCACAGGTGTCACTCAGAACTACGACCTCTCATTCTCGAAGGCTACCGACAAGGGCTCTTCACTTTTCTCATTTAACTATAAGAAAGCTTTAGGTGTATTAAAGCACACTGACTTCGAGAACTTCGCTGCTCGTATGAATAGCAGCTACAAGATCAACAGCATTGTTACTGTAGGTGAGAATGCCACATTCTCTTATTCAAATAGTGTTGACTGCGCTCCACTTGAAAATGCTCTGAAGATGGCGCCCACACTGCCTGTATATGAAGAGGACGGCGTAACCTTCTCTGGTCCTGTAGGTGGTATGAGTGACCGTCAGAACCCTATGCGCGAACTATACCATAATAAGGACAATCGCCTGAAGAAGTGGCGCATCTTTGCTAATGCCTATGTGGATGTCACTCCTATTAAGGGTATGCTTTTCCGTTCTAACTTCGGTATTGACTATACTAACGGTTACATCCGTAGCCTGCAGCATACTTTTGATTCGGATGTTGTCAAAAACAACACTAGTGCAAGTACCATGTCACAAAGCCACAGCACAAAGTGGACTTGGTCTAACACACTACAATATAACTTCGACATTGCAGAAAACCACAACCTGAATGTTTTGCTTGGTCTTGAGACCCATCAGGACAATGGTATTGATTTCTCTGCACGCCGTACAGACTATCCGTTGGAGACTCTTGACTACATGTGGCCAAATGCTGGTACAGGCATCCAGACTGCAACTGGTGCAGGCGACGCTTATAAGCTGATGTCTTACTTCGGCAAGATTGACTATAACTGGAACGATCAGCTCCTGGCTTCATTCACTCTGCGTCACGATGGTTCAAGCCGTTTCGGTAAGAATCACCAGTATGGTACCTTCCCATCAGTATCACTCGGTTATCGCCTCTCAAAGCATATCAATGCCGACTGGCTGCGTGACTGGAAGATTCGTGCCAGCTATGGTGTGACTGGTAATCAGGGCATGAATTCAAACAATGCCCACTACGGACTCTATGTTGCCGACTATGGTTCAAGCCGTGAGAATTCTACTGCTTACGACGTCAACCTACAGTATTCAGGCACCTTCCCCTCTGGCTACTACAAGCTGCAGTCTGCCAATGAAGACCTGAAGTGGGAGTCATCTTCACAGTGGAACTTCGGTACAGACTTCTCACTCTTCGGTGGTGACCTGTATGGTTCTTACGATCTCTTCTTCAAGGAGACAAAGGATATGCTCGTACAACCCGCTTTCCTCGGTGCCATCGGCTTTGGTGGTCAGACCTGGATCAATGGTCCAACTCTGAAGAACTGGGGTATGGAATTTAACCTGGGTTATCGTCATACTACCTCTTACGGATTGTCTTATGACGTGAATGGTAACCTCGATTTCTTCCGTTCAAAGGTAACCTATCTGCCAGAGAAGTCTAAGAACTCTTACGAGCATAACGATTTTCACAATCTGGCTCAGGACGAGAAAGCTTATGGTTCACGTATCGGCTATGTTGTAGAAGGCCTCTATCAGTCACGTGAGGATGTTCTTGCTCATGGTCAGGCAGGTGCACGTGTTGGTGGTTTGAAGTATGCTGACCTCAACGGTGATGGTATCATTAACGAGAGAGACCGTACTTGGGTTTACAACCCAGTCCCCAACTTCTCTTGGGGTCTTACTATCAACCTTGGCTACAAGAACTTCGACTTCACAATGTTCTGGCAAGGTGTATCTGGTGTTGATATCATCAATGACCAGAAATTCCAGACCGACTTCTGGAGCATTACCGATGCTGGCTCTAACAAAGGTGCACGTGTAGTTGATGCATGGACACCAATTAACAATGGTTCCAGCATTCCAGCCCTTACCACCTCAAATGGTGCTGACGAAGGTCGTATGTCTTCTTACTTCGTAGAGAATGGTTCCTATGCCAAGATGCGTACTTTACAGCTGGGTTACAAGCTGCCTGCAGCATTGATTAAGAAAATACTGCTCTCAAGTGCCCGCGTATATCTCTCAGGCGATAATCTCTGGACCATTAAGTCAGGTTCGCTGACTTGCTCAGATCCTGAGAGCACAGCATGGAATTATCCTCACACAGCTTCCTTCACATTTGGAGTACAGGTAGGATTCTAATAGAGTTAAGAATAAAGAGTTAAGAATAAAGAGTTATGAAAAAGATTCAATTATATATCTCTACTTTACTGCTTTCGGTCTTTGCAGTATCATGTAGTGTCGATGACGTAAAGCCACAGGGTACGCTCGATGAAGAGACAGCGTTCTCAAGCCCTGAAAAGCTTGTCACCGCAGCCTATGCTAAGCTGGGCGACGACTGGTATTCCTATCCCTTCAACCTCTGGCCGTATGGCGATATGAGTGCCGATGACTGCCTGAAGGGCGGTTCTGGTGAAAACGATACGGGTTACCACCCCATGGAGATTTTCTCTACTTTACAGCCGGATCGTGGTGAATTCGACGAACTTTGGTACCAGCTTTATAGTGCCATTTCTCGCTGCAACCGTGCCATTGAAGCAACGGATCGTGTAGAGGAAACAGCTCAGAACAAGCAATATAAGGCAGAGGCTCGTTTCCTGCGTGCCCACTTCTATTACAAGCTGCAGCAGATGTGGTATGAGGTTCCTTTCATCACAGAAGGGATGGACAATGCCACCATCGAGTCGACTCCACAGAGCTCACACGATGAGATTATGCAGCACATCATCGACGACTTCCAGTTTGCCTATGAGAACCTGCCGGAGGCTGGTCCTGGTCAGACAGGACGTGCTCACAAAGTGGCTGCTGCAGCTTATTTGGCTAAGTGTTATCTGAACTGGGCTTACGGTGACGGTTACGAGGGGACAACAGGTTACAACCATGTTGACCAGGCAAAGATCCAGAAGGTTATTGAATATACAGAGGTTGTAAAAAACTCTCCTTATGACTATCTGGACACCTATGGCCATATCTTCCTGCAGGATTACGCTAACTCTTCTGAGAGTATCTTTGCAGTTCAGCACTCCAACAAGGCTGATGACGGTACCCAGTTCGGTCGTGCCAACTGGTCAAATATGCTGAATGGTGTTTGGGGTATCTGGTCATGCGGATGGGACTTCCACAAGCCCTCACAGAACTTGGTTAATGCCTTCAAGACCCACAATGGTCTGCCTATGGACAACTTCGATGAGGATCACAACGCCATCGTTATAAACGGTGCTGATTCTAAGTACAAGTACGATCCCCGTTTGTTCCACACAGTAGGTATGCCTACTTATCCATATAAGTATGAGGCTCAGTATACTCTCTCTAAGGCTAATAGCCGTACGCCTAACACTTATGGCTACTACTGCTCAATGAAAGAGATTCCTCAGCGTTCAAAGGGTGAAGACTACGACAACCCCTGGCAGGCCTTCGGCCAGAACGACTATGTGCTACGCTATACTGACGTCATGCTGATGCGTGCCGAGGCACTCATTGAGAAGGGCGACTTCAATGGTGAAGCACTGCAGATCATCAACACTATCCGTGACCGTGCCAAGAGAGATATCAGCAACACATCACTTATTAACTATGCTAAGGATCAGTGCGACATCGCTCTCTATGGTAATTTTGCATCGAAGGATGATGCCCGCAAGGCACTGCGTTGGGAGCGTCGTGTAGAGCTGGCTATGGAAGGTCATCGCTTCTTTGACCTCCGCCGTTGGGGCATGCTCTCTTCTACACTCAACAAGTACTTTGAGAGTGAGAAGACTGATAACTACGATGATCAGACCTACGCTTTATATTATAAGGATGCTTTCTTCACTAAGGAGAAGAATGAGTACTTCCCCATCGCATCTAACCAGATAAACTATGTTCCGGGACTCTATCATCAGAACAAAGGATACTAACCATAATTAAAGAATTAAGAGTTATGAATAGATTATTTAATAAAATAGGTACTGGACTGTTGAGCGTGCTGCTTTTTGCAGCTTGTCAAGACAAGGATCTGCCAGGTTCTGGCGAAATGCTACTGTCCGCACCTGACGATTCATCAATATCAGGTACACTCACAGGTGATTTCAAATACGATTACACACTGACATGGGGAGAAAGTCCTCAGGGTGCTACGATGAATGTGGCAGTATTCAAAAACGGTACTCAAATGCAGGGTCTTACCCCTACAACGGGTAATACGTTTACACTGAAGAATCTGGAGACGAACCAGCTCTATGAGTTCCTCTTCAAATACGCTAAGGATGGTGCACTCTCAAATGGTATCATGACATCTTTCACACGTCTTGGTGCTACTGCTCCAACAGATCTGAAGATGGATCAGGTTGACATTTCCGATGATGAGCACAATTTGAATATCACTTGGAAAGGCAGTAGCGATGCCACATCATATCTTTTGTATCTGGAGAATGGTGATGGTTCAAGAACAGAAACTGCAACTGTTGAGGGCACTTCGTATGTACTGGAGGACGTTGCCATCAAAGAACGCTGGAAGGCAACTCTGATTGCCCAAAACAGTGACGGTATGGCTCTGCCTATCGAGGCATCAGCTAAGATTGGCGGTAAGATTCCAGCCTTCCTGTCTGAATATGCTACTCCTGAAGAGCTCATTGCTAATGGTGACGACGATGAGGCATCTGCATGGCTCTGGTTCCAGGAGAACTACCCGAAGGGTGAATACCTCTATTTCGGCGATATCAATACTTTCGAAGATATTGAAGACTACCGTATGCTCTTCTGGCTGCGTGATCTCGAGACAGGCAACAATGATGATATCTGGAATTTCTCTGAGGTTGCTCGCAATGCCGCTCCTGTGATTGAGCAGTATGTAAAGAGTGGCGGTAACCTGCTGCTGTGGTCACATGCTGTACCTTATATCGGCACCATCAACCGTCTGCCAACTGCTCTGCTTCGTGGCGTTGGAAATGCCTTCGGCACTGGTGTCGGCGGTCCTAATCCAGACACCTGGAAGATGGGCGTATGCCTCAACACTGGAGAATTCAGTAAGGATTTTAGCAATCACCCCATCTATGCTAATATAGAGACAGAAAAACTGAGTGACGTCTGCTTCGCAGCGATTGCCTTCAAGGGACCTGGTTGGACTGAAGATCACAACTGTCTGTTCTTTGATATACCTACAACGTTGACAGGCCTGCCCAACACCACTGAGGACTGCTATAACGTGGTAACTAAGGAGTACGGTATCTATCCGCTCGGTACATGGGATTCACAGGCATCATGGGTATCTCAGCTGAATGTTTGGGAGGCTAAGGGTGCTCCTCTGGCTCCTGAGGGATTCCAAGAGGGTTGCGGTACAGTTCTCTGCATCGGTAACGGTGGCTGCGAGTTCTCAATGAAGAATGAAGACGGAACGCCCGACAAGAGTGCTAACCCCAAGAACAACTCTTGTCAGAAGAACGTACTTCAGTTGGCTAAGAACTGCATCGATTATCTGATGTCTATCTAAAATTAATGGTGGTCGCCGAAAAGACGACCACCATTAACTTGAAGGATCGTTCATTGCATGCATTTTTGTTGCAATGAACGATTTTTACTACAATTTGAAACATTATTTATAGGAGTAAATAAGGTTTTATGCTACCTTTGCAGCACAAAAATTCAATAATTAAAAGCTAACGATATGAAAAAACTGATGACAACGATGATTGCTGCCGTGCTGGCGTTCACAGGAGCCCAGGCACAAAGCAAGCCGCAAGTGTTAGGAAAGAGTCATGCCATGCAACGTGTGGAAGTGACACAGAAGTATTTACTGTTACCCGTTCAGGAGCGCGAGGAGAATGCCACCATCAAGGTGTTGGCAAACAACCAGCAGGTACAGAAACTGAATGTGAGACTGGCAGTAGATAAAGTTGATTACTATGTGCCACTCGACATTAAGCGATTTGGTTCTGACGAGGTACTACTCGACATCTTCTTCCACGGAGACCGCCGTTTCACAGGTGCCATGAAGGATTTCCTCTGTTGGCGCGAACTGAAGCAAAGTGATGAGTTCGACACAACCAACCGCGAGAAATTCCGCCCGGCATACCACCATACACCAGCCTATGGTTGGATGAACGACCCCAATGGTATGTTCTATAAGGATGGTGTCTATCATCTCTATTACCAGTTTAACCCCTATGGATCCATGTGGGAGAACATGACATGGGGACACTCGACATCGAAAGACCTGATTCACTGGGAGGCACAGCCCATTGCTATCGAGCCCGATGCCTTAGGCGATATCTTCAGTGGCTCTTGCGTAGTAGATAAGAAGAACAACCGCGTTGTAGCTTTCTACACTTCAGCTGGTGAAAGAATGCAGATTCAGTCGATGGCCATTTCAACTGATAATGGTCAGACTTTCCAGAAATACAAGGGTAACCCTGTCTTGGTTAGTAAAGAAGAGGACTTCCGCGATCCGAAATGTTTCTGGAACCCAGAAATCCAGAAATGGAATCTGATTCTGGCTGTAGGTCAGGAGATGCGCATTTATAGCAGCAGCAACCTGACAGACTGGACCTATGAAAGCTCTTTCGGAATCACTGTCAACAAGCAGACTGACGAAGTGACTGAAATAGGTTGCCATGATGGCGTTTGGGAATGTCCCGACCTTGTGAAATTACAGGTACGCGGCACCGACAAGCAGAAATGGCTACTCATCTGCAACATCAATCCTGGCGGTCCCTTCGGAGGTAGTGCTACCCAGTACTTTGTAGGCGACTTCGATGGTCACAAGTTCACCTGTGAGCATCAGGACACTCGCTGGATGGACTATGGAAAGGATCATTATGCTACCGTCACATTCGACAATGCACCTGATGGTCGTAAGATTGCATTGGCATGGATGTCTAACTGGCAGTATGCCAATCAGGCACCTACCAAGCAGTTCCGCTCAGCCAACAGCGTTCCCCGTGACCTTGATCTCTTTGAATATAATGGTGAGACATACTGTGGCGTAACACCATCACGCGAGCTTAACGCCATTCGCGGAAAAGCTACCAGCAAACTGAGTCAGACCTGTGAGATTGTAGTTGATGTGAAGGAAAGTGCAGAGATTGTCCTTTCTAACTCTCTTGGTGAGCAGGTGGTAATGGCCTACGATGCAGCTAACAAGACCTTTGCGATGGATCGTACCCGCAGTTATGCCAGCTTCAGTGAAGCATTCCCCGTTAAGACTGTTGCACCAACTTACGGAGAGATCAAGCAGTTGCGCATCTTCATCGACCGCTGCAGCATTGAGGCTTTCGATGCAGAAGGAAAGATGGCAATGACCAACCTTGTGTTCCCCAACGAGCCATACAATAATATTAAGGTAAAGGGCGGCAAGGCCACCATCTATGAAATCAAGTATTAATCGTATAGAATCACAAATATGAGTAAGACTAACAAACTGGCCCTCGTCCCAGTCATGCTCTGCTTCTTTGCAATGGGCTTTGTGGACCTGGTAGGCATCGCCTCTAACTATGTGAAGGAAGATTTGGGACTGACAGATTCTGTGGCAAACATTTTCCCATCACTGGTATTCTTCTGGTTTCTCATCTTCAGTGTACCAACAGGTATGTTGATGAATAAGATTGGTCGTAAGAATACCGTATTACTCTCACTCGCTGTGACAGTACTCTCACTGCTGATTCCACTGTTTGGTGAGAACTTCACTATCATGTTGATTGCTTTCTCGCTGCTGGGTATCGGTAACGCCCTGATGCAGACATCACTCAACCCGCTGGTTTCAACCGTCATGGGTGGTGGCAACTTAGCATCAACGCTGACCTTCGGACAGTTCATCAAGGCTATCGCCTCTTTCTTAGCACCATATCTCGCTATGTGGGGTGCCACCCAGATAATTCCAACCTTCGGCTACGACTGGCGTATTCTTTTCGGCATCTATTTCGTGGTGGGCATTATGGCAGCTATCTTGTTGGGTGTCACACCTATTCAGGAAGATACCAATCCCCTTGTCGGTCCCCAGAAGTCAGTTTTTGAGCAGTTCACCGACTGCTTCAAGCTTTTAGGCACACCGATTGTACTGCTGTCATTCTTTGGCATCATGTGCCACGTGGGTATTGACGTAGGTACCAACACCACCGCTCCGAAGATCCTGATGGAGCGTCTCGGCATGTCACTGAACGATGCGGCATTCGCTACAAGCCTATACTTTATCTTCCGTACTATCGGCTGCTTGACGGGTTCTTTCTTCCTGAGAGTGCTGCCTAATCGTACATTCTTTATCATCAGCGTCGTGATGATGGCATTATCTATGTGTGGACTCTTTATCGGCACAGAAAAATGGATGCTCTATACTGCCATTGCCCTCGTAGGCTACGGCAATTCCAACATCTTCTCCATCTGTTTTGCACAGGCACTTACCTCAATGCCAGAGAAGCAGAACGAGGTGAGTGGTCTGATGATTATGGGTCTCTTCGGTGGCACCATTTTCCCATTGTTCATGGGCTTTGCCAGCGATGCCATCGGACAGGCTGGTGCCGTTATCGTGATGGCTATTGGTGTTATTTACCTCTTCACTTACATTAATCGTGTTAAGAATTCATAACTAAAAAACTATAAGCATTATGAAAAGATACATTGTTGGCCTCGGAGAGGCATTATGGGATGTACTTCCCGATGGAAAGAAACTTGGTGGTGCACCAGCTAATTTTGCATATCATGCAGCACAGTTCGGTCTTGATACTATAGCCATCAGCGCACTTGGTGAAGACAAATTGGCCGAGGAGACCATTGAAGCTCTTAAAGAGCATAATCTGAACTACCTGATGCCCCGTGTGCCTTACCCGACAGGTACGGTACAGGTAACTTTGACAGGCGATGGCATCCCTACTTATGATATCAAGGAGAATGTAGCTTGGGACAATATCCCCTACACTGACGAGATGATGGAGATTGCCAAGAATGCCCGTGCCGTCTGCTTTGGATCACTGGCTCAGCGCAATGTGGTTTCTCGTGAGAACATCCATAAATTCCTTGATGCCACACCAGATGACTGTGTGAAGATTTTCGATATCAACCTTCGTCAGCAGTTTTACACCAAAGAAGTCATCAAGGAGTCGCTGAAGCGCTGTAACATCTTGAAAATCAACGACGAGGAGCTTGTTCTGATTGGACGTATGTTCGGCTATCCAGGTCTTGACATAGAGAACAAGTGCTGGCTTATTTTAGGCAAGTACAATCTGGATATGCTTGTACTCACTTGCGGCACCAATGGCTCATACGTATTCACGCCAGGTCAGATGTCGTTCCAGGAGACACCGAAGGTTGAAGTAGCTGATACGGTGGGAGCTGGCGACTCTTTCACAGGTTCTTTCTGCGCCAGCATCCTCAATGGCAAACCAGTGCCCGAGGCTCATAAGACTGCTGTTCAGGTCAGTGCATTCGTCTGCACTCAGAATGGTGCTATGCCTGTAGTGCCTGACAGACTCAAGGGTTAATGACTTGTTGAAAAGTCAACACTCTTTTATTTGATATGTCGGAGTGGCAAAACAGCTACTCCGACATATCTTTTTAAATTCTTTAACCTAAAAAGAATTGTGTACGCTCAAAAAAACGCCATTCGCAATTCTCATTTCAAAAATAATTTGTATCTTTGCAGCGGTTTTTCAAAAAGCCGCCTGATAACAAGGATAATATTCACAACTTAAAATAGATTAGTAATATGGCAAAGTTAGATTTGACTCAGTATGGCATCACCGGTTCAACCGTGATTGCTCACAATCCATCGTATGAGTACCTCTTCGAGGAGGAGACAAAGGCTGGTCTCGAGGGTTTCGACAAGGGCGTAAACACCGAGCTCAACGCTGTAAACGTTATGACTGGTATCTACACCGGCCGTTCACCTAAGGACAAGTACATCGTGAAGGATGCACAGAGCCAGGATAAAGTTTGGTGGACAACTGAGGAGTATAAGAACGACAACCACCCCATGAGTGAGGAAGTTTGGGCAAAGGTTAAGGAGATTGCTATCAAGGAGCTCTGCAACAAGGAGCTTTATGTAGTAGATGCTTTCTGCGGTGCTAACGAGGCTACACGTCTGCGTGTTCGTTTCATCGTTGAGGTAGCTTGGCAGGCACACTTCGTAAAGAACATGTTCATCCAGCCCACCGCTGAGGAGCTGGAGAGCTTCGAGCCTAACTTCGTTATCTATAACGCTTCTAAGGCAAAGGTTGAGAACTACAAGGAGCTGGGTCTGAACTCAGAGACTTGCGTTGCCTTCAACACTACTTCTCGTGAGCAGTGCATCATCAACACCTGGTACGGTGGTGAGATGAAGAAGGGTATGTTCTCAATGATGAACTACTATCTGCCTCTGCAGGGTATCGCTTCTATGCACTGCTCTGCTAATACCGACATGGAGGGTAAGAACACTGCTATCTTCTTCGGTCTGTCTGGTACAGGTAAGACCACTCTGTCAACCGATCCAAAGCGTCTGCTGATTGGTGACGACGAGCACGGATGGGACGACGAGGGTGTATTCAACTTCGAAGGTGGTTGCTACGCTAAGGTTATCAACCTCTCTAAGGAGAACGAGCCCGACATCTACGGTGCTATCAAGCGCGACGCTCTGCTCGAGAACGTAACTGTTGCTGCTGACGGCAAGATCGACTTCGCTGACAAGAGCGTAACCGAGAACACTCGTGTATCATATCCTATCAACCACATTGAAAAGATTGCCCAGAAGGTAAATGGCAAGAGTGCAGGTCCAGAGGCTAAGAACGTTATCTTCCTCTCTGCTGACGCATTCGGCGTACTGCCCCCAGTATCAATCCTGACTCCTGAGCAGACCAAATACTACTTCCTGTCTGGTTTCACAGCCAAGCTGGCAGGTACAGAGCGCGGTATCACCGAGCCTACTCCTAC
>CAMJGE010000026.1 GCA_946405145.1 uncultured Prevotella sp.
AGTACCTGCCTATCATCGAGTCGGCACTCAACCCGAAAGCCGTCTCCCGTGTAGGAGCTACCGGTCTCTGGCAGTTCATGCTTGCCACGGGTCGCCAGTATGGTCTGGAGGTGAACTCACTGGTAGATGAGCGCCGTGCACCGGTGAAGTCATCGTATGCCGCAGCCCGTTATCTGCGTGACCTGTACCGCATCTTCGGCGACTGGAACCTCGTGATTGCCGCCTATAACTGCGGACCGGAGAATATCAACAAGGCGATCCACCGTGCCGGGGGCGAGAAGGACTACTGGAAGCTCTATCCCTATCTGCCGGCAGAGACACGTGGCTATGTGCCTGCGTTCATCGCTGCCAACTATATCATGACGTACTACTGTGAGCACAATATCTGTCCGATGACAACCGGGCTGCCTGCCAAGAGCGACACCGTGATGATCAGTAAGGACATCCATCTGGAACAAATTGCCGCCGTGGTAGGTACCGACCTCGACATGCTGCGCTCACTGAACCCCGAGTTCCGCCGTGACATCATCCCGGGCAACACCAAGCCCTATGCTGTCAGGATGCCTATCGCGGATATCGGTAAATATATCGACCTGGAGGACTCGGTGTATAACTACCGCCGTACGGAGCTGTTTACCAAACGTGCCATCGTGGATGTGAACGACGACCTGCCCACCTATAGCAAGAAACGTTACCGTGTGGGACGGAAGAGCAGTCGCTACTCACGTCACAGAGGTGCCCGTTACAAGCGTGGCAAGAGCTACTCTTCAAGACACAAGGCGAGCAGCAAGCGGAAGAAGTCATCATCCAGGAAGAAGTCATCAAAGAAAAGATCACGTAGAAGGAGGTAAACTATGGATGTAGAGCAACAGATATACTCAGAAGAAGCGGATGAGAAGCTGATCAACGGGGCGTTTGAGACACTCCTGAACAGCTATCTGGCATCACGCCATCGCAAGAAGGTCGATCTGATCACCAAGGCCTTCAACTTCGCCAAACAGGCCCACAAAGGCGTACGCCGTCTGTCGGGTGAACCGTATATCATGCACCCCATCGCCGTCGCACAGATTGCCTGTGCGGAGATCGGGCTGGGCTCTACAAGCATCTGCGCTGCCCTGCTCCATGATGTGGTGGAAGATACCGACTACACCGTGGAGGACATCGCCAACATCTTCGGTGAGAAGATCGCACAGATCGTCGATGGACTGACGAAGATCAGTGGTGGTATCTTTGGTGAACAGGCCTCTGCGCAGGCAGAGAACTTCAAGAAACTGCTGCTCACGATGAGCGACGATATCCGTGTGATCCTGATTAAGATCTGCGATCGTCTGCATAACATGCGAACCCTCGACTCGCAGCCTGCCAACAAACAGTATAAGATTGCCGGTGAGACGCTTTATATCTATGCACCGCTGGCCAACCGGTTGGGACTGAACAAGGTGAAGTCGGAACTGGAGAATCTGAGTTTTAAGTTTGAACATCCCGACGACTATGCGTCGATAGAGGCGAAGCTCCAGTCCACCCGTGCCTCCCGTGACGAGCTGTTCTCACAGTTCACCGAACCCATCGAGACGGCTTTGAAGCAGATGGGTATCACCTATGAGATTAAGGAACGCGTGAAGACACCTTACTCCATCTGGAGCAAGATGCAGAACAAGCACGTCACCTTCGAAGAGATCTATGATATCCTTGCCGTGCGTATCATCTTCACCCCGAAGGTGAGGGAAGAGGAGGTGAACGAGTGCTTTAACATCTACGTCGCCATCTCGAAGATCTATAAGTCACACCCCGACCGGCTGCGCGACTGGCTCTCACAGCCCAAGGCCAATGGCTATCAGGCTCTCCACGTGACACTGATGTCGAAACAGGGCCGGTGGATAGAGGTGCAGATCCGTTCCGACCGCATGAACGAGATAGCGGAACAGGGCTTTGCCGCCCACTGGAAGTATAAAGACGGTGTGGACAGTGAATATACGGAGGATGAGACAGAGCTGAACGAGTGGCTGGGAACCATCAAGGAGATCCTCGACGATCCGCAGCCCGATGCGATGGACTTCCTCGACACCATCAAACTGAACCTCTTTGCGTCAGAGATCTTTGTGTTCACCCCGAAGGGAGAGATACGCACCCTGCCTGCCGGTTGTACGGCACTCGACTTCGCCTTCTCCATCCATACCTTCCTCGGCAGCCACTGTATCGGTGCGAAGGTGAACCACAAGCTCGTGCCACTCTCGCACAAGCTGAAGAGCGGTGACCAGGTAGAGATCCTTACCTCGAAGTCACAGCATGTGAAAGCCTCGTGGATCAACTTCGTCTCCACGGCGAAGGCGAAGGCGAAGATACAGGGCATCCTGCGCCGTGACAACAGGGAGATACAGCGTGAAGGTGAGGAGATCCTGAACAACTTCCTGGCACAAAACGGACTGGATCCCAGTGTGTCAGTCACCGATCAGTTGACGGAGTTTCATGGCTACAAGAAGCCGCAGGAGTTCTTCCTGGCATTGGGCGAGAAGATCGTCACACTCGGCGAGAAGGATCTCGACCGCTTGAGTGGTAAGGATAAGGAGGAAGAGTCTGGTGGCTGGCGTAAGTACGTGCCCTTCATGGGAAAGAAGAAGCAGGAGGATACCGAGCAGCCGGCATCGAAGCAGGAGCTATTCGTGGTTCCTGAGAAGTTCAACCGCAAGAAACCGATTTTCATCAGCGAAGAGAACATCAATCAATACAAGTTCCCGGGCTGTTGTCACCCCATCCCCGGCGACGATGCCCTGGGTTATATCAACAACAAGAAACAGATCGAGATCCACAAGCGCGCCTGTCCTGTGGCAGCCAAACTCAAGACCAGCTTCGGCAATAAGATCCTCGACATCAAATGGGACATGCACAAGGTGCTGTTCTTCGAGGCTACGATCCGCCTGAGCGGTATCGACCGGGTGGGTATGCTCAATGAGATCACGCAAGTCATCTCGTCACAGATGAGTGTGAATATCCATAAGATCATCATCACCTGCGAGGATGGTATCTTCGACGGCAGTATCGAACTGAAGGTGCATGACCGCGAAGACGTGAAGAAGATCATGAACAACCTGAAGCACATCCCCGATCTGAAAGAGATCTCCGAGATCATGTAATAAAAAAGCCTCCCGCTTGGGAGGCTTTTTTTATTGCAAACCGTCAAGATGTTTCTTCAGTGCCTGTAACTCGGTACGCATCGACAACAGGGCATACAAGATGTCTGCCGTCTTATCGACACCCTGCTTGTTATGCGTCAGCATCTTGCGGGCAGCTGCCAACTTGAAGCCACGTACCTTCACAAGGTTATGGATGAGGCGAATCTGCTCAATATCCTTCTCCTGATACTGGCGGATCTTGGCTGGTCCATTCGTCTTTGGTTTCAGAGAAGGAAACTCCTGCTCCCAGTACCTGAGCGTACTCTCAGGCAACTCAAACATCTCTGCCACCTCCTTGATGGAGTAGTAGAGCTTCAGATTCTTGTTCAGATTCAATGCCATAACTTCCTCCTTTTTTACCTTTTTACTTTTTTACCTTTTTACTTTTTTACCTTTTCACCTTTAAAGCTTTGCCAACTCCACCACCTTATCAATGGCAGCCGAGAGACCATCAGGATTCTTACCACCGGCACTGGCAAAGTGGGGCTGTCCGCCACCGCCACCCTGCATCAGCTTGGCAGCCTCGCGCACCAGCTGACCAGCGTTCAGACCGTGATCCTTCACCATATCGTCGCTGAGCATCACGTTCAGCATCGGCTTCTCGGCAAAGACAGAGCCGACAACGCACACGAAGCTCTCCTGACACTGTTCACGAACCTTAAACACAAGGTCCTTGGCGGCATCAGGGGCTATCGGGCACTGAGCAGTTATCACCTTCACGCCATTCACCAGACGAGCCTTGCCTAACAGTTCCTGAGCCAGACTCTGTACCCGCTGAGCCTGGAACTGCTCAATATCCTTCTTCATAGAGTCATGCTCCTCGATATATTTCAAGATGGTGGCCTGCAGGTCCTTCGCGTTATTGAAGAAGCCCTTCACAGCCTTCAGGATATCCTCTGTCTTATAGAGCAGCTCCTCGCACTCCTTACCGGTCTTTGCCTCGATACGACGGATACCGGCAGCCACAGAACTCTCAGAGACAATCTTGAAGAAGCCGATCTTACCCGTTGCCTTGGCATGGATACCACCACAGAACTCACAGCTGGGACCGAAGCGTACCACACGCACCTTGTCGCCGTACTTCTCACCAAAGAGAGCGATGGCACCGAGCTTCTTCGCCTCGTCGAAGGGCACGTCACGATGCTCATCGAGAGGGATATCCTCACGGATCATCTCATTCACCAGACGCTCCACCTGACGAAGCTCCTCGTCGGTGACCTTCTGGAAGTGAGAGAAGTCGAAGCGCAGCGTGTCAGGTGACACAAACGAGCCCTTCTGCTCCACATGATCACCGAGCACCTGCTTCAAGGCATAGTCGAGCAGGTGGGTAGCGGTATGGTTGGCGGCAGAGGCATCGCGCTTGTCGGTATCCACACAGGCCATAAACTGGGCGGCGGGATCCTTCGGCAGCTGCTTCACGATATGTACGCTCTGGTTGTTTTCACGCTTGGTGTCGATGATCTCGATGGTCTCTGCCTCATTCACGAGCACACCGCAGTCACCGACCTGTCCACCCATCTCACCATAGAATGGGGTGTAGTCGAGCACGAGCTCATAGAACTCATTCTTCTTCTGTGTCACCTTGCGATAGCGCAGGATATGGCACTCATATTCGGTATAGTCATAGCCCACGAACTGCTGTTCCGACCCCCCTAAGTTAGGGGACACAACAACCCAATCCGAGTTCTCTACGGCGGCGGCATTGCGGGCACGTTCCTTCTGCTTCTGCATCTCCACATCAAACTGCGCCTCATTCACGGTAAAGCCGTTCTCACGACAGATCAGCTCCGTCAGGTCGAGGGGGAAGCCATAGGTGTCAAACAGGCGGAATGCCTGTTCACCGTCGAGTTCCGTCTTACCGACACTCTTCAGCTCTGCCATCGCCTTATCGAGCAGGGAGATACCCTTATCCAGGGTACGCAGGAACGACTCTTCCTCTTCCTTGATTACCTTCGTCACCAGCTGCTGCTGAGCCTTCAGCTCGGGGAAGGCATCACCCATCTCATGCACGAGGGTCGGCACGAGCTTATAGAGGAAGCCCTCTTTCTGGCCGAGGAACGTATAGGCATAACGCACGGCACGGCGCAGGATACGGCGGATCACATAGCCTGCCTTCGCATTCGAGGGCAACTGCCCGTCGGCGATCGAGAACGATACGGCTCTCAGATGGTCAGCACAGACACGCATGGCGACATTGATACTAGGCTGGCTAGGCTCACTAGGCTGGCTAGGCTCACTAGAATCTCTAGGCTCACTAGAATCTCTAGGCTCCCTAGAATCTCTAGGCTCCCTAGAATCTCTAGGCTCCCTAGGCTGGCTAGCCTCCTCTTCCTCGAAGGTGGTATATTTCAGCCCGGTGATCTGCTCCTCAGCCTTGATGATCGGCTGGAAGATGTCGGTATCATAGTTCGAGTGCTTGCCTTGCAGCATGCGCACCAGGCGCTCGAAGCCCATACCAGTGTCAATCACATTCATCGAGAGCTTCTCAAGACTACCGTCAGCCTTACGGTTGAACTGCATGAACACGAGGTTCCAGATCTCAATCACCTGGGGATCGTCCTGGTTCACCAGCTCACGGCCACTCTTGCCTGAAGCAGCCTTCTGCTCCGGCGTACGACTGTCCACATGGATCTCCGAACAGGGACCGCAGGGACCTGTGTCGCCCATCTCCCAGAAGTTGTCGTGCTTGTTGCCGTTGATAATATGATCCTCTGGCACATGCTTCGCCCAGTACTTGGCAGCCTCATCGTCGCGAGGGATGTTTTCCTCGGGTGAACCCTCGAACACCGTCACATAGAGGTCTTCGGGATTCAGCTTCAGCACATCCACCAGATACTCCCACGCCATGTCGATGGCACCTTCCTTGAAGTAGTCACCGAAGCTCCAGTTACCGAGCATCTCGAACATCGTGTGGTGATAGGTGTCGTGACCCACTTCCTCCAGGTCGTTGTGCTTACCTGACACACGCAGACATTTCTGGGTGTCGGCACGGCGACGGGGCTCCGGATCACGGGTACCTAAAATAATATCTTTCCACTGGTTCATACCAGCGTTTGTAAACATCAGGGTGGGGTCATCCTTGATCACCATCGGTGCAGAAGGCACGATGGCATGTTGCTTCGACTCGAAGAATGTCTTAAATGAGTCACGAATCTCTTTTGCAG
Source organism: uncultured Prevotella sp. (assembly GCA_946405145.1). Taxonomy (GTDB): domain Bacteria; phylum Bacteroidota; class Bacteroidia; order Bacteroidales; family Bacteroidaceae; genus Prevotella. The sequence goes on from CAMJGE010000026.1 coordinate 6,335, forward strand.
TCATTTGTTTCTTATTATTTCTTTATTGCTCTTTTTCAAGGTGCAAAGATACTCATTTTCCACGATACAGCCAAAAGTTTAACTAGTTTTTTTCTAGGCTAGGCGACCTAGGCGGCCTAGGCTCTCTAGGATGCCTAGGGGGAACTAGGCTCTCTAGGGGAACTAGGCTCTCTAGGCGGAACTAGCCCCTCTAGGCTTCCTAGGCGGCCTAGGATGCCTAGGATGCCTAGGGCCCCTAGAAAAAAACTAGCCCTCCTAGATAAAAAAAAACTCTAAAATCCTTGCACATCTCCCCAAAAGTGCTTACCTTTGCGCCTGGATCATGAATCAACATAATATGGAAGCACCAGACAACAACAGCATTTTGCGTAAGCAGAACAATTGGCTGACCTTGTATTTCTATCAGAAATCACAAGCTCTTTATCAGCTCACCTTCGAATTCACCAAGCGCTTTCTAACCCGGGGCGACCGGACCATAGACCAGATGGTACAGGCTGCACGATCCGGTAAACAGAATATCGTAGAAGGATTTGCCGACGGCGTCACATCAACAGAGATGGAACTGAAGTTACTGAACGTGGCAAGATCAAGTATCAAGGAGCTGCGGGAAGATTTCGAAGACTACCTCACTTCACGCCATCTGACAATATGGACCAACGACCATCCCCGCTACGGTCGCCTGCAGGAATTCTGCAAATACCACAATAAGCTGGAGGATTATCAACCCTATTTCCAACGCTGGTCGGAAGAAGAGATGGCAAACGTCGGTCTCTCGCTTTGCCATTATATCGACAGGATGATGATAACCTATCAAAAGAAAATGGAGAATGACTTCATCGAGAATGGCGGTATCAAGGAGCGGATGAGTGCAGCCCGCCTGGGCTATCGCACCAATCAGAAAGAGGAGATTGCGAATCTGCAGCGGGAGCTCGCCACCGCCCTCCAAGAACTGGAAAAGCTAAAAAAAGGCAAGAAGCCCTAGAGCGCCTAGAGGCCCTAGGAGACCTAGGAGCCCGAGGCTGGCTAGGAGCCCTAGGCTGGCTAGGAGCCCTAGGCTTACTAGGCTGGCTAGGCATCCTAGGCGGCCTAGAAAGCCTAGAAAGCCTAGATTCTCTAGAAAGCCTAGAAAAAAAATCTCCTTTTTCTCTTTATTCTCGCTAAAAAGCAGTACCTTTGTACCCTAAAAGGCTAAAGACCACAAAGTAATGAACGACGAAACAAAAGACGACGAGATCTTGGAACAACAAGCGTCTGAAGAGACGCAAGCAACTGAATCAGAACCGCTTGCAACCGACGGGGCGCAAGAGGGCCACTCCGACTACAAACCCGTGAACCGCTTCGATGCGGCTGCTGTGCATCACCTCAGCGGCATGTACCAGAACTGGTTTCTGGATTACGCCTCTTACGTGATCCTCGAACGCGCCGTGCCCCATCTGGGCGACGGTCTGAAACCCGTGCAGCGACGCATCCTGCACTCGATGAAGCGGATGGACGACGGACGATTCAACAAGGTGGCAAACATCGTGGGACACACGATGCAGTTCCACCCTCACGGCGACGCCTCTATCGGCGATGCCCTCGTACAGATGGGACAGAAAGACCTGCTCATCGACACACAGGGAAACTGGGGAAACATCCTGACAGGCTCCAGTGCCGCCGCACCACGATATATCGAGGCACGCCTCTCGAAGTTTGCCCTCGACACCGTCTTCAACCCCAAGACCACGGAGTGGAAGATGTCGTATGACGGGCGCAACAAGGAGCCCATCACCCTCCCCGTGAAGTTCCCGCTGTTGCTGGCACAGGGTGCCGAAGGTATCGCCGTCGGTCTCTCGTCAAAGATCCTGCCCCATAACTTCTGTGAGATCTGCGACGCTGCCATCAGCTATCTGCACGACCAGCCGTTCAAGCTGTTCCCCGACTTTCCAACAGCGGGTAGCATCGACGTGTCGAAATACAACGACGGACAGCGTGGAGGCGTGGTGAAGGTACGTGCCAAGATCGAGAAGATCGACCAGAAGACACTCGTCATCCGCGAGATACCCTTCTCGAAGACCTCCGAGACGCTGCAGGACTCCATCGTCAAAGCCATTGAGAAAGGTAAGATCAAGGCCCGTAAGGTGGAAGACCTCACGGCAGCCAACGTGGAGATTCAGGTGCACCTCGCCCCAGGTGTCTCCTCCGACAAGACCATCGACGCCCTCTATGCCTTCACCGACTGCGAGATCAACATCTCACCCAACTGCTGTGTCATCGAGGACAACAAGCCCCAGTTCCTCACCATCAGCGACGTGCTGCGCCACTCGGTAGATCGCACGAAGGACCTCATCCGACAGGAACTCGAGATCCGCAAGGGCGAGCTGTTGGAACAGCTCCACTTCCAGTCGCTGGAGAAGATCTTCATCGAGGAGCGTATCTATAAGGACAAGAAATTCGAACAGGCACCCAACGTGGATGCCGTCTGCGAACATATCGACGAGCGTCTGACACCCTACTACCCCACCCTGGTACGTGAGGTGACGAAGGACGATATTCTGAAGCTCCTGGAGATCAAGATGCAGCGCATCCTGAAGTTCAACAAGGACAAAGCCGACGAGCTGATGGCACGTCTGAAGGCAGAGATCGAGGAGATAGACCGTGACCTGGCGAACCTCACCGAGGTCACTGCCAACTGGTTCCAGTTCCTCAAGGACAAATACGGCAAGGACCACCCGCGCCTCACCGAGCTCCGCAACTTCGACACCATCGAGGCCTCAAAGGTGGCAGAAGCCAACCAGAAGCTCTACATCAACCGCAACGACGGCTTCATCGGCACCACGCTGAAGAAGGATGAGTTTGTGTGCAACTGCTCCGACCTCGACGATATCATCATCTTCTACAAGGACGGTAAATACAAGGTGATCCGCGTGGCAGAGAAGGTGTTCGTGGGTAAGAACGTGCTCTACGTGTCGGTGTTCAAGAAGAGCGACTCACGAACCATCTACAACACCGTGTATCGCGACGGCAAGAAGGGCTGGTGCTACATCAAGCGCTTCAACGTGACCTCACTGACACGCGACAAGGAGTACGACCTGACACAAGGCACCCCGGGCTCCCGTGTGATGTACTTCTCAGCCAACCCCAACGGTGAGGCGGAGATCATCAAGGTGACCCTCGACGCCAACCCGAAGCTGAAGAAGATCTTCGTGGACAAGGACTTCTCGGAGGTGATGATCAAGGGACGTGCCTCCAAGGGTAACCTGCTCACGAAATTCCCCGTTCACCGCATCGGTCTGAAGAGTCGCGGACACTCCACCCTCGGAGGACGCAAGGTGTGGTACGACCCCGACGTGAAGCGCCTGAACTACGACGATCACGGACAGCTGCTGGGTGAGTTCTACAACGAAGACCAGATTCTCGTCATCCTAAAGAACGGCGAATACTATCTCAGCAACTTCGACGAGAACAACCACTACGAAGACAACATCCTGCGCATCGAGAAATACGATGCCGACAAGATATGGACCGCCATCCTCTATGACGCTGACAATCAAGGGTATCCGTATATCAAGCGCTTCCAGATGGAGGCCTCGAAGAAGAAGCAGAACTGGCTCTCCGAAAACCCGGACTCACAGCTCATCCTGCTGACAGACACCGCCTTCCCGCGCATCCAGCTCAACTACGGCGGCGCCGACGAGTTCAGAGGCTCAGAAGAGATCGATGCCGAGCAGTTTATCGGCGTGAAAGGCTATAAGGCCAAGGGCAAGCGACTCACCACCTGTCAGCTCGAGAGCGTCGTGGAGCTGGAGCCCACCCGATTCCCTGAGCCCCTTGAGGAGCCCGAAACACCAGAAGTCCTAGAAGACGAGCCAGAAGAATCTAGGCAGCCTAGCTCCCCTAACGCTCCTAGTTCTCCTAGCCAGCCAACCGAATTATCCCTCTTCGACGACGATGAAGAAAGCTAAGCTCCTATCGCTCTTGCTTCTCTGTGCCCTCACGGCGAGTGCACAGAGTCAACGGAGCCATATGATCGGCTACGGCCCCTCCCGTATCCTCGACACCTATATCTCGCAGGAGAAATTCTCAGGTGCCGGCTTCACCTATTTATATATATACGAGGGCCAGAAGCCTGAGAAGCGCTGGCAGAACACCATCGAGCACGAGCTCGACCTCTCGAAGAGCAGAGACAGGGGCGACAACACCAGCATGCTCGAAGGCAACTACAACCTCTACTGGAGCCGACTGGCATCACTAGTAGGCGCTAGCCGCCCTAGGCAAACTAGGCAACCTAGCCAATCTAGCCAGCCTAGCACCCCTAGCGGCCCTAGCTCTCCTAGCTTCCACCTCCAGGCGGGCTTCACGGCGAATGCCAACCTCGGCTTCCTTTACGACATGACCACCTCTAACAACCCCGCCCAGGCTCGACTGGGCCTGAACATCATGCCAACAGCCGTCGCCACCTACCGCTTTCCCATCAGGCAGCAGCAGTTCGCGCTGCGCTACGAGCTGAACCTCCCATTCGTGGGCATCATGTTCAGTCCCAATTACGGACAGTCGTACTACGAGATCTTCACACAGGGCAACTACGACCGGAACGTTGTGCCTACCACCTTCGTCAGTGCGCCCACCTTCCGACAGATACTCACCCTCGACTGGTTCATCGCGGAGAAATGGGCACTCCGCATCGGTTACTTAGGTAACTACCAGCAAGCTGATATCAATCACCTCAAGCAGCATATCTACACCCACAGAGTGGTGCTTGGTTTTACGCGATGCCTATGAAGAATCTAGCCAAACTAGCCAAACTAGCCAAACTAGGCAAACTAGGCAGCCTAGTATTCCTAGTATTCCTAGGAAGCCTAGTTACCTCTTGCGTCGATATCGACGAGCATGAGGACTCACCCCAGGGCAACCTCGAAGCCCTGTGGCAGATCATCGATGAGCACTACTGCTTCCACGACTATAAACACGAGGTTTACGGACTCGACTGGAACAGTATATATAATAAATATAAGGTACGCGCGATGGGAGAGCTCAACGACTACCAGCTCTTCGAGGTGCTCACCGACATGCTGTCGGAGCTGCGCGACGGACACGTGAACCTCTATACCGCCTTCGACAACGGGCGCTACTGGCACTGGCACGAGGACTACCCCACCAACTTCAGCGACACCCTGCAGCGCCGGTACCTCGGTACCGACTATAAGATCGCCTCGGGGGCACAGTACCGCATCCTCGACGATAACATCGGCTACCTCTACGTGGGCAGCTTCGCCAACGAGATGGGTGAGAGCAGCCTCGACGAGATCATCAAGCACCTCGCCTTCTGCAACGGACTCATCGTGGATGTGAGAGGCAACGGGGGTGGACAGCTCACCGCCGCCGAACGGCTCGCCGCCCGCTTCTGCCATGAGAAGACCCTCACCGGCTATATGCAGCACAAGACGGGCAAAGGGCATAGCGACTTCTCAGAGATGGAGCCCCAGTACCTCGAGCCCTCGTCGCGCTTCCGCTGGCAGAAACCCACCGTCGTTATCACCAACCGCGAGGTGTTCTCCGCCGCCAACGACTTTGTGAAGCTGATGAAGTGCTGCCCCGACGTGAAGACCGTAGGCGACCAGACGGGTGGCGGCAGCGGCATGCCTTTCACCTCATCCCTGCCCAACGGCTGGACCGTGAGGTTCTCTGCCTGCCCCACCTACGACCGCAACCGCCAGCAGATAGAATTCGGCATCGCCCCCGACTATCCCGTGGCTCAGACCGACGCCGATTTTGCCCAGGGACGGGATACGCTGATAGAATTTGCAAGAAATCTTTTGGCAGATTGGAAATAAATGCGTATCTTTGCAGCCGGAAACTAGAGAACTAGGCAGACTAGGAAAACTAGGAGTACTAGCAATACTAGAAGCAGCGCCTGTGGCGGAATTGGTAGACGCGCCAGACTTAGGATCTGGTGTTTCCGACGTGCAGGTTCGAGTCCTGTCAGGCGCACAAATCAGAGTGAGAGGAATAAATGCCTCTAGACAATCGTAAGGGAATATCTATTCTACACTTTTTAAGCCCAAAAGGGTGACAAATGATAGAAAAATGAAGATTTTTATAAAAAAAATTAAATTTTTCTTGGTAGATTAGAAATAATTTCCTACTTTTGTCACCGATTTATATAAATTAACGCATAGAAGCAAGATATATTTTTATTTTTAATTGTTTAATTATAATTTTTAAGTTCAAATGAAAAAGAAAATTATTAATGGTATCATGATGGTAGCGCTGGTAGCTGCTACCTCAACATCATTCGTTTCTTGTAAGGACACAAACGAGGATGTAAAGATTGAGCTTCAGCAGGACTACACCAACCTTCTGACAAAGCTTGCTACTTTGGAGAAGCAGTATGGTGACCTCGGTTCAAGAGTTTCTGATCTGGAGACTAAGGTTAAGAACCACTCTGCTGACATCGCTGTTCTGCAGCTTGAGGTTGACGCTCTTGAGGACTGGCTGATCGAGACTTTCGACAACCTCGTACTCGGTGCTAACATCGAAGCTACTTACACCAACCTGACTGGTTCTATCAACATTCCTGGTGCTGAGCCATTTATGCTGATCAGCAACTATGGTACTGCTACTGAGGAAGGTGTATTCCCTTCAGCTAAAGACAAGAACGGCAACCAGATTGACTGGGCTGCTGGCGATGAGCTCGGTACTGGTAAGAACGCTGAGATCAATTTAACCGAGGATGGTGACCTCACCGTTAAAGCCAATGGTGGTTTCGCTGGTTACATGTATGCAAGCGTTAACCGCTTCTTCAACGACCAGAAGCTGCAGGATAAGAGCTTTGACGAGAATTCTGTATTCAGCTTCTCACTGGTTAACAGTGCTGGTGATCCTGTTGACGGTCTGATGATCGTTAACGCTGAAAAAGACGGTGCTGCTACCAACGACATTCTGAAGTGGGGTTGGACACGTGCTGAGAACAACATGTTCAAGTTCGGTGTAGCTTACGCTGGCGACCAGGCTGAGAAATTCCAGCCAGCTAAACTCGATCTGTCTAAGTTCAAGAATGATCTGAAGCAGGTATGGCGCGATCGTAACCGTGCAACCGGTACCAGCAAGCAGGCTCTCGGCCACTTGGCAGCTGACCTGTACTACAACCTCCTGACTAAGGACACCAACCTGCCTAAGTATCGTCTGAAGATCGCTTGGGAGGACAACTTCGATGAGGCTGCTATCGAGAAGGAGTACACCATTGACAACGCCGATGAGGATGGCGACATCATTCTGGATGACACTGACACCGACGACATCAAGGGTAAGGCTCACTATGTAACCGCTAATGGCGACATCCTGTTCGCTATGTACAAGCCCCTCAGCTTCAACTCTGGTAATGCTCTTGCAGAGAAGGTTAACAGCACAACTAAGTCTGTCAACAACCTGATTGAAAAGATGGAGCCATTTGTTGATCGTATCCTGAACAGAGTAAAGAGCCAGATTAATCTGAAGAACCTCGATGAGAGCGTGTTCGACAACATTAAGACAAATGCTGCTGGTGAGTATATTATTGTAATTCCAAATGGAACAACTTTGAGAGCTGGAACAGTAACTGACCGTGATGTTGAGATTGTAATCGATGACATCGTTGCACCAATGAAGAGTTCTTTCACAAGTGTTAATGACATGATTGACAGCTTCAAGAATGTTATGGGTAGAATTAACGGTGCCAACTTTGGCAACTGGCTGGAGAAGTTCACCAACAAGTTCAACAAACTGTTTGCTAACAACTCTGAGCAGCTCCTGCAGCCCGTGCTGCTCGCTATCGACAAGAACGGCAACGTAAACCGTATCTCTGGTTTGAAGGAATTTCCTCTGGTTGTTGAGGGTGAGGTAACTGTTGATCCTACATCTTACTCTGCAGAGATCTTCGCTCCTGCATACGCTAAGATCGTAAGCTGTGAGGATCTGAAGGATGTAAATGGCTTCAACGAGATTCTCTTCGCAAACGACAAGGATCTGAAGTTCACTCCTGAGTCTGGTAAGACTTACGAGATCACTTACGAGGCAGTTGACTTCTTCGGTATCACACGTTCTCACAAGTACTACATCCAGGGTAAGTAATTAACATTCGCGAACTAAAAAATAGAGTATTTAAAGATATGAAAATGAAGAAAGCAATATTGTCTTGCCTGATGCTGGTAGCTGGTCTGACAGCATCTGCTCAGGAGCAGAAGGGCACGACAGAATATGTCTTCGAGCCACACTGGTATGTGAACATCCAGCCCCTGGGTGTGCAGTACACTCTCGGAGAGATTGGCATGGGCGACCTGATGTCTTACAATGTACAGGCTGCCGTAGGTCGTGAGTTCAACAAGGTTATCGGCGCTCGTCTGGCTATCAACGCTTGGCAGAGCAAGGGTGGCTCATCTATCAAGGATGTTGACTACAAGTGGAAGTGGAACTACATCGCTCCTACCGTTGACGTTACATTCAACATCTCTAACCTGATTTCAGGTGTGAACCCCAACCGCGTATTCACCTTCGGTGCATTCGCTGGTCTCGGTGCAAACATCGCTTGGGGTAACGGTGAGGCTGCTGATGTAAACACTGCTATTAAGCAGACTCTGACCTATGCAGAGTACGATCCTGCTGCTAACGTTATTGTAGTTGGCAAGCAGCTCCCCGGTGACCCTCTGGCATACCTTTGGGACGGCACCAAGACTCGTCTGGTTCTCCAGGCTGGTTTGACTGGTGACTTCAAGGTTAGCGACAAGGTTAGCATTGGTCTTGAGATTAGCGCCAACACACTGAGCGACAAGTACAACTCAAAGAAGGCTAAGAACTGGGATTGGTACTTCAACGCCCTCGCTGGTTTGAAGATCAACCTTGGTCCTACCTACTCAACCAAGTTCATCCCCGCTCCAGAGCCCGAGATCCGCTATGTTGAGAAGATCGTTGAGAAGGTCGTTGAGGTGCCCGCCGCTGCTCCTGCAGCTCCAGAGCCACTCCGCCGCGATATCTTCTTCCTGATCAACAAGGCTGACATCCGTACTTCTGAGGCTCAGAAGGTAGCTGACATCGTTACCTATCTGAACGAGAACAAGGATGCAAAGGTTCAGGTAACAGGTTATGCTGACGCTGGTACTGGTAACGACAAGATCAACGACCGTCTGTCTGCAAAGCGTGCTGACGCTGTTGTTAAGGCTCTGAAGGACGCTGGTATCGCTGCCGATCGCATCAGCTTCGATAGCAAGGGTGCTCGTGTTCAGCCATTCGCTGACAACGACAGCAACCGTGTATCAATCTGTATCGCTGAGTAATCATCCGATTATAGATAAATTCGAGCCCAGCCCCCAAACGGGCTGGGCTTTTTTATTAAAGAACTTAGCATATGAAGAAATTAATTACTATCCTTTTATCTGCTATCGTAAGCCTCAGCGCCTACGCACAAACTGAAGGTTTCTACCGTCTGAAATGCAAACAGACTGGTCGCTATCTCGCCATTCATAACGACTATGTGAATAAAGAGAGTGCTAAAAGGACAGGAGACGTAGATCTGCAATCGTTGGAAACTTTCGCTGATTTCAACGTGATCGTAGATGATCCAGGCAGTATCATCTACCTAAGAAAGACATCTACCGGCTGGGCTCTTGAAGGACAGGGATTCACCACTCAGAATAAGCTGGATCTGCAGCTGACACCGATGGATGATGCTTATTGGATTTGGGCCACCGTTAAAAGTGATGGTATGGAATTCACAAAATACCTGCGTGACTATGAAAAAGAGGAAGGCAACAGCTATATCGTAACCGATCCTAATAAATCCCCTAACAGGGATTGGTATTTTATTCCTTTGGATGATAACGAGTATCTGGGCCTAAATGGCGATGTGAAGGTCGGAAACGACTATTACACGACATTCTTTGCCACGTTCCCCTTTCAACTGGGCAACAATATGAAGGCCTATGTCGTAAACAGCATGACACCCAACTATTGCACGCTGGAAGAGATTGGCGATAAGGTGCCACAAAAAACACCTGTCGTGATCCGATGCGCTGGTGAAGCACCTGCAGACAACAAGCTGACGCCTTTGACATCAACAGTTGAACCAGTGACAAACAACCGTCTCAGTGCCGAGATCTTCTGCTACCCTGTTATCACACCGACTGGCAAGGAGCGCAGGGATAATCCTGCATGGAATGCTTTAGACTTTGACCCACTGACGATGCGCGTCTTAGGTGAGTCAGATGGTAAACTCTGTTTTGTCACTTCCGACATTCTAAAGTACGTGCCGGCAAACATGGCTTACCTGAATGTAACCGACGATGCCGCTGCCGTAATGCCGACAGATGGCAGTACAGGTATTCAGGGCGTAAAGATTCAGCCCACAACAACCGGCGCCAAAGGCCGATATACCCTTCAGGGTGTACCCCTGCCTGATAATGTGGAGCCAAAAGGCATCTATATCGAAGACGGAAAAAAAGTAATCAAGAAATAAAAGAAGCTCCCAGTTGGGAGCTTTTTTATTTACAGTACCTTTTAATATACCTTGAAGATCAACTATGCGATGACACTTCCCAAAAGAAGTGTGAAAAAAAAAAAAAAAAACTAAATTTCCTTGCGATAATTAATTATAAAGTCTATATTTGCAAATAATTCCAAAAATTAACAATTATCGCATTATTACAAACTAAAACAAAAAGGTTATGATGAAAAAGACTATTTTTGGCAAACTAGTGGCGATAGCCATGATATTTGCAGGCTTTTCACTGACAAGCTGTGATGAGAAAGACAATGCCATCATTAATGGTCAGGTATGGGTTAAGCCAGAAATCCAGTTGGTTGATGGAGGTGCCATTATTACTGGTAGTTCTACCGCAGACATTAACAGAATGCTTGGCCGTGTAAGACAAGATATCATTCAGGCAGCTCAAAATGGTAAGACCTTTACTATCGACATCCAGACTTCAGTACTTAATTGTACAACTGGTGATAATACGCTCAACATCGCTACTGTAACAGGTGGTGACGTCGTATTAAACCTCCCAAGCAATATCGTTGCAGAAGCTCCTCTGATTATTCAGAAGCAGGGTGTGGCTGACGATGCTACTGCAGGACCATCCGACAACAAGGTGGAGATTAACTTCCCTGCTACTGCATCTAATTTGGACCTGGGAATTAACATGCCGAACTCAACAGTTACGCTGAAAGGTGGAACTTTTAACAATGTAGCAGCTACAACAGCATGGAATACTCTGGTTATCGAGAAGGATGTTACCGTGAACTGGCTGAAGATAAACGGCGGCAACGCTGTCGTGAAGGATGGCGGCAAGGTGCTTGGTGCTTTGACGGATAACTATTTTGAAGTAAAGAAAGAAGGTATTTGTATTAACGAATTGTGGAAAAACGAAGTTCCTACTACTAAACCTACTGATGAGGATTATTTCTATGTAAATAAGGCAAAGATCCTCAAGAGAGAAGATGGTGATAGAGTATCTTTTAATGTTTGGCAATATTCCGAAGATCCCAAAAATGAGGTGGAAATCGTTATCTCAGACGGAGCAAAAGCAGAAACTTATGTCGCATTCTCATCTTCCAATTATAAACCTGCTATCAATATTATTGGAGAAGGTGACGCAAAGCTTTTGAGCGAGGGTAATAAAAATGAAGAAGGAAAGATCATACCATCTAATTCTTCTATAGAATTATCTGGCATCAAAAATATGACCAATGTAACTGTTGACAAGACAAAGTGTTTGGTAAAGAATAATGTAACCAATAAATATGAAGAGCTTGAAATAGATAAAGATTGCTACACAACTATTGCTCCACCCCAGAACGCTAAAGATTGTGTAATGAAAGCTTATAATTCTATCGGTACATCTACAACCAGTATTAATCACAAACTTAATAACTGTACACTTTCGGCTCAGAATATTCAGAACATTGATCCAAATAGTGAGGGTTCTACTTTCAAAGGAAATTATATTTCATTCAGTGGTACAATTAGTGGAAAATCAGCTACAACAAAAGGTTGTAAGTTTGAAGGAACAGAAGACGATCCTTACTCAGTAATTACCCTTCCTTATCAGTCAGCTGACCGTTCAACGTTCAACTACATCTTTGATAACTGCCAATTTAGCAAAGGATTTAAGTTATCTACTTCGTTCGTAAATTCACAGCCATGGACAGACAAGGATGGCAAGCCCATTACGAAGGCATACTACTGGTGGGTATTAAATGATGATGGAAGCGTTAAGACAGACCCGTATACTGAAAAACGTTCTGTAGATGAGAAAGACATCCCTGCTGCAAATAAGGCAAATGGAAAAACTAACGGATCCGGTTGGTGGGATGACACAATAGGAGAATGGGGAGCTTGGGTTTATTCAAATGGTTACTGGATTGCAGAAGACAAGAACGGCCTTACAGAAAATGCCGTCTTTAATAACTACAAGTGTTTGATTACCTTCGAGAATACGACATTTGGTGGCAAGGCTATCACCAAGGATACCGAGTTCATTAATAATGTAGCATCAGGCTATAATGAGAAAGATGAGATTGCTACCCAAACCCGCTTTGTGATCGGAGGCGTAAGCTACAAGGCTGTTAAGGATAGTGATACTCAGAAGTGGATTCTGGTTGCGGCAGAATAATACAAACTTATCAATACACTCAAAAAAAGAGGGTGTGTCAAAATAGGCACATCCTCTTTTTTATGATTGAAAACGCTGTTTTCTCAAGGAGAAAACGATGAATTCTGTTTTAAAAAATAGTCTTAGTAAAGCGGAAGCTGACAGAAGGATAAACGGCTAAGCCCTTAAACAGATCGACATAGTCGCCCACTTTACCAGTGATATTCTCTACATCCTTAGTCAGGTTCGTGCCGTCGTGGGTATAGAGGTCTGGCTTTCCCCAGAACAACAGGCCAGCATCGAAGGAAACCTTCCAGTCATCACGGTTCTTGCAAAGGCGACCTCCATAACCGAAGCCCAGATAAGGCTTAAAGACATTCGACTTGGCATAGACATGCACCTGATTGTCTTCTCCCGGCTCCATGATGTAAGGATCACCCTTTGCATGAATCAGGAGTCCATCGGGACTATATTGATCCTCCGTGTACTGTCCTAACGTAAAGCCCATGCGGCCATTGGACAGGATAGACTGCATCTGTTTAGGGTTCAACTCCGGACGGAAGGGCGTGCCACCGATAGTAATATCCAGCACAGGCTCACCAGTTATCCACGAGTTCTCCACACGACCGTAGATGTGGTTATACATATCCACTGCCATCAGGGAGGTCATTGCGTCCATCGAGTTGTCGGCTCTGGCAAACTGATTCGGTCCGATATAAACACCTGCCGTAAAGTGCCAGTGCTTATTGTTCTTGAAGGGGAACACATCAAAAAGCAGCTTGAAATTGTTCATGGTAGGCTTTCCTATCATCTCCACATGATCATCCACATCATAGCCAGTCACCTCTTTCAGTGTCTTCGCCAGACGATCGAAACGGCTCTCCACACGATTTCCGTTTGCATCGTACTTCTCTGCAGGTTCGCCACCCACCTCGATAGGGAAATCGATACCCACACGGAACGGTGGCATAAACTCATAACCCACACGCACCTGGAACATATCACTGATAGGGGTTGCCAAATCGAAACCTATTCCTGAGGTACCCACATTGAGTGAGAGGTCGAGGGTCTTTAAGAAACCTTTGTTACCAGCCGTTGCGGTGGTACTGGTCTGGGCTTGTGCCGTTAAGGCACCAGCCATTAATGTTATCACTAAAAACTTTCTCATGTTCTATTTTAAATTAAAAAATATGATGTACTACACTGATACTGATGTTTGGATAAACAGCCAGTTTCTTGATTTTCTTGATATAATCGCCCTTCTTTCCAGGGATATTGTCGATGTCTCTCACAAGGTCGATGCCATCGGTAGATGCTCTCACACTGGGAGAACCGCCCCAGAACAGCACGCCGGCATCGAAGGCGAACTTCCACTTATCCGTCTTCTTCTCCAGCCCCAGGCTTCTAAAGGGCAGTTCATAGCCCACACCCAGATAAGGCTTCAGACTGTTGGTCTTCACCTCCATCTCGAGCTGACCGTCGTCATAGGGTGTCATCAGATAGGCATCGCCCTTCTGGTGAAGGATCGTTCCATCGTTATCCACGACGTCATGGGCATAGGTTCCCATATAGAGACCTGCGAGGCCCCATTGGAGGATATCGCTGCCGTCGGGCACCTCGAAATACTTCTTGTTGTAGGCACCGATACACGACAGGGTGGCGGCAGACTCGCCGTCGGTGGTGATCTTCGCGATACGGGCAGGACCGAAATAGAAGCCGGCGGTGATACGGAACTTCTTCTCATCGTCGAGGGGGTAGTAATCCACAAGCACCTTGCCGTTGAACATCTGCCACTTACCCGTCATCGCCACCTTGTCCTGCATCAGGTAACCCTTCTCTCTGAACATCAGGTCCTGGACATCCTCAAAGTGGCTGTTATCCTCGCCCACATAGACCTGACCATTCAGATGCTTCTTCATCAGTGGGGGCATATAGGTGATGCCGGCACGCAGGCGGAAATCCTCACCAAGAGGCGTGGCAGCCTCAATGCCGATACCCGTTGTACTGATGTTGTACAACAAATCCAAATGCTGAAAGGCACCACCCCAGTGGAGCGTCTTGTCATACTTCTGCGGCTGCAACGATGACACGTACTGTGCACGGCTTGTCACCACACTCAGTATCAGCATTAAAAGCAAAGCACTTCTCTTCATATCAACTATCTTTTACCTATTTTATTTCATCTTCCAGCTTCCATTCCGCTCTACCATCGGCACCACGATCTCCTCGTTGGTGGAATCGCCGTAGCAGAGCACCAGGAACACGTTAGTAAACTGCTGCACCGTATCGGTGGTGGCATTAGAGACACGCACCTCAAGCACGCCGTGATGCTCCTGCTCCTGTTGCGCCATGAACTGACGCAGGTTGTCGAGCATCTGACTGCGGTAGGCAGAGTCGGCAGAGAGCACCAGAGCGGTGGTGTCGCCAGAGAGCGTACGCTGATCCATGCCTTCGAAGAACTGCTCGTACTCACCATGGATCAGGTGGGTGTAATAGCCCTTCGCCGCCAAGGAGGCAAGCTCTTCCCGGCTCGCGCCGCCACAGGCAGCCACCAAACCTAGCAAGGCGACTAGCAAGGCTAGGCGGCCTAGCCGCTCTAGGTGGTCTAGGAGGCCTAGGTGGCCTAGGATGCCTAGATTGCCTAGATTGCCTAGATTGCCTAGTATTTCTAGCCTCTTCCTCATTTCTGCCTGATAAATACGTTTATCGGCGAGCCGGTGAGCGTCCAGTTCTCACGGATCTTGTTCTCCAGGAAACGCTTATACGGCTCCTTCACATACTGTGGCAGGTTGGCGTAGAACACGAAGGTAGGAATCTGCGTGTCGGGCACCTGAGCCACATATTTGATCTTGATATACTTACCTTTCACTGAGGGGGGCGGATAAGCCTCGATCAGCGGCAGCATCACCTCGTTGAGCTTCGACGTGCCGATCTTCACCTTACGGTTCAGATACACCTCCTTGGCTGTCTCCAGAACCTTGAAGATACGCTGTTTGGTGAGGGCAGAGGCGAAGATGATGGGGAAATCGACAAACGGCGCCATACGCTCACGGATGGCGTTGGTGAAGGTGTCGATGACCACCTGTGACTTCTCTTCTACCAGATCCCACTTGTTGACC
Organism: uncultured Prevotella sp.; assembly: GCA_946405145.1. Taxonomy (GTDB): domain Bacteria; phylum Bacteroidota; class Bacteroidia; order Bacteroidales; family Bacteroidaceae; genus Prevotella. Next base: position 22,056 of record CAMJGE010000026.1, read on the forward strand.
ACTACCACCAGCGACTTGTTGTTCTTCTGGATGAGCTGGAAGATGTTCATGTCCTGTGCCTCGATGCCACGGGTGGCGTCGAGCATCAGGATACACACATCGCTGTTCTCGATGGCGCGGATGGAACGCATCACGGAGTAGAACTCCAGATCCTCCGTCACCTTGTTCTTACGACGGATACCGGCAGTATCCACCAGGTAGAAGTCGAAGCCAAACTTATCGTAACGGGTGTAGATGGAGTCGCGGGTGGTACCGGCAATCTCCGTCACGATGTTACGATCCTCGCCGATGAAGGCGTTGATGATGCTCGACTTGCCGGCATTCGGGCGCCCTACCACCGCAAAGCGGGGGATACCATCCTCCAGATCGTCCTTGGCTTTCTCGGGCAGGACCTTGATGACCTCGTCGAGCAGATCGCCTGTACCACTGCCGGTAGCGGCACTGATGGGCCAGGGATCACCCAGTCCGAGCTTATAGAACTCATATTGATCATAGAGGTCCTTACCGTCGTCGGCCTTGTTGGCCACCAGGATGACAGGCAGCTTGGCACGGCGCAGGATCTGAGCCACATCCATGTCCCAGCCTGTCACACCATTGTTGATGTCACAAAGGAAAAGCACCAGATCGGCTTCCTCGGTGGCGATGATCACCTGTTTACGGATCTCCTCTTCAAAGATATCGTCTGAATTAACCACCCAGCCGCCAGTATCGACGACAGAGAACTCGTGGCCACACCACTCACACTTACCGTACTGACGGTCACGGGTGGTGCCTGCCTCGTCGCTGACAATCGCCTGGCGACTTTTCGTCAGACGGTTGAAAAGCGTTGATTTTCCCACATTGGGGCGGCCTACTATTGCTACTAAATTTCCCATAATTCTTTTCTTTTTCTAGGCTAGGCGGGCTAGGCTTTCTAGGGGGCCTAGGTTTTCTAGGGGGCCTAGGTTTTCTAGGTTTTCTAGGGGGCCTAGGATGCCTAGGTTAATCTAGATTATATCCGAAGTGCTCTAGTTCGCGCTCGGAGCTGCGCCAGTCTTTATCGACCTTCACGAAGATCTCGAGATAGATCTGCTTATCGAAGAACTTCTCTAGTGTCTTGCGGGCCTCGGTGCTCACTTTCTTCAGGGCCACGCCCTGATGACCGATGATGATGCCCTTCTGCGAGTCGCGCTCCACATAGATGATGGCATTGATATGGATATGCTTCTCGTCTTCCTTGAATCGCTCCACACTCACCTCTACGCTGTAAGGAATCTCCTTGTCGTAATAGAGCAGGATCTTCTCGCGGATGATCTCCGAGACGAAGAAACGGGCGGGCTTGTCGGTGAGCTGGTCTTTGTCGAAATAGGCAGGACTCTCGGGCAGAAGCTCCTGAATGCGCTTCAGCAGGAGATCGACACCGAATTTGTTTTTGGCGGAGATGGGCAGGATCTCTGCCTTTGGCAGGAGGGCATGCCAGTGCTCGACGATGCTAGTTAATCTAGCCTGGCTAGGAGGACTAGGCTGGCTAGGATTACTAGGATTACTAGGATGCCTAGGATGCCTAGGCTCACTAGGATTACTAGGCTGGCTAGCGAGGCTATCGATCTTATTGATCAGCAGGATGACAGGGATGTCCATCTTCTGCACTTTCTCCAGAAAGTCCATATTCTTCTCCGGATCCTCTACCACATCGGTGACATAGAGCAGCACATCAGCATCCTGAAGTGCCGACTCCGAGAAGGCGAGCATTGACTCCTGCAGCTTATAGTTGGGCTTCAGCACACCCGGCGTGTCGGAGAAAACAATCTGCATCTCCGGCGTATTCACGATGCCCATGATACGATGACGGGTGGTCTGCGCCTTGAATGTCGCAATAGAAATACGCTCACCAACCAATTGGTTCATGAGCGTACTTTTACCTACGTTGGGGTTTCCAACGATATTCACAAATCCTGCTTTGTGTATCAACTTTTCACTCTTCACTTCACACTTTTACTTCGGATCATAAGCCCATTTGTAGTAGGATGCTCCATGAACAAATCCGGCACCGAAGGCAGTGAAGATCATATTATCACCCTTCTTCAGTTTGCTTTCATTGTCCCAGATGGCCAACGGTATCGACGCAGAGCTGGTGTTACCATAGTGCTCGATGTTAACCAGTACCTGCTCCAAAGGCATATCCAAGCGCTTAGCTACAGCCTCGATGATACGCATGTTAGCCTGATGAGGAACCACCCACTGGATGTTATCCTTGTTCAGACCATTACGCTCAGCGATGATGGCGCAGTCGTTACTCATGTTCGTCACAGCGTAGCGGAACACGGTGCGCCCCTCCTGATAGAGGTAATGCAGACGGTGATCGACGGTGAAGTGCGAAGGCGGGCAGACTGAGCCGCCGGCTTTCATGTGCAGGAACGGCAGTCCCTTACCATCAGAGCGCAGGTATGAATCCATCACGCCGATGTTCTCTTCCTCCGTACCCTCCAGGAGCACTGCAGCCGCACCGTCGCCAAAGAGCGGACAGGTGGAACGGTCCTTATAGTCGGTGACTGATGACATCTTGTCGGCAGCGATGAGGATAATCCTCTTATAACGGCCGCTCTGAATCATCGTTGATGCCACGTCGAGCGAATAGAGGAATCCACAGCATGCACCCCAGAAGTCAAACGCGAACGCATTTTTCAGTCCGAGCTTGCCCACCACGATGGATGCTGTAGATGGGAACTTATAATCTGCCGTTGTTGTGGCTACGATCACAGCGTCGATGGTATCAGGGTCTGCACCTGTCTTCTGCATCAGCTGCTTGGCGGCCTTACGGGCCATATAGCTGGTGCCGAGACCTTCCTCTGTGAGGATGTGGCGCTCCTTGATGCCGACGCGCGTCATAATCCACTCATCGTTGGTGTCCACCATTCTCGAGAGCTCCTCATTGGTGAGGATATATTCGGGAACGTAGCCACCAATACCGGTGATTATGCAGTTGATTTTTTTCACTTTTGTCGCTTAGCTTTCAATTACTCTGCTACTTCTTCCTCTTTCTTGATAGCTACCTTACCACGATAGTATCCACAGGTGGGGCATACGGTGTGATAAACGTAATATGCGCCACAGTTAGGGCATACTGCAAGTGTGGGAGCTACTGCCTTGTCGTGAGTACGACGCTTGAGGGTACGAGTCTTTGACTGTCTTCTTTTAGGATGTGCCATAATTCTATATTCTTTTAAATTCTTAAATTTTTAAATTCTTCAGTTTCTCCCAGCGGGAATCTGTGGGCTGGGCGGACTCCTCATCGCTGCTTCGGTCAGCTGACAGCTCTTCCAGAGCTTTCGTCATGGCAGGGTTGCACTTGCCAGGTGCATGCACATGCCTGATGGGTATAACCAGCGCTACAAACTCATAGATGAGCCACGTCATGTCGAGCATTCCTTCGTTCTCAGGCACCACGATCAAGTCATCTTCCTCTGAGTAAGTGCTTCCGAGCTTGACAATCAGGCGGTTGTCGGTCTCCACCGGCTGCTCCATCTCGTCGAGACATCGGTCGCAGATCACTGTGACTACGCCTGCAGTATGAAACTGAAACTCGAAAAAGCCGGTAGCCTTGCGTATAGACACCGACACATGCAAAGAGCCTTGCTTCACATCTGCGCCGTCCAAAGCCTGAAAGTATGTATCATCGAGATTGAATTCCAAGGTTGTCACCTCGTCTTTCAGCCCTCTCAAATCTACCTTCATTAACTCTAAACCACACATAATCACATAATTCAGCGTGCAAAGGTACAAACTTTTTTCCAATAAAGGTGCAGTTATTTTAATTTTTTATCATTTCTACACAAAATCCGTCATCTTCAAAGGGTTATATTACACACAATAGGGGGCGTTTGTGCAATAAAATGTGTCAGTTACCAGATTTAATTCTAGCACTTTTTACATTTAATTCCAGCAATTGCTAGAATTAAATGTAGAAATTATAATTCTATTCTGAAGGTTGTACCTCTACCAAGTTCAGATGACTTGACAAAAATCTTGCCTTTGTGATAATCTTCCACAATACGGCGGGCAAGAGAAAGACCTAACCCCCAGCCACGTTGCTTGGTAGTAAAACCTGGTGTAAACACATTTCTGATATCTTTCTTGCGGATGCCTTTGCCGGTATCTGCCACTTCGATGACCACATGTCCGCCGTCTTCTAGCAGTATCAGTTCTATCTTACCGCTACCATCCATGGCATCCACAGCATTCTTGCAGAGATTCTCAATCACCCACTCAAACAACGAGGCGTTCATCATCACCCTAACATCATGATCAGGCATGTTACAATTTATCTCCACTTTATCCGAAGTGCGATGGTGCATATATTCCACCACGTGAGTCAGCACCTCGTTCATCGAGCCTTCCTTGGGCTCAGGCAGCGAGCCAATCTTCGAGAAGCGTTCAGCGATACGTTCCAGCCGCATCACATCTTTGTTCATCTCAGGTATGAGTTCATCGTCGGGATGATTCTCCTTCAAGATCTCCACCCATGCCATCAAACTGGAAATAGGGGTACCCAACTGATGAGCCGTCTCTTTTGAAAGTCCCACCCACACCTTGTTTTGTTCAGCTTTCTTTGAAGACAAGAGCGCAAAGATAGCCACCACCACAAAAACCATAACAATACCTAACTGCCAATAGGGATAATGTGAGAGTCGCTTCAACAAGACAGAATCATCATAGCACACCAACTGATAATCATTAATTTTGGCAGAATCAATGAGATTGATCTTAATATATTTGCCTGATTCGTAAAGACGATGTCCATATTGGGTGATATAGTTATTCGAGTCTTCAGCTGTCCTACCATCAATAGAAATATTCCGATAGTCACCGACATTTCCGGCTGAGTCCAAAATAACCACAGGGATTGTCGTATTACCCTGAAGCACGTCAAGCACCAATGACAAGTCTGTATGTTCATCCGCATGATTCAGTACATTCAATGCTTGAGCCCAGGTTTCCATCTTTTTCCGTTCCTCGTTAGACAGGTCTTTAACAAGATAATGAGACACCAACAGTGAGGTCATCGCAATGATAATAGCAGCAATAACCAAGATTATCTTTATTTGTCTGATTCTATCTGTCCAAAGCATACAGATAAATAACGCAAATAGCGACCGTTTATTACATCTTATGCATAAAAAGAAGCCCTGACTCACGATTGTGAATCAGGGCTTGCTGAAAAAGACGGCGGCTTCCTACTCTCCCGCATTGCATTGCAGTACCATCGGCGCAGGCGGGCTTAACTTCTCTGTTCGGAATGGGAAGAGGTGGGACCCCGCTGCAATAACCACCTGATATTTCTTTTCTAGATCGACTAGGCATCCTAGGTATCCTAGGCAACCTAGGTATCCTAGCCTAGCACCGCTAGTATGGGTGACTATCTCCACACAAGACTTTAGCAATGGCCCCTGCCTAGAAACTCATTACATCTGATAATATCAGCATGGCGAAAGATATCGGGCAATTAGTAGTGCTCGGCTTTGACGTCACCGTCTTTACAC
>CAMJGE010000027.1 GCA_946405145.1 uncultured Prevotella sp.
CGCCCCTTGACTTGATTCATGAGACCACTGTGGGCACTATCCGCCAGCAACTGCGTTACACCAACAAGACGATCAAGGAAATCTGCAACGAACTCGACTTTCCTAACCTGTCCTTCTTCGGCAAGTTTGTCAAGGAGCACTTAGGCATGTCACCAACAGAATATCGGCAGCAGAACTTGAATAATAGTTGCTGAGACAAAGTACGATTTCGGGGGCTTATTGTCCATTTACTAATTATTCTAAAACATTCCGCAAAAATAGCGAAATTTCGGTATTTATTACTACTTTTGTAGTCATATTCAAGTATATTTATGAGAAAAGCAAACTTTATTTTGGCAGCAGCCATGTTGATGGTGTCAGCTGCGGTGATGGCTCAGCAGGCATCAAAGGTGTATCTCACAAGGGAGATTTCACCAGAGTCGTTGGTAAAAATCTACAAGGCACTTGGCGTTGAAGCCAAGGGGCGTGTGGCAGTGAAGATGTCAACAGGCGAAGGCAGCAATCCCAACTACCTGAAACCTGAACTGGTGAAAAACCTGATATGGGAGGTGGACGGCACCATCGTAGAATGTAACACCGCCTACAGCAGTGGTGCAGGAAACGAGCAGGATGACCGCAACTCTTCAGCTAACCATTGGAAAGTGATTGAGCGTCATGGCTTCACAAAATATTTTCCAGTGGATATCATGGACGAGTACGACGAGATACGCATCCCCGTAAAGGATCAGACGCACATCAAGTACGACATCGTAGGCGGACACATGGCCAACTACGACTTCATGATTGCCCTCAACCACTTCAAGGGTCATCCTATGGGTGGTTATGGCGGTGCGCTGAAGAACCTCTCCATCGGTTGCGCCAGTCAGAACGGCAAAGCTTACATCCACTCGGCTGGCAAGATGGAGAAACTGGATATGGGCAAGTTGTGGACACCAGAGTTCATCGGTAATCAGGATGGTTTCCTCGAAAGCATGGCTGCTGCCGCGCAAGCCGTGGTGAACTACTTCAACAAGAAGCAGGGCATCATCTACATCAGCGTCATGAACAACATGTCAATAGACTGTGACTGCGTGGATCATCCTGCGCCTGTGAAGCTGGAAGACTATGGCATTCTCGCCTCTACCGACCCCGTAGCGCTCGACCAGGCCTGCATCGACATCATCAACCAGCAGAAGGTGACGGCTAAGAACGATCCTACCGATTTGCTGAAGCGCATCGACAAGCAGCATGGCACACACACTATCGACCATGCAGCCCAGATTGGCCTTGGCTCCAAGAAGTATGAGTTGATAAATCTGGATTTATAATTTGGAAGCTAGATACTGAATGCATCTATTTCCCCTTTCTGAACTCCCTTGGGGTCATGCCTTTCATCCTGGTAAAGAAACGGGTAAACGAGGCTGACTCAGAGAAGTGCAGGCGGTCGGCTATATCGACGATGGGGAGTGAGGTCTGCTGCAACAGGTAGGAGGCCTCCATGACAAGCATCTGGTTGATGTAATCGACGACGGTGCGGCCAGAAACCTCTCGGACAATCTGTGAGAGATAGCGCGGTGTGATACAGAGCTGTGAGGCATAGAAGGCCACATCATGATGCTCAGTGAAGTGGATGGGCACAAGACGAAGGAAATCGAAGAACAGTTCCTCGATGCGCTTGGGGAATCGGCGCTCGCGGATGGTGCGTTCCTGGATGGCATTCAGTTCAAGCAGAAAGAGACCGTATGTGGTGCGAAGGCACTCGCTGCGGAAAGGATGGTCAGCTGAGAGGAGATAGCGGCGGATGATGCCCATCAGTTCCATGAGGTGGAGATTATCTTCTTCTGCAAGAATCAAGCGCGGCTCATTCAGTTCTACTATAGGCAGGTAGGCGGCACGGATGGCATCGCGCATCGTCGGTGATTCGAAGGCAAAGTCCTTATCGGCCACAAGGCAGATGCCACGATAGTCTTTGGAGATATCTATGACGCTTACCGCCATCCCCGGAGCATATATAATTAGGTCGTCCTTGGTGTAGTGAACCTCACGACCATTGTATAGCATCGTTATCCACCCCTGCAGCACAATGGTGTAACCGTAAGCGGCAACGGTTCCCGGCAACGCATTGGTTTCTACTAACGAATTATGCGCATCGGTATCGACAATCAATAGTTTTCCGTCCCAGTCAGGGATGGTGTCGTGGCCGTATTGCCACATCCAGGTGGCTTCTAATCTGAACATATTGCAGTTGCTTGATGGATTGTGGGTGCAAATATACAAAGAAAATGCGAGTTATTTCCGTTTCAATCAATTTTTCTTCCGTTTGGGTTTAGAATGATATGAAAAATATAGCTTATCTTTGCAAAATGGTAACAAACAACAATAATATTCACAAAAAAGAAGAAACTATGGACATCAAAGCTGTAAAATTCAGAAAAGACGGATTCTATTCTCAGCCATTCGTATTTGGTGGCGAGGAAGGACAAGAGAAGTTTGACAAGAACATCCGCTATCGTGGCAGTCTGCAGAACTATCTGATAGACACCGGCAACGAAGTCATCTTGGTGGATACCGGCCTGCCAGCAGGTTTCCCCGATGGTGCACCAGAGGAGACGGCACCCATCTATATCGGTAAGAGCATCTGCGAATATATGGATGCTTTGGCTGCATTGGGATATAAGCCAGAGCAGGTTACAAAGATACTGCTGACCCACAAGCATGCCGACCATTCAGGAGAGCTTCGTTCTTTCCCCAATGCTAAGATTTATGTTAATGCAGAAGAAATTGGAGCAGATGAGCTCAAGGACATCCCTAATATAGTTCCTGTTGAATTCACTGACGGCGCTTATTACAACTTCCCTGAGAGTCAGAAGATTGCCGATGGCGTTTATTTTATCAAGGCTAAGGGACATACAAATGGTAACAGCCTTATCATCGCAGAGAACGAGGGCTTGTTCTATATGTTCGAGGGGGACATCACCTACGTTGACGAGGCTCTTTATGCGAACAAGCTTTCTGTGGTCTATGACGACCTGCCAGCAGCTCGCGAGACGATGGACCGTGTGCGTGAGTTCGTTCGCAATCAGCCTACCATATATTGCGGCACCCATACACCACAGGGCTACGAGAACCTAGAGGCCAAACGTGTGATGGATCTCGACAATCCCGTACCAACTGTATTGGCAGAGATAGATTTCTCCAAGAAGGAAGACTCTGGAAAGTATGTCTGCTCTGTCTGCGGCTATCTGTATGATCCGGCCGAACACGACGGTGTGGCATTCGAGGACCTGCCCGACGACTGGCGTTGCCCACGCTGCAAGCAACCGAAGACGAAGTTCAATAAAGCATAAAACACATGCTTCTGGAGTGATGGGCTGGATGAAACTGTAATATTCTGACAAGCGATGACTTCGAAAGCAATCTTTATATTTTGTAGTCTGTTGGTGATGCTGCCGTTACGTGGTAATGTTATGGCAGACTTTCCCAAAGTTTCAGAAAATGCCCAGACCGATTGGTTCCCCTTAAGTGAGGCCACGATCTGCACCGATGCGGGTGATTATAAAGTGGTGAGCATTGCCGCACAGATGCTGGCAGACGATGTGGAACGGGTTACGTCAGCCCGTTCCACTATAGTATCGGCTACGTCCCTCAAGAAGCTACCTCATGGAGCAACGGTCGTTGCTGGCACTGTAGGCCACAGCCGCATCATCGATGAGTTGGTCAGACAGAAGGTCATCGATGTGTCAGCCATCAAAGGCAAATGGGAATCGTATGTCATCACTACCGTCAACCGCCCCAGACAAGGGCAACTTCTTGTCATTGCAGGCAGCGATCGACGAGGAACAGCATTCGGCCTGACATCACTGAGCGAGGCCATCGGTGTGTCGCCCTGGTACTGGTGGGCTGACGTTACGCCCACCAAGAAAAAAGCACTCTATATGGAGCCTGGCACATTTGTACAAGGGGAACCTTCTGTGCAATATCGAGGCATTTTTATCAACGATGAGCGTTTCGGCGGTTGGGCACGATGGGCAGAGCTGAAACACGGTAAGGTGGGGCCAGAGACCTACAAGCGAGTCTTTGAACTGCTGTTGCGCCTGAAGGCCAACTATCTCTGGCCCGCCATGCATCCAGGAACGCAGGCTTTCAATGATAATCCGGAGAATGCCCGACTCGCTGATGACTATGCCATCGTGATGGGTTCGTCGCACTGTGAGCAGATGCTGCGAAATAACGAAGGTGAATGGAAAGCTGTGAATCAAAGGGCAAAGGAACGGGGCGAAGAAGGGCTCGGTGATTTCAACTATATCACCAATCGCCAGACGATGCAGAACTACTGGGAAACACGTGTAAAAACCAACGGACGATACGAGAACACCTATACACTCGGCCTGCGTGGCATCCACGACTATCCGATGGAGGGCGCCAACACAACAGCCGAGCGCGTAGCACTGATGCAACAGGCCATCGATGATCAGCGGGATATGTTGCGCCGCAACATCAAGAAGCCCATCGAGGAGATTCCGCAGGTGCTCTGCACTTATGAGGAGGTGCTTGAGGCCTACCATAATGGGCTGAAAGTGCCAGAGGATGTGACATTGCTCTGGAGTGACGACAAACACGGCTACTGCCGCAACCTCTGCAATCCAGAAGAGATGAAGCGCAAAGGCGGCGCAGGCATCTACTATCACCTCTCCTATCATGGCGACCCCGCCAGTTGGATTTGGCTCAGTCCGCTCTCAACAACCTTTCTGAGCACGGAACTGACCAAGGCCTATACCTATGGTGCCCGCAAGATCTGGGTGTTCAATGTGGGAGACATCAAACCAGCCGAGAAAGAAATCTCGTTTGTGATGGATCTGGCTTGGGATATCAATCGCTGGAAGCCCTCCGAGGCTCACAACTATATCAAATATTGGGCTACGAAGACTTTCGGCAACGAGGTAGCGCAGGAGATTGCCAATATTCAGGCTGGCTACTATCGCTTGCAGGCAGCTGGCAAGGATGCACACGTGTGGTTCGTCGATTACAGCGCAGAGCAGATTGAGCAGCGCATTGCGGAGTGGCGCGCCCTGAGGGCACATGCAACAGAACTGGCCTCCCGCATCCCTGAATCACTGAAGAATGCTTACTTCGAACTCGTCAGATATCCCGTCTGTGGGGCAGCGATGATCAACGAGTACCAGCTTTTGGCGCGTCGCAGTATGGTAAGGGCTACAGCAGGCGATAGCATCGGAGCGATGGCTGACGCCAACTGGGTCAGGCAGATGTTCGATAGTCTCAATGAGTGGACTCATTATTATAATGAGGATATCCTTGATGGTAAATGGCAGCAATTCTTCAACTGGCAACCCTACCATTGGTTCCGCTCTGAGAAGATAGAGCAGCCTTTGGCTACACCCGAACTGATAACGCAGACGAAGAACTGGCCTCAGGCACGTTTCCTCTCTGTCAGCGAAACTTTATCAAGCAAAGGTACCATCATTACCTGTGATGCCGATGCTGAGATGCCTTTATGGATAGAGGCATTAACACCTATCCGCAATTTCTCGAAGGAAGCTAAGGACAACGCGTTCTGCCAGATAAAAACAGAGGATGACAGCTTTGTAGCCTCAGCAACACCTATTAATAATGTATGGCATGCGCCCTACGTTGGTCCGATGTGGAGCCGTGTAGGAACGGTACACCTCAAGAAGGGCGACAATCATCTCCGCATCACCGACCTGAAGGCCGATGCCCGCATCGACCAGATTTTCCTCGGACTCTATCCACCGTTCGTCAAGGAACCTCGTCTGCGCATTCCTGCTTCATATTATCAGAATAAGCAAGGAAGTATCCAGCGCATAGAAGGCTTGGGCTATACGGACGGCGTACTGGTTCAGCCTTTCGACACGCCGTCGTATCAGCAGGAGAACATAAAGGCAGCTCCATACACAGAATATGAACTCGACTTGCAGGCTGGCGATGCCACTATAGAGATCCGCACGCTGCCTACGCTGCATGTCTATGACGGCAGGGACATCCGTTATGCCATACAGCTAGGCGATTCGGCTCCCACCATCTTCTCTATTCACGCCAACGACTTCACTGCCGAGTGGCGCTGGAATGTACTTCGCGGTTATGCTTCGCGCAGCCTCCCCATCACCGTGACTGGTCATCAGCGGCTTCGTATCTATCTCCTTGACCCTGGCATCGTATTGCAGGAAATATTGATTCACTCCCCAAAATAAGAACTCATGAAAAATAGGAACTTTTATGCTATAGTCATCATGCTATTGTTCGCATCAGTCATGCAGTTGTCCGCTCAGAAACGACAGTATCTGCATGAGGGATGGACATTCGGTGAGGCACGTTTCCCAAACCGCTATCCTGCTCAGGTGCCAGGTGTAGTGCATACAGACTTGCTGTGTCTGGGACTCATCGACGACCCTTATATCGGGTTGAACGAACGGAAGGTGCAATGGGTCGATAAGGAGGACTGGGTTTATGAGACAACATTCCATGCTGATGAGACTATTCTTGCCGACGAGCACATCGACCTATGCTTCGACGGACTGGACACTTACGCTGATGTGTTCTTGAATGGCTCCAAGATATTAGAAGCTGATAATATGTTCCGCCGTTGGCGCATCAGCGTCAAGCCCCAGGTCAAAGCGGGCGAAAATGTGCTGCGCGTCTATTTCCATTCTCCCGTCAAGGTAGATCTGCCTAAATGGGCGAAGCATCCTTACCTATACCAGGCCGCCAACGACCAGTCAGAGAATGGTGGGCTGTTGGATCGTAAGCTCAGTGTGTTTGCCCGTAAGGCCGGCTATCACTATGGCTGGGACTGGGGCCCGCGACTAGTTACCTCCGGCATCTGGCGTAGTGTATATCTGGAGTCGTGGAGCAAGGCAAGGATTACCGACATTCATCTGCGTCAGAGAGAAGTGACTGCCAAGAAGGCGCAACTCACTGATGTCGTGGAAATGGAAGCCGATGAGGATATTGAGAAAGTTGTTATTACCATCACCGATAAGAACAACGGGCACATAGTGGCTACCAGGAAGTGCTCGCTGCACAAAGGCATCAATACGATTCCTGTGGAATTTTCCATAAAGGATCCAAGGCTCTGGTGGTGCAACGGCTTAGGGAAGCCTGAGTTATATACGTTTACTACAAAGGTCACAGCTGGCGGCAGACTGCTTTCTCAGCATGATAAGCGCATAGGTTTGCGCTCTGTAAAACTAGTGATGACTCCTGATGCTGACGGCAACCGTCAGTTCTATTTCGTGCTCAACGGTGTACCCGTGTTTGCCAAGGGCACCAATTATATTCCACAGGATAATTTCCTGACGAACGTCACTCCCGAGCGCCATCGCCAGACTCTGCAGGATGCCGTATTGGCCAATATGAACATGATTCGCGTGTGGGGCGGAGGCATCTATGAGGATGACCTGTTCTATGACCTCTGCGACGAGATGGGACTGATGGTGTGGCAGGATTTCATGTTTGCCTGTAGCACCTATCCTGCTGAGGGTGAATGGCTGGAAAGCGTGCGTCAGGAAGCTATCGACAATGTGCGCCGTCTGCGTAACCACCCAAGTATTGTGATATGGTGCGGCGGGAATGAGTGTACGGATGCATGGTACAACTGGGGATGGAAGGCCAAGATGGAGAAGAGCAATCCCGAGGGGGCCCGATTGGTTGGTGAACAACAGGAGCATCTCTATTACGATGTACTGCAGGAGATCGCTAACCAGCAAATTCCAGATGACATCTACACCGTTGGTTCACCTTTCTCTGTCAGAGGTCGCGGCAGCGATGGCATCAATGGCGACCGCCATTTCTACGGTGTGGGGCATCGCCGTATGCCTGTGAACAGTTATAATCAGGAGAAGGCTCACTTCTTCAGCGAATATGGCATGCAGTCGTTCCCAGAGTATGGCACGGTACTCCGCTATGCCCCTGACACCACGACACATGATATCAGCAGTCCGCTGATGATGTGGCATCAGCGTGGCGGTGTGGAGGCCAACAAGGTGATTGAGTGGTATGTCAACAGTGAATATGGTGAAACTAAGGATTTCCGCCAGTTCTTGTATGCCTCACAACTCTTGCAGGGTGATGCGATGCGTACAGCCATCGAGGCCCATCGCCGCAACATGCCCCATTGTATGGGGTCGCTACTGTGGCAGCATAACGACTGTTGGCCTGTAGCATCGTGGGCCACACGCGACTACTATGGTCGTTGGAAGGCAGCACACTATATGGTGCGCCACGCATTTGAGCCTTTGATATGCTCCGCCATCGCTGAAGGTGACAGCTTGCTCGTCTATGCTGTCAGCGACCTGTTACGTCAACAGCAAGGCAAGTTGAAACTGACTGTCTATACCCTCAGCGGGCAGACAGTAAACACGCTCACCAAGGCCATTGACATTCCAGCCAACACATCCACTTTGATTCTTGAGCAACCTTTAGCAGAATTGTTGAAAGGCCGACAGCGTGAGGATGTGGTGGTTAATATGCAACTCTCCACATCTTCAGGTGTGAGCTATCAGACAAATTGTTTCCTCTGCCTGCAGAAAGACTTGAGACTGATGCCTGTTAAACCCGAGGTGAGTGTTGAGGCAGCAGATGGCGGTTGTCTGATCACCCTCAAGGCAGACAAGTTTGTTCGCGCCCTTGCCCTCTTCATTGATGGTGCAGAAGACTGCTGGTTTGACAACAACTATTTCGACCTGTTACCAGGTGTCCCTACCCTGTGCTTTGTACGCACATCCCTTTCTCCAAGTGAAATCAGACAAAGATTGACTTATAGAAGTATGAGCTGCTGGGTACGAGTATTTCGGCAGAGCTCACCAGAGAGATACAGCCCTTAGTTCCTGAATGCGAAAAACCCGCCAAACGTTATGTATTTGACGGTTTTTTTGACATCTCGCAAACGAGTCCATTAAGGTCTTGTAACCTCAAGCGTCTTAAGGCAGCTATCGTCTGATGAACCACCATAAAGAATGTTGTAACGACCACTTAAAGCCATCATACATCCTGTGCGAGTATCATACCATGCGAAAGTATCATCATCGATATCCAATTCCACATTGACGGTTTCACCCTTGGCTACATTCACACGCTTGAAACCACGAAGCGTCTTCACAGGACCTTCACTGTCATCCGGACGCTGAACATAGAGCTGGACAACCTCTGCACCATCACGTGAACCAGTATTGGTAACTGGGATGATGATCTTCTCCTTTGTCATTTTGCCATCTGCTGTATATGAAGCAGGAACAAGTTGTGCATCTCCATAGGAGAAGGTGGTGTATGAGAGTCCATGACCGAAGCAGAACTGAGGCTTCTCTTTCATATAGCGATATGTACGACCTTTCATGCTGTAATCAAGGAAACTTGGCATCTGAAGTGTATCCTTATAGAAAGTGAGAGGCAGACGACCTGACGGATTGTTGTCACCAAAGAGTGTCTCTGCCACTGCCTGACCACCCATCTGACCTGGATAGAACACCTGCATCATTGCATCACAGTTCTCGGCTTCAGGAACCATAGCCATTGCAGAACCTGAGCAGTTGATATATACGATGCGCTTGCCTGCCTTATGAATCTTGGCAATGAGGTCACGCTGAACACGTGGAAGCTGAATATCAGTACGGTCGCCGCCCTTGAAACCTTCAATCTGTACTGGCATCTCCTCACCTTCAAGTCCGGGAGAGATTCCACCAACAAAGACTACAACATCAGCAGGACGAAGCTGCTTGAGCAACTGATCGTCATTGAAATGAGTCGTGTTACCCATATCGAACATCAATGCGTTGATACCCTTGCCACCTACATAGCGAAGTTCAAGTTCATAGGTCTTACCTGCCTCTGCAGAGAGAACATATACAGGTTCTTTGCTTTCACGACTACCCAACTGTCCCTCAGCCTCCTTGACAACTTCGCCATTCACGAGCAACTGAATCTTAGAACATGAAGCTTTGATGTCAAACTCAATATTACTTGCTTCTGGGGTATTGATTGTTGTCTTATAGACTGCTGAGAAATTCTCAAGATTCACACCTGCACGGAAAGTAGTACCTCCATAGGTATAGAGCTGCATAGGGTTCTTGTAACGGCCGTAAGCAACTACAGGTCCGCTGAAGTCTGTAGTATTGTAATAGGCAGCATACCAGCCTTGTTCGCCAGCAGAACGACCAACACCCATCCAACTCCTATAGCTGGTGCTTTGTGCAAGTCCGCAACCCTGAGCGTAGATAAGCTTGTTTGGCTTCACATACTTACGGATTCCATCAAGAATGGTAATGGTGGCATCGGGAGTACCATTATAGTTACCCCAAAGCATGATACTGTCATTGGCATTAGGGCCGACAACCGCGATTGTCTGACGGGGATTCAGTGGCAACAATGGAGCTCTTTTGCCATCAGCAGAGCGGTCGTTCTTAAGAAGCACGATACCCTCGCGAGCTGCCTGCAGACTCTTTGCCTTATGATCAGCACAAGCTATGACAGATGCAGGAATATCATCGTATGGTGTCTTTTCATCCATCTCGCCGAGTTCGAAGCGAGCCTTGAGCAGACGGAATACTGACTGGTCGATACGGTTTTCGGTGATGAGCCCCTGACGCACAGCCTCTGGTAGTTCGATGTAAGAACCACCACACTCAAGGTCAGTACCGCTCCATACTGCCTTTGCATCTGCATGGATCGTATCAGGCTCAGTCATGTGAGCACCTGGGGTGTAAAAGTCATTGATAGCCCAGCAGTCGCTTGTGACAAGTCCGTCAAAGCCCCAGTCGTTGCGCAGAATCTGTGTGAGCAGGCGACTTGATCCGCAGCATGGCTCATTCTCATAACGGTTGTAGGCACACATCACCTCCTTGACCTTTGCCTCTGTGACGAGAGCCTTGAAGGCAGGCAGATAGGTTTCCCACAGGTCACGAAATGATATATTATCTGCATTGAACACGTGGCGGTTCCATTCTGGTCCGCTATGAACGGCATAATGCTTGGCACAGGCATGAGTCTTGTTGCCGTCAGGTCCTTGAAGACCATTGACAACAGCAACGCCCATACGACTTGTGAGATATGGATCCTCGCCGTATGTCTCCTGACCGCGTCCCCAACGCGGATCGCGGAAGATGTTTACATTAGGAGTCCAGAATGTAAGACCCTGGTAGCGACGGATGTTGTCCTTGCTCTCTTCACGTGCAAGACGGTTTTTTACGCGCGCCTCAGTACTTGCAATGTCGAAACACTCTTGTACCAGATTTGTATCAAACGTTGCAGCCAGACCAATGGCCTGAGGAAACATTGTGGCTACACCATTTCGGGCTACACCATGCAGCGCTTCATTCCACCACTGATAAGGTTTTACACCAAGCCGTGCCACTGGTTTTGACTGGTCCATCATCAGACCGACCTTCTCTTCCAAGGTCAGACGCTTCAACAGGTCGTTAGCACGCTCTGTAGCACTCAATTGGGCATCCTGATATGGCAGGAGTGCCTGCGCATTGAGGATTGAGGTTGTTAAACTCAGCCCTAAGGCTATAATAAAAGATTTCTTCATGTTAAAAAAATAGTTTAATTTGCTGCAAAGATACAAAAAATACTGAGATAATTCCACTTTTTATTGGAATTGTTTTATAATGTTACTACTTGCGCCAGACAGATCTCAGTATCAAGCAGATTTGCGACAAACTCGCATTTCCCAATCCCTCTTTCTTTGGTAAATACGTGAAAGATCATTTTGGCATGACACCATTGGAATTTAGAAACAGCTAAATTATAAAAGTATCACTTTTTGGTATAATCATATTATAATCAATAAGATAACTGGAGTGATAGATATTCTTTATCTATCACTTTTTTAGGGTCAGATGCGAGATTTCTTGTAAAAAGCTTGCATTTGGCCTTAAAATTTTGTATCTTTGCACTCGGCTTGCACTGTGCTTGCCAATCATTAACCAACTAAAATATGAAAATAACAATTATCAACACAGAAAGAAATGAAAAGAGGTACACGCGTGAGGAACTTGAAGCGTTCATTGCGCAGTTGAGTGATGGCACCTATCGTCAGAAGTATGTATGCGACTTTAACAAGGAGGTGTGTTTTGCAGCTGAATGGGTGAAACTGAATGGTGAGCTGAAAGCGAAAAGCCACAACCACCTGATACTGCTCTCGCTGGAGAACCTGCGCGACCTGAGTACCGTTGAGGAATATAAACGACTGGCCATCCTGCAGCCCTATACCCTACTCTGCTTTATGGGGCACGACGGTCATTCGCTCCACATCGTATGTCCATACACGGTGTCGGATGGCCATCCGTCGGAGACAGCCTTGCTCAACGCTTTCCGCAAGCTGCATTACATCTATTCGTCGCAGTTGGGTACGCCACTGGCTGAGCACGAGCCAACTTTCGAAACCTGCTGCAAGGCAAGCTACGATCCACAGCCATTCTATAATCCATCGGCTATACCCGTAACCGTTTCGTCAGAACCGGAAACGTCACCCGAGTTCCGGCCTATGCAAGAGGATATTAGCGACTACAACTATCCCGAAGAGATTCCTGGCTTGAGTCTGCGCAACAGCCGTATGCGACGATTTCACGATTGTCTCGATACTGCCATTGAAAAGTATCGCGACATCGGCGATGACGAGGAATATACCATTGCCGTGCTCGAACAGTTGGCTGACGGTTGTCGTATCATGGGATTGCCTCAGGCATGGTGCGCCCGTGTCGCATCATTTATCCCCATGTTTTCCGAAAGCCTTGACACCAATGCCATCGCGTCCGTCTTCAAGACTGCCTACCTCAAAGAGACCCTGAAGACCATTCCGATGAAGTTTACCCGTCCTTCTGCCCTACTCGCCTTCAAGACCGAGGCTTACATGAAGGAGCACTATACCCTGCGCCTCAACGTGATGACAGGTACCCCCGAATTTCGCATGAACGCCGTAGGTTACGGTTTCCAGCCTCTCGACTTGGCAGCCCGCAACACGATGACCATCAAGGCACTGAAGGCGGGTGTGGAATCGTGGGATAAGGATCTGAACCGCTATATCGACTCGAATCTCATCCCCAAATATTATCCGATGGAGGATTATCTGCGCCACCTGCCAAAATGGAACGGTAAGCACGACTATGTGGGCGAACTCGCCCGACGGGTAAAGACCGACAACGACCACTGGGAAAGCGACTTCCACATCTGGATGCTCTCGATGGTGGCTCAGTGGATGGGCAAGGACCGCCAGCATGGTAATGCCATCGTACCCCTGCTCATCGGTCCGCAGGGATCAGGAAAAACCACCTTCTGCCGTCGTCTGCTGCCAGAATATCTGCAGGTGTATTTCAACGATCGTCTGTCAATGAAGAACGACAATGACATCTTCCTTGCCATGTCGGGCTATGCCCTCATCAACATCGACGAATTTGACGCCATGTCGAAAAATCAGCAGCCCATTTTGAAGTACCTCATCTCAAAACACGACATCAAGTTCCGTCCACCATACGGTAAGGTGATGGAAGAGCGCCAGCGCTTTGCCTCGTTCATCGCCACCACCAACAACCGCCGTCCGCTCGTGGATCCTACGGGCTCACGACGTTTCATCTGCATTTATGCCGACGAGATTGACAATACCGGTCTTATTAACTACGATCAGCTCTATGCCCAGCTCTATACCGAACTGCAGCAGGGGCATCGCTACTGGTTTGAGGACGAGGAGAATGCCCGTATCATGCAGCAGAACGAACAGTTCCAGCAGATCAACAGCTACGAGCAGATGATAGCCCTCACCTATCTGGCGCCTGAGGAGACATCCGAGGATGCAGACTTCGTATCTCTACAACTGATCATGAAGCGACTCGAGAAACAGTTCCCTACCTTTACGATTATGAAAGGAACGGACATTGAGATCGGAAGGCGGTTGACTAAAATAGGTTATGAACACAAACGAACCAATAAGGGATCTGTTTTCAGAGTGGAAGAGATATGATCCTAAAAAGTAAAACAAGTTGTTTTACTATCGTTCAGATAGCTTTAACAATGGTAAAAGATAGCTTCTTAGAAAGTAAAACAACTTGTTTTACTATGAGTGATAGTAGTGATAGATGATTAAAAAGTATCACTTAGCATAATAAGCTGATATTAAATAGGTTAAAACGAATAGTGATAGAGAATTAAAAAATTAGCATAAAAAGTATGGCAGTACATATCAAACTTATCAAGAACAATATCAAGAGTAGCAGCTCTTACGGGAAATATTTTGCAAAAACAGTCAGTCAGGGCGAGGTAACGCTCAATGAGATAGCCGCTGAAGCTTGTCGCAACAGCGGCTTTGGTGAGGGAGCCGTCATCGGTGTAGTGACGGAACTGCAGGATATCCTGAAGCAGAGACTATCAGAGGGCCAGACGGTCATTCTCCCTGGCATCGGCCGTTTCAGTCTTCGTGTAGAGAGCATCGGGGTGGATGACCCGAAGACATTCAACATCCGCCGTCACATCACCCGCATCGTCTGCGGTTTCCTCCCTGCCGGTCGCCGTATTCAGGGACGCCATATCCTCTATGATTTCTGCGAGGGTGTCAAAGCCGTGTGGCAGACGGGCTTTAAACCTTAGATTTCATTCACGAACAATTAGTTAGTTATACCTACTTCTGATTAATCTTATAAGATGCGTAACGCTTAAAACACCTTGTTTTAGGTATTGTGCACCTTAACTATCTGATTTTCAGAAAGAAAGCCACCCAATGAATTTTGCCGAGTAACAAAGCGGTAACAAATGCACTCTTTTATGGCTCAATGGATGGCTTTCGGGTTCAAAATTAAGGATTTCTTTCGAGATAGCCAAATTTTCAGGGGAAAATCTGCACTCAGGCATCAGGCTCCTTTCCCATGTATGATGAGAGATACCATTTCTTGAATGGCTCTACGCATTCACGCATCGATCCGCTATCCCAATGGCAGAATCGATTGAATAGGAGTGCTTTCAGGCTTGCAGGGGTATCATCCATGATCTCGAAATATTTCAGACCTGAATCATTATACTCCCTCTCAATGGATTTAAGATAGGAAGCATCTGATCCGCTGGCGGATTTCGATGCCCTGATATTAAACTCCACCCAAGACTTTTCATATCCCCATATCAGTTTGGAAATTCCCTGAGGGCAATCATCCTCCCCCCTATAATATCGGCATAACCGAATCAAACTCTCCTTAGTCATTCCAATCATCTATTATATGTTTGAGCGATATTTGAGCCATTCCGATATATTCAGCGGCAATTAAGACCTTGATATCATCCGAAACTATGAAATAATCCTCAATGTAGAAATATTCCTCATCCCTGCCAATCTTCGCCCATACTTGGCAATGGATGGGATCCCTCCTTTTCAGTTCAATGGCGGCTTTCGCTACCTCTTTTTTGCTCTTATAAAAGGGATATTCCTGAATCACCCTCTTATATTTTTCAGCATAATCAGTATGGTACTCCATTCGCCCGATAGCGGATTCATAGAGATACTTCAGAGTGCTTTGGCTATATCCGAATACTTCTCTCATAATTGCATATTTATCCACTCTTAGAGTGACCTCAGGATGAGACTCTAAGAGCCTCGAAATTCCCTGCCAATCGTTTTTACGTTGCAAAGATACATAAAATTCCGCAAACCCCGATAAATAAGGGGAAAAATCTGCATCCCAACTCATTCGGTTACTTTCCATCATGGAATGTTTTCGGGTATTGTTACCCATTGAATATCACGCAGTTATGATATGGTATCGGGTAACGAGTACCAAAATAGCCCCAAAATTGGTATCTCTAAGATATCAATCTATCTCTCTAAGAGATCGCCCGAATCGCTCTAAGAATCAGGGCTGAGGCTCATTCCTGATGGAGTCCATTCCCCCGCTCACGATGATAACTGAATCCTTCTTTTTCATGTCTCGTTGCTTTTTATTAGAAATCCGCATTTTCCGCATTTTCATCTTCACAGATCCTTATTTTTCGCCCTTTTTATTAGAGAGGGGCAAAAGGGGCATTTTAACAATCGATAGCCTCATCATGGATTGCACATTTTGCGCATTTCCTGCGATCCTGACCCCGTTTCTCATCCTGAGGTGGGTATTTACCCATCCTGAGAGTGAAATCCCCTCAGAACCCCCGATTTAGATGATCTTATCTGTTGCATTGTCTGAAAGATTAAGGGGATGCCCGATGATGAGCACCCCCGATGATTGAATTGCGTTGAAATTATATCCCGTTGAGTTCATTGAGATCCCTCATTGCTGAAAGGAGATGGAATATTACCGACTTGCATAGGCTTAGGCTCCGATCTTTATTCTTGATGAGCTTGGAGATATCAGGGGCTTCGCCTGACTCGCAGTAATCATCCCAAAAGGATCTGAGCCCACAATCCTCGATGAACCATTCTCTGAGCTCTCCAAGATCCTTGTAGCCGTTGCGCCTTGATTTCTTCTGTGCCATAACCTTATCATTTATGATTCGATGAATCGATGCACTCAAAGAAATACCCAGCATCCATAAGAGCCTGATTCCTCTCGGTGATCGCATTCAGGACACCGCTCACCTTATCGAGCGATCCGATGAAAGCCTGATATCGATCTCCCTGCTTGGAGAGTTCCATTACTACCGATGGGAGATCTGCGAAGAAATCCCGAAAAGAGACTCCCGTGATCTCATCTGTGATGTTGCCACAATCAGCAAGGTTGCTGAGATTCATTCTTACCAAAGCATATCGGATGGCTGATGCTTCATTCTCTGTGATTTGTTTCATAATCCTTAATTTTTTAATTGAACAATATTCTTTTGATGGGAGAGGTGCAGCCCTAAAGTCACATCCTCAGCATCCATCCTGAAATCAGTTGCGTTTTGAAAGTTTATATATCTCCTCCCTTTGAGCCATTATCTTTTCATATAGTCGGCTAATCTCTTGTGTCTGTTTGTGTATCGTATCTATTAGTTTCTGCATAGTACTGTTTCTTATCACACAAACATCGATATCATCGCCTATTATTTGTATATTCATACCACTTATGTTTTATGAATGGTTATCCATTCGGGTTAAACTCGGTTTATTCCTAAAAGACCCTGCGAGGATTGATACAATATTTAGTCTGAGGATTCTCAGCCTCGATGAGTTCCTTATATTCGGATGCCTTTTTCATCGAGCTGCATACCATAACAACCTCCCATGATCGAGTGTTTTGAATCAGATAAACTTTCTTTGCCATAATCTTTAATTTTTGATTTTGATGCTGCAAATATAGGGCTTTTCTCGATTGCCTCCAAACACCAAAAATGACAATAAAAACTCAATAAGTGCCTATTAAGCACCAAATACCCGAAAACACCCATTTTCAGGGGGTTAGGAGCGATTTTTTGACCGAAAAACCCTGATAGATCATCGAAAAGATCACCCAGCCCCATATTTAGATCAGTATCTTAATAAGCACCGATTTGAAAATATGTAAAAAATCTTAAATCTTGCGTTGAGGCTCTGAAATACCCAAAATTCAGGGAAAAACACAAAAAAATCGGGTCAAATGGCATCTATATCCACCGACCCGACCGAAACAATCCGATGACTTCAGTAGCGATTACCCTCTGCTGAGGAAAGGGGGTAAAAGGTATCACCTACATCATCCATCCAAACGGAAAAGTGATTAACCCTGCGGAGTTTCCGCAGTACCTCAGTCCCTTGGCAAAAGGGGCTGAGGGTTCCGTTATCCCCACTCAGGGGATTATTTCATATCAGGGAGCTTATTAGCCCATATCTCTGCATCCTTAGCGGCATCAGCCTCGACATTCTGAATGGCATCGATCCATCCCGTATTTGCTCCCTCAAAGGTTCTATCCATCTGATAGCCTCTATCGGGCAATCCATTGGCGAAAGATTCGGCATCCTGCTTCATCTCATCCTCGCTCATTACATAGTCCAAAATTCCCATGATTTATCCTTTTTTATTGATTGAACTCTCTATTTCCTTGATGATGCTCTCCCCCATGATCTTTGAGTTATTGATGGTGATCCCATTTTTCAGAGCATCAGCATCATCATCGAAAGAGATATGCCCGAGTCTACTCCAATCGAGGTATATAATTCCATCCGATATAGTAATCAGGCTATAATCATCATCACCGATACCATGCATATAAGAACCCTTTGCACCAGAACGGATCCAAACCTCTCTATCAAAATCCACCATTTGCTGATGGAGAGCCTTTGCCCTTTTAATGAAATCCTCGGAATAGTTACCCGAGGCATAAATGGTGTTATCATCCTCGACTAAATTTCGATCATATACAACCTTTCCTTTCTTGATGGAGATGTATTTCGCTCTCTCATCTGAGATATAACCATCATATAGTGCTAAATGTAATTTCAATCTATTCTTATAGATGATTTCTCTCGTTTCTGCGATCACCTTATCAATGATCTGATAGGCATCAAGCAGGGAATCCAAGAACTCCTGCCTCTTAACGGGGATCGCAATGCCAGCAGCCTCCAACTCATAGGCGGCTTTTAGATTCGCCTTGATTGAATCGGTATTAAGAATTGCCAAATCCTTAACGATCTCATCCGTCACCTCAAAATCCTTTGCGAATATACCATGATCTCTGAGCTTTGCGATCATATCATTCATCAGTCCGCAAAATGTTTCCAAATCGGCACACATCTTAGAGATGCGATTACCATCCCTTTGAATGGGGATCATTTTCTTTTCTTTCATAATTCTCATTTTTTAGTTTGATTATACCTTTTTATATTCTCCTTTTAGAAGTTTTTCAGCGAGAGATTCTGCCACCAACTCTGCCGATGTCAGCACATCCTTATGATGGATATTCTCAACGTAAGCGGCATAATTCATCCCAGCGCAGACGATAAGAACCAAACCATTTGGATATTTCTTTTTGAGATTATCTAAGAGTTTTTTACCCTTATCCATTCCATTAATGGGAGAATTCGGATCCTTGCGATAATCCTCAAACTTACCTTGAATGATCTCAGTCCCGTCAAGCAGGATCATATAACCGATGGATGATCTGAGGTTCCCAGTGTAATTTTCATAATTACCCCTCTCACGGGCAACCCTCACACATTCTTCACCGATATATGAAAGCTTTTTGATTAGATCTTCCATTATCCTTTTTTTGAAAGCCTCGATACTATCTCGAATGGCTCCCATATCGGTTTTATTCTTTATGAATGAATTTTCCATATTTCATTTGATTTATGATCCTAACTTATCCGCTTGAAATGGATTCGGGCGGTTATGCACCATTGCCCGATTTCCTCGTTCTTGATGGAGGTGGGAGTCCCATCGGTCTCCATCCAATACTCGGTCTCATCATTCCCCTCAATGAAGGATCTGATAGCCCCTTCAAGCTCTCCGATGCGGGCTGCATCACGAACCATACGACCATCCGAATTCTTGGTGTCGGGAACATAGATATTGAGGATCACCACTCCCGTCTGAATCTGCTCATCAAGCCCCGCAAGGAACTTCACTATCAGATCTTCGGTCTTGGTATTGGCTGGGCGCATATCAGGGCGATATACCTCACCTCTGATTGCATTTCCAAGGCTCCCATTCCTGATGAAGGTGAAGAAATCCCGCTCAATCTCAATTTCTGTTTTTATCATCTCTTAATCTTCATTTTTATCCGATAAAGATAGCATTTTGCTACGAATTTGTTATTCGATGATTAAACTCGGTTTATTATCACCTGAATATCACGCACTTAGAGTAATCGGTTGCAAAATCTTCCATTTCATCTTGTTTCATGTAGCATTTATTGTTTGATTAAACTATTGATTATTTTGGGATTATCCTTGATGAAATACGGTGATTTTCCCCTCCTACGGCTATCCACAATCTTATCGGCTTTCTCCCTGACCCAATCCTTGAATCCCTGAGGATAATCCGTGATCTGCTTATCCTTTGGCTCATAGATCTCGCCTTTCAGGAAAGCCTCACTGAGTTTCTTCATCTCATCCACGCTGATGAGGATAGGAGTTGCAAAGCAATAACATTGGGGATGCCAACCCGTGAAGATGAAATCCTTTGGATAATCACCTTGGAGCTTATCGCAGATATCTTCTTCTTTATGGCTCCTTGATACTTGGATTTTCTGTCCGATAACGAATTCCATCTGCTGCCATCGTGAATGATCCGCCCTACGATATGCTATATTGGTTTCCGTGCGGGCTACCCTCATCGCATTCTTTGCCGATGATTTATAAACTCCCACCCCCGTTTTATAGGAATCTCTATCGTAATCAATAAAGTGGATCTTTCCAGTTTTCTCATCCCTGATCTTCTTTTTCCATTTCAAACCATAGATGGGCTTTTTCCCGATGGTTTCCCCCGTCTCAGGATCGATGATATCCTTCTCTCCAGCCTTATAGCGGAATCGCCTGAACATCAAATCAGGGTCTTTGAGATATTCCCTGATCTTTCGGCTCATTGATGATGCGGAATCTCCATCTTCAATAGATATAGTCATTGCGATCTCCATTTCCTCTCTGAGTTGTTTAACCGATTTCCATATACGATCCGAGAGATTCAACCCCCTTTCTCTCCGTTTGAAAAAAGCATCACGGGCTGATTGGTTTCTATCAGTCCATCGGTGGAAAACTGCATTATCGAGAACTTTCCGCCCCATAGCGGATGCAATGATCTCATCACATTCTTTGTTGGCAATATCCCATTCCTGATAAATCCCCCGCTTGATCGTTCTTACCGATGCAGACTTCAGATCATTCAGGATCTCATTAACTTTGCGCTGCCTTGCAACGCTATCCCCATCAAAGGAATACATAAACCCCTTTTCGAGTGTAGGGATGGTTTTGTAGAGATTCAGAATATTGGTGACGGCATAGGAGAATAGGATATTTATCATCATCGCATATTCCTCATTCCGTTTGGCTCTTTCCGATGCTTCATCCTGAGCCTCATCTTTCTTTTTTCTCTTGTTTTCTTCTTTCATAAATCCCTTTTTTATATGATTGCGCATTTTGCGCATTTTCACATTTCGGATGCGATCAAAAACGCTTTTTATATGAAATAGGCAAAATAGGCATTTTAACATTTCCACACAATATCATCGAGCCTCTGATTTGCCCGTTTCCTTGCGATCTGACTGCGATTCTCGGATCAGGTGGATAGTTATTCAGCCTTGCGCCTGAAATCGCAGGAGAGAGCCGTTTTCTCATTTGGAACGATATGAATCATTCTCAAAGATCACTTTCTTCATCATCTCATTGAACCGATCCGCAATTCTATCCCCATATTTATCTCGGATCTGTTTTGGATTGAGATTGGTGGTAACAATGGTGAATAGCTGCTCATTATAGCGATAGGATATAAGATCAATGACGGGATTCAGGATATTTCCATAATCCATGACCTCTGTAGGCTCAATCCCCAAATCATCGATGGCAAGCATCGGTTTTTCCCGAACTTTCCTGAATTGCTCATAATCATCCTTACTGAGCCTTGCGATCTCCCTTGCATCGATCATTGATACAGATATCGATTCGCCATAGGCATTTTTGGCATCGAGGAAATTGATAAGTGATCGGATGGCTCTCATAAGGGTGGTTTTGCCGTTTCCGCATTTTCCACAAAGTAGGATACCGAATTTATCCTGATCTATGAGCCAATCTGCTGCATCGCTGATCTGAAATCTAAGCTCATCACTATCTTTGAAAGATCCGTGCCGATACTTGATCTCTGCCATTACTGATGCGGTCAGCATATCCACCACCTGAGCCTTTGTATATGGGAGCCTGAACGGATCCTTTTTGACCCTACCATTCAACAGTTGATTCATCAACTTATCCACATCAACCTTATAATTCTCATCTATCTGATACATATCGCTAATATTTATTAGAAATTTCCTTCATATTCGCTCCCTGAGGATGCTGATACATCGGTTCCCCGCCTTGCATCCTTGGATGGGGATTGACGTTGGTTTGATTTAATAATTTCATCATTCCATCCCTCATTATTAAGATAGGTTAGGGGATTCTTACGATATTGCTTATCTGCGGTTGCCTCGATATATCTCGGAAGAGACTCCATGATGATCTTTTTCGTTTCTTCTGATAACTTATCCCACTTAGCCTCGCATCTTGGACGGTTCACTTTTTTATCATAGAGATTCCAAAAAGAATCAAAGGGATATTTATTCTCGATAGAGTATAATCCATCCTCTTTATCCTTATCAATTTCCTTTATCCTTTCTCCTATATGTTCCTGATGCTTGAATTCTGCTTGTTTTTTGCTTGAATTCTGCTTATTTGATAAGGATAATGATGATTGTTTTGATGCATTCGTATTTCCAATAGGAGCACCTCCCTTAGATCCCGCATTAACCTTATTCCATTGCTTTTCAAGAATTGGCTTTATTAGAACCCAGCAGAGCTTTGCCATAGGACTCTCGATATTAGGTTCTATCTGAAAGAAAGCATAATCGGTGATTGCCTCATAAACAATGAGCTTATCAGGATCAGGAAGTGAGTTAATCGCATCCTTGAATGATCTGAGGAATGGGAAATAATTCCTTTGATATAATGTCTTATCGCTCATTGCCTGATATAATCTTTAGGTAAGAAATAACGTTTGAATTTATCCCCATAGTCATTCTGACACCACTCATCGAGGATGGGGAAATGCTTATCCCTGAGCCGCCTGATAGTTCCCCTTGGATCTGAGAATCCCGTAATTTGGGAAATATCGCCCACACTATAATGACCGCCCCTTTGCAGGATATTCATCAATCTTTTCTGTTGCCTTGGCAGAGCCTCCACCAATGCGGCAAATGTGCCATCTCCCTGATTCATATCAGCCTCCTTTCCTGACTACATAGGACACCGCCTTGGATTGAGCCTCATCAACCGAGTTTACCCGATTGCGTTTCATCCAAGCCTCAACTTCAGATCTGTCGAAATAGATCTGCTTTCCAGTTGGCTTATAAAAGGGGATCTTCTTATCATGGGTAAGCTGATAGACATACCCCTTACTCATCCCCGTGAGGATAGCCACATCATCGATATTGAGAACATTCTTAGCAGCCAAGGTGCTGAGGCTCTCAATCCTTTCCAATCTCGAAATAATTTCCTGAATCATAACTCATTAATTTTGTGACATCAGGAAGTGCGCACATCCGTTTGTCAATTTAACTTGGTGCAAAATTAAGGAGAAATATAGATATAAAAATTAGACATCTACCCCATAAGAGTAGATGATCTAATAAATGTTGCCTATAATAATTATAGGAGATTCTCTTTATTGAGATCTTTCGCTTGAGAAATCAATTTATCAATTATAATACAGATCTCATTCCCCCAAAGAATTCCTTTATGATCAGTAAATGTTTTATAATTTTCCGATGCGGAGCTATAATTATTTGAGTAACTCCTTGCTTTTCCACCAAATACCGATGCGCAGATACTGAATGGTATTTTTTCAATTGGTTTTTCAATTGACTCATTGATAGCCTTATATATCTCAGCAAAGAGGTACGCTCTATATCTAATAGGAAGAGTATCATTCCAACGATAGACATTATCAGCCCTAACCATCCATCCCTTTTCGATAGCGGCTTCTATCATAATTTGGGTAATTTTATGATTTAGGAACTCCGACACCTCAGGACTCAACTCGGTTTTGAGGGGTGCAGCCTCTCCATGAGTGATCTCCATTCTGAACTTTGTCAATCCATCACGCATCATCATAGCCAAAAAGAATGAGAGGGAATCTTTCAGGATCCAATCGGATAGATCATCACCCAGTCTATCCTGATTCCGCCAATAGTAGTCAGCCGTTGCCTCTTTCAGAACCCAGCTAACCCCCTCATATCCCCAATGGTTCTGATCCTCATATCCTTTCAGGGCAAAAGAATCCTCATCAAACCTGAGGTTATTCATTGCTTTCTCGATAAATTCCATCTTTCCCTCAGGATCCATCCCATAAATAGCCGCATAGATCTCGGATAGTTGCCTCTGAGAGGCTTTATCAGCCTCACCCCATACCTTATCCACCACCTGATTTATCTCCGTATATCTCCCATCATAGAGAGCCAAAAGCCTCTCCTTATCGGATGGGAGTCTGTTTCGGATAGCTTTGATTATATGATCGTGGAATTCTGAGAAAGATACCCTCTTATTATTCTTGATGATGGCATCGGCAAAGGATTTTTCGGTACTCCACAAGATCGAGGTATCTCCCAAGTATGGGGATTCCTTTTCTCCATGATAGAATCTGCATAACTGCGAGATCATTACTTTCTTCATATCCAGCCCTCCATTAATCGAATACCTTATCAACCAAGTTTACTGCCTCATCTTTCTTGGAATTCACGATCTTTGCATAGATCTCGGTGGTAGCCACCTTTGTATGACCCAATAATTTCGAGGTGGTATAGAGATCTGCCCCTAAGGTGAGCATCATTGTTGCAAATGTATGGCGGGCGGTGTGATAGCTCAGATGCTTGGTGATCCCAGCATCCTTAGCCCATTCCTTGATGATGAGATTCCCCCAATTCCTGACGGGCAAAGAATTGAATACATTATCCTCATCTGAAGCCTCGCCCCTCTCAGGAATCCATCTGAGTGCCTGCTTGGAGAGAGGGAGATATAACGGTTCCCTCGTTTTCTGCATCACGATCTGAATGCGATATTGTTCCCCATCACGAATGATATCCCCCCATTTCAGGTTTTCGATATCGCTGATTCTCAATCCGCAATAGCAGGAGAAAAGATAAGCCTTCTTGACCTCATCCCAACTGCAGGGGGTCTCGATGAGCTTCTTGATCTCATCGATGGTAAGAAATTCCCTCGGGCTCTCAGGAACCCGAATAGATTCCAATCCCTTGATCTTGATAAATGGATTCTCGGAAATAACCTCTGCCTTGACTGCATCATTCAGGATACAATTCATATACTTGACATAATTAGCCTGAGTGACGGCTTTCAGGGGTTTCCCACGCTGACCCTTGAATTCCACTTTGATGAAATTCAGGAACTTCAGGCAGAAGTCCTTATCGATATCTTTCATCAAAAGCTTCTCACATCCGAATTTCGTAAGCAGGGTTTTGGTGCTATCGATATAGGATGTAGTCCGATTCCCCCTTTTGATACATCTCTGCTTGAATTCCTCGATCCAATCAAAGAGAGGCATATTTTCCCGATGTCCTGACTTATGGATTCCACCTCTTTCCTGAGTGAGTTCCAAAAGCCTCTGAGCCTTGATTGCGTTTGCCGCTTGCAGGGTATTCGCATTCAGGGTCTTGGCGGTCTCATCCACCTCAGGAACGAGATACATTTTCAGGAATTCATAATGATGTTTTCCGTTCAGGTAGGTATCGAGATAGATGCTGCGATTCCCTCCCTTGAGTTCCTTGATCCGCATTCGGATCGGCTCCTTTGCTTTGATTACCTTTTTTTTCTTCGCCATAATAAGAATGAATTTGTTACCGCTGCAAAGATACATATTATTTTTGAATCCACCAAGCAAAGTCACAAAATAGTAACAAAAAAAGGTCAAAAAAGACCTTATTCAATATCAAATATTGCCCATCCTGATAATAGGCAATATGCTCAAAATCCCTTTATTTACTTGATTTTAGGTATGGTTTTCTTTGATTTTGATATTTATCGGTAGTAAAACACCTTGTTTTAGGTATTGCGCACCTTATTTTTTAGCCGTACCTTTGCACCCGATTAAATTGTATCAACTATGACAAGAAGTATTAAAAATTTGCTAAAAAAGCTTTTCACCAACTGTGCCTGTCCGCAAGGACGGATGGGACGCGCGATGCTGAAGTTTATGAATCTCTGTCATGCACCGCTGACGAACTGGGGACTATCCAGACCGAGATTCATCGTATGAAGCCATCGAATGCAACTATCATTGGCGTGAAAGGTTAAGTTCAGCCCTAATATAAAAAAGGTTCATCAGACAAATGAGGTGACAGACATGTCGCATGTAATATATTGTTAAAATCTCTTAAATTTTAAGATTGGTCGCTTACGAAATAAAATAATCTCCTTACCTTTGAAACCATGAGAACTATTCGGAGACAAATATCAGCATGTTTTTTGTTGGCAGTATTCCTGCCGATGCTGATATTGTCTTCGCTTCATTTTCACGAAATCCCACAAACGACTGATATAGAATGTAGCGACTGCGTGCACCACAGTTGCCATGGTCACATGACTGCTGCCGCTACGTGGGCTCACGACTGCGTGCTGTGCCAGTTCCTGACGCTGACAATGCTGACAGCCGCTGTGATGGTTGTCACGTTATATGTTCATGTATGTAAATGTAACCATGCCCAACCATTGCACGACTTTCGTGCCGTATGCTGTGGCACCATCGATACGCGGGGGCCTCCAACCATATAATTCCGAAAGGAGGCTTTTTTAATTCCAGTTACATACATTAATAAATCAAGCACAGAATGAAAACAAAATATATCATTCTGCCATTGTTGTGTATATGCACGACTGTGGCAGCACAAACGAGTAATCATAAACATGCGGAGGATTCGACGGATGTGTTTTTCCGCCATTTGCAACTGAACGAACTGACAGTGACGGGTGTAACGGGTGATACAAAACTGAAACACGCCACGGCACCCGTGTCAATCATCTCACCGCAGGTACTCAGGGCCACGGCCTCAACAAACATTATCGATGCCATTGCTCACCAGCCAGGAGTCAGCCAGCTGACCACTGGCGGCAGCATCTCGAAACCCATCATCCGAGGACTGGGCTATAACCGCGTAGTGGTAATGAGTGAAGGCGTGAGACAGGAAGGGCAGCAGTGGGGCGATGAACACGGCATAGAGGTTGACGGCAGTAGCGTGAACAGCGTTGAAATACTGAAAGGCCCCGCCTCGCTGATGTACGGATCGGATGCGATGGCAGGTGTGGTTATCCTGCACGCCCAGCCCACACTGGCAGAAGGTGAGATGAAAGCTCATGTCAGTACGGAATATCAGACCAACAACGGCCTCTTTCACTACTCGCTACAGATGGCGGGTAACCAAAAAGGATTCGTGTGGGATGCCCGCTACAGCGACAAGATGGCTCATGCGTATAAGAATAAGTACGACGGCTATGTGCCTGGCTCGCAGTTCCGTGAACGGGCAGGACGACTGATGCTGGGATTGAATAAATCTTGGGGACACTCGCGACTGACATGGACGGCCTATCACCTGACACCCAGCATCGTTGAGGGTGAGCGTGATCCGGAGACAGGCGAACTGGAACATGAAGAGGGATGGAAAGGATGTCACTATTCCAAATCCCTACCCTTCCAACAGGTGAAGCACTACAAACTGGTGTGGGACAACT
>CAMJGE010000028.1 GCA_946405145.1 uncultured Prevotella sp.
GCAGCCTGCTCGTCGTACTTACCATCCTTGTTGAACTCTGGTGCATAGGCGTTCTTCACATAATCACCTGCGTGATGACTATAACCTTCAGCGTTTACACACTTCTCTATGAAGTTATTATCAAGCTCGTCCATCACATAGTACTTACCCTGCAGGTCAACCATTGGACGAGTTTCACCTTTCTTATTTATAAGGAACAGACTGGGGATGTGAGCATCCTTAGCCACTTTGGCATCATCAGCACCAAAGGTAGGAGCAATATGCACGATACCAGCACCATCCTCTGTTGTCACATAATCGCCAGGAATCACGCGGAAAGCCTCACTCTCCATCTCAACGAACTGATCCTTGCCGTTCTCACCAGTGAATACCTTCTCCGGATGAGCCTGAGCATACGCCTTCACATAGTCGGCAGCATTCTGATCCAACTTGGCAGAAGGCTTCACCCAAGGCATGAGCTGCTGATACTTCATACCAACGAGCTGTTCGCCTGTGTAACGGCCTACGATACGATAAGGCACAAACTTCTCACCCTTGTTATATTCAGGCATCTCCTCACCATCGGTGATGTTACCCTCTGGAGCAAGATAGGCATTCAAGCGACTCTCTGCCAGAACGATGGTGATTTTCTCACCGTTATAGGCATTATAGGTCTCAACAGCCACATAGTCAATCTTCGGACCTACGCAGAGGGCTGTGTTTGAAGGCAGTGTCCAAGGTGTGGTAGTCCAGGCTACAAAATAAGGAGTACCCCACTTCGTCCACTCTTCCTTAGGATCAAGTGCCTTGAAGAGTGCCGTCACTGTGGTATCCTTCACATCACGATAGCAGCCAGGCTGGTTCAACTCATGAGAGCTCAGACCTGTACCTGCTGCAGGTGAATATGGCTGAATGGTATAGCCTTTATATAGCAAGCCCTTCTGATAGAACTGCTGCAACAACCACCACAGAGTCTCAATATACTTATTGTCATATGTGATGTAAGGATTATCCAGATCCACGAAGTAACCCATCTTTTCCGTCAGGTCACGCCATTCCTGGGTAAACATCATCACGTTCTCACGACACTTCTTATTATAATCCTCCGTAGAGATATACTTATCCGATGCCTTATTGTCGATATCAGCCTTGGTGATACCAAGCTCTTTCTCAACACCAAGTTCTACAGGCAGTCCGTGGGTATCCCAACCGGCCTTACGCTTCACCTGGAAGCCCTTCATCGTCTTATAGCGATTGAAAGTATCCTTGATGGTACGAGCCAGTACATGGTGAATGCCCGGGTGTCCATTTGCAGAAGGAGGACCTTCGAAGAATACAAACTGCGGACAGCCCTCACGCTCATCAATAGAGCGCCAGAACACATTTTTCTCTCGCCACATCTCCAGGATGTCGTTGTTGACCTGGGTCAGATTCAGACCACTATGTTCGGCAAATTTCTTAGCCATATCTTACTGATTTACCTTTTTACTTTTTAACTTTTATATTTAGGGCGCAAAGGTAATAAAATTATTCGATATGGCAAAAGGAAATAGTTTTTTTTAATATTTCTCTCAAAAAAGTATGGTTTTACAAATATTTTGCTTATATTTGCAAGCAAATTACCAAGACGACTAAAAACAAAATTATAATTTATGGTAACATTTACAATGATTCTTCAGCTCTGTATTGTACTCGGAGCGTTGTGGGTAGGTTCTCGTTATGGTAGCCTTGCCCTTGGAGCTATTTCTGGTATAGGTCTGGCTATTCTCGTGTTTGGTTTCGGTTTAAAGCCAGGCACACCGCCTACAGATGTGATTTACATTATTATTGCAGCTGTCACCTGTGCCGGTATCATGCAGGCTTCAGGTGGTATGGACTGGCTGATACAGATAGCAGAGAAGTTGCTGCGTAAGCATCCGGACCGCATTACCTTCCTGGCTCCGCTTACCACTTTCTTCCTGACAGTTCTGGTTGGTACAGGTCACGTCGTTTACACTTTGATGCCTATCATCTGTGACATCGCCCTGAAGAAGGGCATTCGTCCTGAGCGTCCTTGCGGTGTGGCATCTATCGCCTCACAGGTAGGTATCACCTGTTCTCCTATCGCTGCTGCTGTGGTGGCTTTTGTCACGATATCAAATGCCAACCACTTTGATATTACGATTCCCCGTGTGCTGATGGTTTCCATCCCAGCCTGTGTCTGCGGACTCATGGCAGCTGCAGCTGCTTCATATCATCGCGGCCTTGATCTTGACAAGGATCCTGAGTTCCAGAGAAAGATTGCCGATCCCGCACAGCGTGAGTTTATCTATGGCTCAGGCGCCACAACACTCGACAAGCAGATTCCGCAGTCGGCTAAGAATGCCGTATTCATCTTCCTCGGTGCACTGGCAGTCATCGTCATGTTTGCCGCCCTGCCCGATCTGTTGCCTTCTTATTCCACGATTAAGGCGGTTAAGGGTGCTGAAGACCTTGTACTTGCCGATGGAACCAAGCTCACTGCTGCCGCATTAGCCAAAGCAGGCGTTGTAGTCGATGGATTCACAGAAAAAAGCATGGCAGGCTTGAAGATGAACCTCGTGATTCAGATTGTGATGATCTCTGCAGCTGCTCTGATGATCATCTTCTGTAAGGCCCTGCCTAAAAAGGCTGTTGCAGGTCCGGTATGGCAGTCTGGTATGGTTGCTGTAGTTGCTATCTATGGTATCGCCTGGCTCGCCGACACCTATTTTTCTAATTACATGAGTGAGATGCAGTCTATGCTGGCAGACATTGTGAAGGAATACCCCTGGAGCATCGCCATCGTATTCTTCCTCGTATCAGTACTTATCAATTCTCAGGGAGCTGTCGTTGTAGCCATGCTGCCACTTGCCTATTCTCTGGGCATCTCTGGTCCTGTGCTCCTTGGTGTTCTGCCATCAGTCTATGGTTACTTCTTCATCCCGAACTATCCATCAGATATTGCGACAGTAAACTTCGATCGTTCAGGTACCACGGTGATTGGTAAGTACCTGCTGAACCACTCGTTCATGATGCCAGGACTCATCTCTGTCATCACATCAACGATAGTAGCATACTGCTTATCGATGCTATTCAATTAAACAAGATAAAGAGGGTGTTCGCTTGAACACCCTCTTTTACGTTTTGTTGCTAAAGACTTAGACTTAGAGATTCAGGCTCTTCTTCAGGGCCTCAATCTTATCCTCAGCAGCCTTGATGCAGCGCTCATAGTCGGCAGCATCCTTGAAGCTGGGATCCTTCACCTCTGTGTAGAACTTGATCTTAGGTTCTGTGCCTGAAGGACGAACAGATACCTTTGTACCATCCTCGCAGAACCACTGTAGCACATTGCTTGTTGTAGGCATATTCAGCTTCTCCTTTGAGCCGTCAGCCTTGGTAGCCTCCAGTGTCTGATAGTCTTTCCACAGACAGATCTTAGAGCCACCCAACTCCTTTGGAGGATTGCTGCGGAAATCAACCATCATCTGCTTAATCTCGTCAGCACCAGTCTTACCGGGCTTCACCACATTGATAGTAGCCTCCTTAGAGAAGCCATACTCCTTGTAGATATTCATCAGCAGGTCGTAGAGGGTCATGCCGTTGTCACGAGCCCAAGCTGCAATCTCACAGATCAGACAGATAGATGCTGGAGAGTCCTTATCGCGTACTTTGTCGAATGGCAGGAAGCCGAAGCTCTCCTCACCACCACCAATATACTTCTGCTTGCCCTCAGAGATGCGAATCTCGTTGGCAATCCACTTAAAGCCAGTATAGCAGTCACGCAGCTCTACACCGTTCTTCTTGGCGATCTCGGCTATCTCCTCAGTAGTAACGATGGTCTTTACCAGGAACTCATTGCCCTTCAGCTGACCGAGTTTCTTCTTATTGGCGATGATGTACCAGCAGAACATCATACAGGTCTGGTTACCATTCAGGATCTCCCACTCGCCTTTGGCATTGCGGCATACGATAGCCAGACGGTCTGCATCGGGGTCAGAAGCAATCACGAGGTCGGCATTCAGACGTGTACCAAGCTTCATACCGAGTGTCATAGCCTCTGCATTCTCAGGATTTGGAGATACTACCGTTGGGAAGTCACCATCGATCACCATCTGCTCCGGTACCACATGGATATTCTGGAAGCCCCATGAACGCAGAGCCTCAGGGATAATCACACGACCAGTACCATGCATAGGAGAATAAACAATGTTCAGGTCTTTCTGGCGCAGGATGACATCCTGATCCACCATAGCCTCCTTCACAGCCTGCAGGTAGTCCCAGTCCATCTCACCACCGATGATGTCGATGAGCTCCTTATTACCCTCAAACTTCACATCACCGATCTTCACCTTGTTCACCTCGTCGATGATACCCTGATCGTGTGGAGCCAGCACCTGAGCACCATCGTCCCAATATGCCTTGTAGCCATTGTACTCACGTGGGTTGTGAGAAGCTGTAACGTTGACACCAGCCTGACAGCCCAGCTGACGGATGGCGAATGAGATCTCAGGTGTGGGACGCAGGCTCTCGAAGAGATATACCTTGATACCGTTAGCAGAGAAGATGTCAGCCACTGTCTCAGCAAACATACGTCCGTTGTTGCGGCAGTCATGTCCTACTACTACTGAGCACTGCTTGCCCGGGAATGCCTTCAGAATATAGTTGGCGAATCCCTGAGTAGCCATACCTACAATGTACTTGTTCATACGGTTGGTACCAGCCCCCATAATACCACGGAGTCCACCTGTACCAAACTCAAGATTTTGATAGAAAGCGTCAATGAGTGCAGTCTTGTCTGCTGCATCCAGCATTGCCTGTACTTCCTTACGTGTCTCCTCGTCAAAGGCTGGAGAAAGCCATTCTTTAGCCCGTGCCTCGCACTGAGCAATCAGTTGAGCATTGTCTGCCATAATTTCTATATTTTACTTGTTTTAGATTGAATAAATTGCTTCTAATCCACAAAGATAGTAAGAAATCGGCAAACATGTATAGAAACGGGCAATCTTTTTTATTTCTTTAAGATTTTATCAATCTCATCAAACTGTTTTCCCAGATTCAGATTGAAATAGATACGATAGAGCGAGGGTCCCCACTTTTGCTTGGCATCTGGCATCAGTTTGCGATAGGACTCCATGAAAGGCTGGGCTTTCTGATACATCATCCTGATTTGTTTCTTATTGCGACGTGCATCCAAATTAAGAGCGATGTTCAGACAAGCCGTACCTGCATTGTAATAGGCTTCTGCCATCTGATTGTCTAACAGAATCATGCGTTCACAGACAGCTAAACAATCATCGTAACGCCCCAGATTGAGCAACATCGTGGATTTTGCCAGCAGGAACAACTCGTTCAGACTGTCGGTCTTTAAAGCATTCTCAGCGTAACAGAGCCCTTTTTCATAATTACCCTTTTCCATGTAGTAATCCATCAGACGAGGAAAGAAATAGGGCGACTTGGGAAATAGACTCACGCCTTCCTGCAACGTGGCCACATACGACTCACTGTCTTTCAGTTTCAACCAAGCCTGAGCCACAAACTGCAATGTGTTTTCCAACTTCGAGGTGTCGCGACACGCCTCGTTGGCATAACGCAGTGTGAGCACAGGATCACTCATCCGATAGCCTGTATAGGTAGCCCAATAGGCTACAGTGCCCATTTGAGGATCGTTCTTCTCGAAGTCATAACCCGTAAACAAAGGCTGACGCGCACAGTCAAGATACATCTCAAAACAGTCATAGGCAGTCTTCAGCTCATCCTTACGCAGATGATAGGTGCCTCCGAAATAGAGGTTCGGACGATAAGTCAGCAGCCTACGGGCATTACCACTCCGATAAGAGAAACTCACACGTCCTTTCTTGTCGGGACGCATATCCAGGGAGTCTAGACGCTCACCAATGGTGAATATACGACGCGTGAGCTCAAAGAAGTGCGTGGTGTCAACCGCCTGCTTCTTATACATCGCCTCGTTCACCTGATCATACTGTTTCTCAACTGAAGTGAGCCACATGTCGTAGATACGGGGATTATTGAGATTGGCAGAGTCTTTGAGCAGATTGGTCATCATCTTCTCTGCCTGATCATAGTTCTTACCGCTTTTAATAATAGAACGTGCTTCTTGCAACTGACGTCGCTGAGCCAGCAGATTGACAGAAGAACCTATTATTATTAATAAGGTAATGAGTATCCTGAGTTTCATTCTAATTTTGCTTTGTGGGTGCAAAGGTAGTGGAATTCAGCTAAAAAAACAAGGATAAAGAGGTTCAAAATGTGAACAGAAGTTAAATATTAGGCTTTTTTAGGCATCAAACGAAAAAAAATTGGGAAAAAGCTTGCAAGTTTCAAATAGATTACCTACCTTTGCATTGTGTTTTTCATAGTATTAGATTTAAGGTTAACAATTTTGGCTCGCAGCGGCGAGCCGTTTTTTTTGCCCTAAATCGAGCTAATAGGAGTATTTGAGTTATCTGTTCTTGTTGCTGACAAACCAGTTGTGCACGAAGTTATAAAGCAACAAAGAGGCCAGCACAAGACAAAGTGCCGTCAACAAGATTGGTGTCTGTTCACCTTCGAACAGTGCATAGCCAATTCCTAATCCCCAGGCAATACCACTCTCCCACCCAAGCATAAATGTGCTCTGAGAAGTACCACGCTTACAATGACGACTCAGTTTGATGAAAAACAGCAGGAATCGTGATCCAATGATTCCCAGACCAAATCCCACGAAGGCAGGAGCAGCATAGCCCACAATCTGTTGGGTACGTGTCAGCATCATCAGCAAGGCAGCCCCCATCAGAATCAAACCTGTCACCACCTCACTCTTCACCTCTGCATCACGGAACACGAATCGCTGGGCTAAAATAGCCATCAGGAAACCAACCATCATCATGGCATAGAACTGTTCTGACAGCGTCAATGAGAACAGCAATCCCACAGACAGCATGACAAGCTGCAGATTCAGGAACAATGGCACACCATGAGGCAGGAAGAAGCGATCGAGACTGACAAAGGGAATATCGTCAAGAGGAGCCCTAAAGGGGAAATTAACGAGAAATACCAGCAACAAGGCTGCTGCTGCCAACAAGCCTGCAGCCAGAAGCACTGTCTGGAATCCAGCAATACGCAGTAACAGCAAGCCTGTCAAGGGCCCTAAGGAAAGGGCAAATCTCCCAAACCAGGCTGCAGCGTAATTGGCCTCAGTGCGCTGATAGCTCTCGCTGACATCAATAATCAGTGTACTGGCCAGCACCATCTGTGCCAGACCGAAACAAGCACCTAAGGCGAAACGCTGAATCAGCATCAACGAGAGTTCGGCATAAAACCCTGATTCAAGCCCTGCATAATAGATGAGTCCGAAAAGTCCCACCATCGCCAGCATAGCCACGAGGCACACCACATTACGACGATAATGCTGGACAAGAAACGACACAAAGCCCCCAAACGCAAAGAGTCCAATGCCAAAGACGCCCATCGACAGTCCTGTCTCCTGGAGAGTGAAATTCTGCGTATGAAGCAACCACTGTGGCAAGGTAGGCACCAAGATATATACTGCCATCGTCAACAGCAAATTAGCGATAGCCATGCGCCAGAAGTCATGATGCCACAGTCGAATATGTACAGGCGTATTCTGAGAATTCATGTGTCTAAATTTAGTTTAACAACTTCTCAAGAGAATCGTAGTTAATGTTCTGATAATCAAGAATTTGAATGTCTGAGAAATCTTTAATATCTTGAGCCTTATTTGTTGTTGCCACTCCTACTACAGCCATCTCGGCAGAACGCCCTGAGCGCAACCCATTGAAGCTGTCTTCAAACACGATACACTCTGATGTCTCCACTCCCAGGCGCTGCGCTGCCTTCAGATAGCAATCCGGATCTGGCTTACTGCGCTCAAAGTCCTCAGATGTGAGGATGGCATCAAACAGCTGCTTGAATCCTGGCTGATATCGATACACACTCTCCATCTTGGGAATATTCGAGCTGGTGACGACAGCAGTCTTTACGCCATGCTGATGCAGATCGGCTATCAAAGCCTCAAAGCCTGCGATGAAGTCATAGTGCATCTGCTGCTCATAATCGTCCAGTCTGCGGGTTATGCTTTCACGCTCTGCCTTCAGAGGACCATCAAACCAGCGATCATAGATCTGTGTCAGGGTTGAGCCCTTTATTTCGTGCTCAAGTCCTGGGTGCTCAGGGTGGTATTGCAGACAGATAGCACCCCAGAACACAGTGTATTGTGGCTCAGTGTCAAACACCACGCCATCCAGGTCGAAAAGAGCAGCCTTGAATACTTTCTGATCCATGTTCTTAAAAATTTTGGGTGCAAAATTAGTATTTTTTTGCGAGAAATTTGCTTTTTTGGGCTTTTTAGTGTAATTTTGCCCGAAAATCATGATATTTATGCATAACAACAAACATTATTTGCTACTGTTATTGCCCTTGTTGCTCTTTGCTTGCAAGGGTTCTGATGAGCCTACCCTCACCTTCGAACCAGTTATTGCCGATAAGGAAGTAAGACTCTCCAGTGAAGACAATTCTCCTCGCTGTCAGGTTCACCTGAACATGCTTCAGGCTACAGCCGATAATGGTGAGAAAGCCAAGCTCATCAACGATGTTCTGTTAACAAGACTGCTTAACAAGCCTCACAGCAATGATTTTCAGGCAGCAGTCACCCAGTTTGCCGACGATTACACCAAGACCTACAAGAACACCATGTTGCCTTTGTATAATCAGGATCGTAACGACACTGCAAAGATTGCCTGGTATGAGTACCACTACATGATTGAGACCACCACCCAACCAGGTACAGCTTACACCACTTCGTATCTGGCCACTGTCGATTACTACGAAGGTGGTGCTCATGGCATCAACCAGCTCATCACGTTCAACTTCGACAATACCACAGGAAAGCTCGTTACACTGGCAGATATCTTCGCTCCAGGCTATGAGTCACAGCTGAAGAGCGCGCTGCTGAAGGCCCTGAAGTCGAAGACTGGTCTCAGCTCCATGAACGAGTTGAAGGATGCCGGCTATCTCTACTCAATGGAGATGTTCCCTTCAGAGAACTTCATTCTCAACGACGAGACGATCACATTCGTCTATAACCCCTATGAGATAGCCCCTTATGCCTTAGGCTCCATCGAGCTCATCATTACCTACAACGAGGTAAGTAACATACTGAATTCCTCGTTTAAGCACTGATCGCCTATGGCAAAAGCAGAACTGATACAGAAATACTTCCCCACCCTCACCGATACGCAGTTGCGGCAGTTTGAGCAGCTCGATGCACTCTATCGCGAGTGGAATGCCAATATCAATGTCATCTCCCGCAAGGATATCGACAATCTCTATGAGCATCATGTGCTCCACTCACTGGCTATCGCCAAGATTATCAACTTCCGTCCTGACACCCAGATTCTGGACTTCGGCACAGGCGGTGGTTTCCCAGGCATCCCTCTGGCCATCCTCTTCCCGGAATGCCAATTCAAGCTCATTGACGGCACAGGCAAGAAGATTCGTGTGGCTCAGGAAGTGAGTCGTGCCATCGGACTGAAGAACTGCAACCCTGTACAGCTGAGAGGCGAAGATGAGAAAGGCAAATACGACTTTGTGGTAAGTCGTGCCGTCATGGCTCTGCCCGACCTCATGAAGATTGTGAAGAAGAATATCTCCAAGTCTCAGCGTAATGCCCTGCCCAATGGCATCATCTGCCTGAAAGGCGGTGATCTGCAGGCTGAGACTCGTCCTTTCCACAACATTGTGGAACTGACAGAGATCAGCGATTTCTTCAGCGAGGAGTGGTTTAAGGAGAAACATATCATTTATCTTCCCGCTTGAAAAGATGATAACCGTTAAGACTTTCGAATGCAACCAGTTGCAAGAAAACACCTACGTGGTGAGTGATGATACGCGAGAGTGTGTGATCATTGATTGTGGCGCCTATTTTGAAGATGAGCATCAGGCCATCCAGCAGTATATCGAAGCCCAACAGTTGAAACCCGTTCATCTGCTGGCAACCCATGGACACTTCGATCATAACTATGGCAATGACTTTATTTTCAAGACCTATGGTCTGAAAGTGGAGATCTCTGCCGATGATGCCTATCTCATCAACGACCTTCCAGGACAGTTCGAGTCGATGATTGGCATCCCCCTGCGCCATGAATACCCTGAGGTGGGACATTTCTTTGAAGAAGGCGAAACCATCAGTTTCGGCCATCACACGTTTGAGATCCTGAAGACACCAGGTCATACCCCAGGTGGTGTCACCTTTTATAATAAAGAAGAGGGCATTGCCTTCTCAGGCGACACCCTCTTCCGTATGAGTATTGGACGTACCGATTTCGATCGTGGCAGCTATCAGGACATCACCAATAGTCTCCATCAGGTCTTAGCGAAACTTCCCCCTGAGACTGTGGTCTTTTGTGGTCATGGCCCAAAGACCACCATTGGCGAGGAAGTACGATACAATCCTTATTTCTCATAACCCCGAACTCAAATGTTCGGGGTTTCCCATGTCTTAGTCTGTGTGCAGGCAGTCTTCACCACCTGATTGCCCACCTTCAGTTCAAAGTCACCTTCCTCCAGTGTCCACTTGCCATCAGCCCCAACAAAAGCCAGGTTCTTGGCAGGCAGCTCGAAGGTAACAGTCTTCACCTCACCAGGCTGCAGCTCAATCTTCGTAAAGTCGCGCAGACGCTTGTTGTCAGGCACGATTGAAGCAATCAGGTCACTGCTGTAGAGCAGCACAGCCTCCTTACCAGCCTTCTTGCCTGTATTCTTCACATTCACCGTCACTTTCAGCACATCGTCGGCAGTAAACTGAGCCTTGTCAACCTTCAGGTTGCTGTACTCATAGGTGGTATAGCTCATACCATAGCCGAAAGGCCACTGCAGGCTCACCTTGGCGTCATAGTTATAGGCACCAGCCATCGTACCCACCTCTTCACTGACCTTATAGTCATAGGTGTTCAGTGAGTTGATCTCACGCGGATAGGTGAAAGGCATCTTTCCTGAGAAGTTAGCATCGCCAGCCAACAGGTTTGAGAATGCATCACCACCATAGTTACCAGGAATCAGGATGTTCACCACAGCCTTAGCCAGCGGCTCAATGTCAGCAATCAGACGTGGACGACCTTCGTTCA
Source organism: uncultured Prevotella sp. (assembly GCA_946405145.1). Taxonomy (GTDB): domain Bacteria; phylum Bacteroidota; class Bacteroidia; order Bacteroidales; family Bacteroidaceae; genus Prevotella. Next base: position 11,121 of record CAMJGE010000028.1, read on the forward strand.
GCACCAGGATGATGGGTTTACCAGTCTTGGCAAGAGCCTTCACCAGGTTACGCTGGTTCTCTGAGAGCCAGAGGTCTGTCAGGTTACCAGGCGTCTCAGTATATGAGTTCTCACCGATAGCAGCGATGATCACGTCAGCCTGTGCAGCAGCTGCTACAGCCTTGTCGATCTCAGGTTCGTTCTCGTCATAATAAGCCTTATTCTCATCATAGGTCACACCCTGTTCCAGAATGATGTTCTCCTTACCATACTTATTGCAAAGCGCCTCATAGATGGTATTGTACTTCTCCGACAGGTCTTCAGCCTTAGCCCCCTGCCACGTGTAGCTCCAGCCACCATGCAGACAGCGCATCTGGTTGGCGTTAGGACCAGTCAGCAGGATCTTGCATTTATTAAGCGGCAAGATGTTATCATTATTCTTCAGGAGGATCATCGATTCCTCAGCAGCCTTCAAGGCTTTTTGAGCAAACTCCTCACTGCCGAACTTCTCATAGCCCTTGCCACCAGTGTTTGGCTGATCAAAGAGTCCCAGACGATACTTGGCACGCAGGATTCTGCGCACAGCATCATCGATACGCTCCATCTTCACCTTTCCTTCCAGCACCAGCTCCTTCAGCAGGATGCAGAAATCTACGCTATAAGGATCCATCGACATATCGATACCCGCATTAATAGCGATACGGATGGCGTCTTTCTTATCCTTAGCCACCTTCTCACGAGAGAACAGGTTGTTGATGTCAGCCCAGTCAGTCACCAGGAATCCATCCCACTGCAGATCTTCCTTCAGCCACTTGGTCAGATATTCATAGCTGGCATGCACAGGCACCCCATTCACAGAAGCCGAGTTGACCATCATCGTCAGCGTACCGGCGAGAGCGGCAGCCTTGAAAGGCTCGAAGTACTTCTCACGAATCATCTGCGGAGCCAGATAGGCAGGCGTACGATCCTTACCAGTCCAGGGAGCACCATAGGCGAAATAATGCTTCGTGCTGGTACCCACATGATACTGGTCGATATGGTTGTTGTCCTTGCCCTGATAACCTCTGATCTCAGCCACCACCATCTTCGAGTTCACGATGGCATCCTCACCAAAGCTCTCATACACACGAGGCCAACGAGGATCACGACTCAGATCCACTACAGGGTTATACACCCAGGGACAGTTGGCTGCACGACTCTCATAGGCAGTAATCTCTGCCCCATCAAAAGCCAGATCCGTATTAAACGATGCCCCCAGGTTGATAGGCTGTGGGAACAGTGTACCACCCTGCACGTAAGTCACGCCATGATTATGATCCAGACCATAGATATCGGGAATACCGATGTATTTCATCGACTTCTCCTGAATCAGCGTAATCCACTTCTGCCACTGCTCAATACTTGGAGCTCTGGTGCCAGGCGCATTCAGGATAGAGCCCACCTTCCACTTGGAGATCAGAGTGTCGAGCATCACCTCGTTGAGCTGCCAAGAGCGTTTTGTCTCTCCCTGATAGATGTCAACAGGATTGTTGCCCATCTTCTCGAGGATCTCAGCATCTGTCAGCTGCAGCATCTTCTTGATGTCAGCATCCGAAGCTCCATACTGCTGCATCACGCTGCGCACCTTCTCACGATCGATTTTGGCATTCTCTACAGTCATCTTACCGATGATGTCAAGGTTCAGCTCCAGCATCTGACCGATCTTCTCGTCGAGCGTCATCTTGGCCAGCGTCTTCTCAACCTTTGCTTCCAAGGCTTCATCACGGGGAATGGCAGGCTTAGCATTGTTCTGTCCATAAACCACTCCATGAGCAGCACAGACAGTCATCATAGTTAATAATAATTTCCTCATATTTTAAATTGATAATGATTAGTAAGTTCCTGATAAATACGCTGCACAGGCAGTCCCATCACGTTATAGTAGCTGCCCTGAAGACCTGTCACGCCGATATAGCCGATCCACTCCTGGATGCCATAGGCACCTGCCTTGTCGAAGGGACGATAGTGGTCCATATAGTAATGAATCTCCTCGTCAGAGAGCGTCTTGAAGGTCACATCTGTCGTCACGTCGAAACAGCGTTCCTGCTCTGCAGTTAGCAGACACACACCCGTTGTCACCTGATGCGTACGCCCACTGATCAGCTGCAGCATTCTCACAGCATCAGTCTCATCCGCAGGTTTCCCTAATATCTCATCTCCCACAATCACTACTGTATCAGCTGTAATAATCAACTCATCATCGGCAATGATCCGTCGATAGGCAGCAGCCTTCTCCTGGGCGATATAGCGCGCCACCTCATTCACTGGCAGACTGTCAGGATACTGTTCGTCGATATCCTTTAACACTCTCACCTCGAAAGGCACACCCAGTCCTGCCAGCAGTTCCTTCCTTCTGGGCGAATTACTCGCCAACACCAGTCTATACTTCAATTTTTCAATCTTCAATTTTCAATTTTCAATCTTTATCACCATCCAAACGCTTTGGCATTCATCACCCATTTACCTTGTGCACGCAGCACCTGCTCTATCACGTCACGCCCACAGCCATGACCACCCAGGCGATCACTCACATACACACTCACCTCCTTGATCTCATGACAAGCATCCTTCGGACAGACGGCACACCCCACCCTTCGCATAATCTCAAGGTCGGGAATGTCATCGCCCATATACATGATTTCCTCATCCTGCAGACCATATTTCTCAATAAACTGGTTGTAAGTCTCAATCTTCACAGCACAGCCGAGATAGACGTCTTCCACGCCCAATCCCTCGTAGCGCACTCTGACACTGGGCACCTTGGCACCTGTCATGATGGCGATTCTCAGTCCCAGTTTCATAGCAAGTTGGATGGCATAGCCGTCTTTGATGTTCACTGTACGAAGAGGCACGCCCTCACTGCTCAGTGTGATGGTCTCACTACTCAGCACCCCATCAATATCAAATATGATGGCCTTTATCTTGGTTAAATCGTAGTTAATCACCTTTTCAAAACTTATTCAGATGCACATTCTCCCACTTCAGTTTCTCTTCGTCCTGAGGCTTACGCTCATCAGTCCAATGCCCCACAGCAACGATACAGAGACAGTTCAGGTTGTCAGGAATATCCAGCACCCCACGGATCACAGTGTCAGCAGGCGTGCCATCCTCAAGACCACGTCCACGCATCTGAATCCAGCAGGAGCCCAGTCCCAGTTCCTCTGCCTGATACTGCATCGAGATGGCAGCAATGGCACCATCCTCCACCCAACAGTCGTTCTGCATGGGGTCACCCAGCACAGCGATGGCCACAGGAGCATCCTTCAGAAACTTACTGCCCATATTCTTGGCATCAGCCAGTTTCTCCAGATCCAACTTATCATCCACCACCACAAACTGCCAGGCTCTCTGACTCTTAGAGGTTGGCGACATCAAGGCTGCCCTCAGGATCAGTTTCAGGTCCTCAGGGTCAATCTCTTCGTTAGTAAACTTACGGTGACTACGGCGCATCTGCGCCAAATCTTTAAATGAAGTCATATCTTTACATTATATTTATTGGGCTACAAAGATACTACTAAAAATCCAATCATCCAAAATAAAAACTTTAAAAAAATAGAAACTTCAATATCCCGACTTTAAATCACCTGAAAGTTTGGCGGTTTCATAATAATGATGTATCTTTGCAGCCGAATTTTAAATAACAATTAGAAACAATGGATCAGCAGAATGCAATTTATGATGCGCGCGAGTTAGGCATGCCACGCATGATGATTCTTGGTGTACAACATTTGTTCGCCATGTTTGGTGCAACCGTACTAGTACCATTACTCACAGGCCTTGACGTATCCATCACCCTGCTATTTGCAGGCATTGGCACGTTGATGTTTCATTTCATCTCCAAGTGGAATGTGCCTGCATTCCTTGGTTCATCGTTTGCTTTTCTGGGCGGTTATGCCTCCGTCAAGGAGATGGGCGTGGCTCAGGGACTCTCCGAGACATTAGCCCTCGACTATGCCTGTCTGGGAGTGGCTTGTGCCGGACTGCTGTATTTCGTGATGGCAGGACTGATCAAGTCGTTTGGCATCCAGAAGATTCTGCACTTCTTCCCACCCGTTGTCACAGGTCCCATTGTCATCGCCATCGGACTGGTGCTTTCAGGCTCAGCAATTGCCAATTGCCAAACTAACTGGCTGTTGGCCATCATCGCCATCGTCACTGTCATCACATCTTCCGTATGGGGCAAGGGCATCATCAAGATTATCCCAGTGCTCCTGGGTGTCGTGGTGTCATATATCATAGCAGCCTGCATGGGAGAAGTCGATTTCTCACCCCTTGGCCAGGCAGCATGGGTAGGCTTCCCCATCGTCAAAGAGCGCACTGTTCTGGCAGTGTTTGAAGATGCCAACACCACGCTGATGCTGTCATCCATCCTGGCTATCATGCCTATCGCCTTTGCCACCATCATGGAGCACATTGGCGATATGTTTGCCATCAGCTCCACTGTAGGCAAAGACTTCCTGAGCGAACCAGGTCTTCACCGCACACTCTCAGGCGATGGTTTCGCCACAGCCCTGGCATCAGCATTTGGCGCACCAGCCAATACCACATACGGAGAGAACACTGGCGTGCTGAACCTCACCAAGGTGTTCGATCCCAAGGTGATACGCATAGCAGCCTGTCTGGCCATCATTCTGGCTTTCTGTCCTAAGTTTGCCTGTCTGGTTCAGCTCATGCCAGCTGCCACCATCGGAGGTGTCAGTCTCATCCTTTATGGCATGATTTCAGCAGTAGGTGTGCGCAATCTGGTAGAAGAGAAAGTCGATCTGAAGAGCTCCCGCAATGTGTTTGTAGCAGCCCTCATCCTGGTACTTGCCATTGGTGTGAAGTATGGAGCCAACGACAACATCGCCATTGGTCCCATCCACCTTTCAGGACTTGCCATCGCCGCCCTTGTAGGTATCTTCCTCAACGCCATCATGCCCACCAAGCTCGGCATGAAAGTCAAGTCATTCAAAGGCAAAGAGAAAACCTAAGTCGGTTTTTTATTTTTATAGCTCGTCGTGATGACGGTTTTAAGTTTTCAATAAATTGGTTTGGGCTCAGCGGAGCCCTTTTTTATGCCCTAATAGCAATATCAATACCACCCCTCTTCATTATAATTCTCCATTTGTCAATTCTGCAGTTACGCAGCTACGCAGTAACGCAGTATCTTTACGATTTCTGAATATCGGGGTGGAAATGGGGGGGTAGTATATACCTTTGCTAATGATACTGTGATACTGCGTAGCTGCGTTACTGCGACAAATACGAGTCACGAGATGAGAGTCTGGCAGATTGATTACTGGAATCTGGGAGATTGAAATAATGAATCTGGGGGATTGGTCCGTGCGTTTTAAAAAAAGGCCAAAATAAATATCAAAAGGCTTGTGTAATTGAATATATTGTTGTACCTTTGCAGTGTGGATGGACTGAAAACAACTGTTTACCGGAAAAGCAAAGAATTGCCGGCTGTGGAAGGAGATAACTTCTTCCACAGCAAAAGGTTGTTTGACATCCTGAAACACACCCCCAGGCAGAAGCCTTATATGGTGGTGGTGGAGGATGAGCAGGGAAGGATCGTGAGTCACATGCTTGGATTCCTGAGATACAGGACCTTTATCTTCCCTCCATTCCTGCTGATACACTGCAGCGTGCTGAGCGAAGGCGTGTATGCGGAGAGTGAATACCACAAGGATGAGCTGTTTGGAGAGATGCTGAAGGCACTGATAAAAGAGGTGAACACACATACCTTATATATTGAGGTGAGTCACCTGAGTCAGAAAATGCTGGGCTACAAGCAGCTGCGACAGTTGGGGTTCTACCCTGTGAACTGGATGAGCATCCACAACTCGCTGCACAGCCATGCTCCCGAAGAGCGCATCTCTGAAAAGCTGCAGCGACGTATCGACATAGCCCATGCCAAGGGTGTGACAACGGAAGTGGTTTCGACAGAAGAGGACTTTAAGGCTTTCTCGAAACTGCTGCGACACCACAACATCCTGAAGCCGAAGCGCTATATCCCCGACGACATCTTCTTCAGGCAGATGATGGCGAGCGGCGACGGACGACTGTTTGTGACGAAATATCATGGGAAGGTGATTGGCTGTTCCGCCTGCGCCTATAGTAACGGCAATGCCTACCTGTGGTACTCGGCCTTCAGACGAAAGACCTATATACATCTGCACCCCGACGTGATGACCATCTGGGACACGATGAAGGATGCCTACGACAGGGGATTCCAGCACATGTGTTTTATGGACGTAGGTCTGCCTTTCTCGAAGAATCCCTTCAGGGAGTTCATCCTGCGATTTGGCGGTAAGGAACAGAGCACCTATCGATGGTTCAGATTCTCCATCAAATGGGTGAACAAGCTGCTGGCGTGGATTTACCGATAAGGACTACTTCTTCTTTTTATCCTTCTCTTCTTTATCTATGTCTTCGCCCTCCATGATCTTCTGGAGTTCCTCGTCGCTGGAGTTCATATCGATGCCTCGCTCCTCTGGGATATCGGGAATCTCAAAGATATCTTCTCCATAATTAACTTCCTTATCGGAGGCAAGGCCTTCTTCTTCAACTTCAATGGTGTCAACCTTCGGTGCCACAAACTCCACACGATTGGAATCATTGAGGTAGCGCTCATACTGGCGTTCTGCCTTATTGCGGCGCTTGCACCCGATAGTGGCAAACAGCACCAGAGCCAGCGAGATACAGAATAGTCGTCTCATATTTAGTAAGTATTTTGTTTTTAAATTCGATCTACTTGTTTTACACCCTTCACGGTGCGCAGCTTCTTGATGAGCTGTTCCAGACGGGAGGTATCCTCAAGCATCACCACCAGATTGCCACTGAAGAGGCCGTCGTGGGAGTCGATGTTGATGGAGCGCAGCACGAGGCGTTCGTCTTTGGAGATGATGCTCGTGAGGTTGTTGACGATACCGATATCGTCATTACCAATCACGCGGAGGGTGATGGAGTATTGCGACGCTCCTTTCCCACTCCACCTGGCCTTCACGATGCGATAGCCGTAACGGCGACGAAGCTCCGGGGCATTGGGACAGTCCTGACGATGGATCTTGATGCCGCCATTGATGGTGACAAAGCCGAAGATGGGATCGCCATAGATGGGATAGCAGCAGCGTGCCAGCTGGTAGTCGAGACCCTTCAGGTTGCGGTCGATCACCAGGGTGTCGTCGGAGGGTGTAGCGTTCTGGGGTGAGAACTTGGAGTTGTCGAGTTCAAACTCACTGGCGGAACGTGCCTGGTTGTCGCCTGTGACGGTCTTCTCACTCTCCCTGATCTCAATATATTTCTCAATGACGGTATTCGCATCGAGCACCCCGTCGGCTAACGCCTTATAGAAATCGCTGACTTCCTTATAGCCCAACTTCTTGATGACATGAAACATGGTGCCCTCATCCTGCTCCATCTTGCGATTCTTGAACTTTCGCTCAAGCATCTCCTTGGCAAAGAGACCTTCCTTCACCTGCGTCTCCTTCAAAGCCAGGCGGATCTTCGACTTGGCTCGAGAGGTCTTCACGATGGAAAGCCACTCCCGACGGGGCTTCTGGTTGGCAGAGGTGAGGATTTCCACCTGATCGCCACTCTTCAGCAGCTGGCGGATGCTCACCACGTGCCCATTGATGCGGCCTCCTGTGCACTGGTTACCAATCTTGGAATGGATGTGATAGGCAAAGTCGAGCACCGTAGCTCCCACAGGGAACTTGAACAGATCGCCACGCGGGGTGAAGACAAACACCTCGTCTTCGTAGAGATCCATCTTAAACTGATCCATCGCATCGAGCCCATCGGCATGCTCCAACATATTACGAATGCCAGTGAGCCACTCGTCAAGTCCGGTCTCACCCTTCACGCCTTTATAGCGCCAGTGGGCTGCCACACCTCGTTCGGCAATCTCGTCCATCCGCTCGGTTCGTATCTGCACCTCCACCCACTTCTGCTCCGGTCCGAGCACTGTGATATGGAGCGACTCATAACCGTTCGACTTTGGCACAGAAAGCCAGTCGCGCAGACGCTTGGGGTTGGGCTGATACATATCCGTCACGATCGAATAGGCCTGCCAGCACTGCATCTTCTCCTTGTCCTCAGGACAGTCGATGATGATGCGGATGGCAAAGAGATCGTAGATGCCCTCGAAGCCGCACTTCTGCTTCTTCATCTTCTGCCAGATGCTGTGGATCGACTTGGTGCGCCCTTTGATATGGCACTTGATGCCTGCTGCCTTCACCTTCTCCTCAACAGGCTTGATAAACGAGGCGATATAGGCATCGCGCGACTCCTTCGTGGCATTCAGCTTCTCACGGATCATATAGTAGGCATCGTGCTCCAGATACTTCAGCGACAGGTCTTCGAGTTCGCTCTTCAGCTTATAGAGGCCCAGCTTATGAGCCAAGGGGGCATAGAGGTAGGCTGCCTCCTGCGACACCTCCATCTTGGCTTCTACATTCTTGGTGTCACGGATCTGGCGCATCAGATTCACACGGTCGGCTATCATAATCAGTATCACACGCATATCCTCTGCAAAGGAGAGCAGGAGATTACGGAAGTTCTCGCTCTCGATGACGGGATTCTTCTGGTAGAGCTGCTGGATGCGGTTCAGACCATGAAGGATACGAGCCACCTGGGCGCCATACTGCTCCTCTACCTGACCGATGGAGAGATGGCCCTCCTCTATCTCAGGTATCAGATGAACAGCCTGGATGGCATCGCCCTTCAAACCTATCTCCTCTTCGAGAATCTGGGCTGTCTGGTCGGCCATCTGCTGCTTCTCACTGTATGTAAAACCAAATAAATCTGCCATTATCCATGAAATTTGAGGCAAAGGTACAATTTTCTCTGAAATTCTTCGCATTTTTTACAGAAAATTGCTACCTTTGCAGAAAATTTCAAACTAAAACATAAAAAATAGTTATGCTATCACAACAAGACCTGAAACAGATTGCTCAGAAGGGTATCACCCAGGAGCAGATTGAGAATCAACTGAATGAGTTTAAAACCGGTTTCCCATTCCTGAAACTTGAGGCAGCCGCTGGTATCGGGCGTGGCATCATTGCCCCCAACGCTGACGAGCGCAAGAAGTTTGAGGATATCTGGAACGCCTATAAGGCAGAAGGTAAGCGCGTGGTGAAGTTCGTGCCTGCATCTGGTGCCGCCAGTCGTATGTTCAAAGACATGTTCGCCTTTGTGGATGCTGATTATGATGCACCTACCAAAGACTTTGAGAAGAAGTATTTCGACTCGATCGAGAAGTTTGCCTTCTACGAGGCGCTCGATGCTGCCTGCCAGAAGAACGAGGGCAAGGGCATCAAGGCGCTGATGGCTGAAGGTAAGTACAAGGCTGTGGCTGCCAACATGCTGAAGGCTGAGGGACTGAACTACGGCCAGCTGCCCAAGGGACTGCTGCTGTTCCACAAATATCCCGAGGGAGCACGCACACCTATGGAGGAGCATCTGGTAGAGGGTGCGCTGTATGCTGCTTCCAACGGCGAGGCTCATGTGCACTTCACCGTGAGTCACGAGCACATGGAGCTCTTCAAGGCCAAGGTGGCTGAGAAGGCTGATATGTTTGCCAAGAAGTATGGTATCAAATACGACATCACCTTCTCTGAGCAGAAGCCTTCTACTGATACCGTTGCCGCCAACCCCGACAACACGCCATTCCGCAATGACGACGGCAGTCTGCTGTTCCGCCCGGGTGGTCATGGTGCACTGATCGAGAACCTGAACGAGATTGATGCTGATGTGATCTTCATCAAGAACATCGACAATGTGGTGCCTGATCGTCTGAAGCCAGAGACTGTAGAGTGGAAGCAGGTGATTGCAGGTGTGCTGGTTTCACTGCAGAAGCAGGCCTTCGAGTATCTGCGCCTGTTGGATGCCGGAGCCAGCGAGGCACAGTTGGCAGAGATCGCCAAGTTTGTGAGCGAGTGTCTCTGCACCGATGCCAAGGGTAAGAAGGCTGACGCCGCCTATCTGCGCGAGAAGCTGAACCGTCCGATGCGCGTCTGTGGCGTGGTGAAGAACGTTGGTGAGCCTGGTGGTGGTCCGTTCCTGACCTATAACCAGGATGGTACAGTGAGTCTGCAGATTCTGGAGAGCTCACAGATCGATACCAACAACGAGGCTTATATGAAGATGTTCACGCAAGGCACACACTTCAATCCCGTGGATCTGGTTTGTGCTGTGAAGGACTATCAGGGTAAGCCCTTCGACCTGCCAAAGTTCGTGGATAAGACCACTGGTTTCATCTCTTCAAAGTCGAAGGCAGGCAAGGAGCTGAAGGCACTGGAGCTGCCAGGACTCTGGAATGGTGCGATGAGCAACTGGAGCACCGTGTTCGTGGAAGTGCCCTTAGGCACCTTCAATCCTGTGAAGACAGTGAACGATCTGCTACGCGAGCAGCATCAGTAAGATATCAGGGCTGGCCTCAAGGTCAGCCCTTTTTTATCAGTTGTTTTCTGAATATTTATACAAATCTATTATTAAGATACAAAAAAAACAAAAAATCTGAATGTATTTCAAAGGATTTTTGTAATTTTGCGAGCGATTTTCAGAAATAACAACAAATAAACCCAATAATACACTATGGTAAAGATCTCGAAAGAAGCCGCTCTTGAATATCACGAGAGTGGAAGACCTGGAAAAATCGAAGTAAAGCCAACAAAGGCTTATCGTACACAAACCGACTTGAGTCTCGCCTACTCTCCTGGCGTGGCCTATCCCTGTCTGGAAATTCAGGAGAACCCCGACAGTGCCTACAAATATACCGATAAGGGTAATCTGGTGGCAGTGATCTCTAACGGTACAGCAGTGCTGGGACTGGGTGACATCGGTGCCATGAGCGGTAAGCCCGTGATGGAAGGTAAAGGTCTGCTCTTTAAGATCTATGGTGGTATCGACGTGTTTGATATCGAGGTGGCTGAGAAGGATCCAGAGAAGTTCTGCGAGGCTGTGGAGCGTATCGCCCCCACCTTCGGCGGTATCAACCTAGAGGACATCAAGGCGCCTGAGTGCTTCTATATCGAGGATCGTCTGAAGAAGACACTCGACATCCCCGTGATGCATGACGATCAGCACGGCACAGCTATCATCTCTGCCGCTGGTCTGAAGAATGCCATGGAGGTGATCGGTAAGGATATCAAGAAAGTGAAGATCGTTGTGAATGGTGCAGGTGCTGCTGCCATCTCATGTACGAAGCTCTATATGGCTATCGGTGCCCAGAAGGAGAACATCGTGATGCTCGACTCTAAGGGTGTGATCTCTACAGAGCGTCAGGATCTGAACGAACAGAAGAAGTTCTTCGCCACCAGTCGTACGGATATCCACACACTGGCTGAAGCTGTGAAGGATGCTGACGTGTTCGTTGGTCTCTCTAAGGGTAACGTGCTTTCTAAGGATATGGTGAAGTCGATGGCAAAGGATCCCGTGATCTTCGCCCTGGCTAACCCTGTGCCTGAGATCTCTTACGAGGATGCGATGGAGGCTCGTCCTGACGTGCTGATGTCAACTGGTCGTACCGACTATCCCAACCAGATTAATAATGTGATCGGCTTCCCCTACATCTTCCGTGGTGCGCTCGACGTGCATGCCACTGCCATCAATGAGGAGATGAAGCTGGCTGCTGTTCACGCCATCGCCGACCTTGCAAAACTGCCTGTGCCTGACGTGGTGAACGATGTATATAAGGTGAACAACCTGACCTTTGGTCGCAACTACTTCATTCCGAAGCCTGTTGACCCACGACTGATTACTGAGGTGTCTTCAGCTGTTGCCAAGGCTGCCATTGAGAGTGGCGTGGCCCGTAAGAATATCGAGAACTGGGAGGAATACAAGGATTCGCTCAGCGTACTGCTGGGACAGGAGACGAAGCTCACACAGAAGCTCTACTCTACGGCTGCTGCACATCCTCAGCGCGTGGTGTTCGCTGAGGCTGTTCACCCCACGATGCTAAAGGCTGCTGTTCAGGCTAAGGCTGAAGGTATCTGTCAACCCGTGCTGTTGGGTAACGACGAGGTGATTGCCAAGCTCGCCAAGCAGCTCGACCTGAGTCTTGAGGGTATCGAGATCGTAAACCTGCGTCATCCTTCTGAGCAGGAGCGTCGTGAGAAATATGCACGCATCCTCACTGAAAAGCGCCAGCGTGATGGCTACACCTTCCAGGAGGCCAACGATAAGATGTTTGAGCGTAACTACTTCGGTATGATGATGGTGGAGACTGGCGATGCTGATGCCTTCATCACAGGTCTCTACACCAAGTACAGCAACACCATCAAGGTGGCAAAGGAGGTGATTGGTATCCGTCCGGAATACAAGCACTTCGGCGCTATGCACATCATCAACTCTCCCAAGGGAACCTACTATATCTCCGATACGATGGTGAACGAGAATCCAAGCAAGGATGCACTCGTGGATCTTGCCAAACTGGCATCGACGGCAGTACGCTTCTTCAATGAGAAACCCGTGATTGCCATGATCAGCCACTCCAACTTCGGCAGTAACCAGAGCGATGGCGCCAAGAAAGTGAAGATTGCTGCGGCAGAGATGCAGCAGATGTATCCCGACCTGCCTATCGACGGTGAGATGCAGCTGGGCTTCGCCCTCGACAACGAACTGCGTGATGAGGAATATCCCTTCACCAAGGTTTGCGGCAAGAAGGTGAACACCCTGGTATTCCCCAACCTGACTTCTGCACGCTCTTCATACAAGATGCTGCAGATGCTGGGAACAGACGCTGAAATCATCGGCCCGATCCAGATGGGACTGAACAAGCCTATCCACTTCATCGACTTTGGTGCTTCTGTTCGCGATGTAGTCAACATCGTGGCTGTGGCTACGATCGATGCCTATGTGGATAAGATCAAGACCAAGCTGAATGCCTTCGGCAAATAAGGCACTACACCTTATTATATTTATAGAGAGCTGTACCCACCAAGGTGCAGCTCTTTTTGTGCCCGAACACAAACAACCCATCAACAATTGACCTTTTGTCCTTGATTTATATCAATTAAGTTACAAAAAGAAAGTTTTTAGGCGATTTTTTTGATAAAATGTTTGGTATTTCAATTTTTTGCTGTAATTTTGCAAACGAAATCAATCAAAGATAGTAATTCTCAATAAGTATAACCACAAAAAATTAAAAAAGATTATGAATGCAGCAAAAGTTGTAGAGGATCTGAAACAGAGATTCCCCAATGAGCCGGAGTACATCCAGGCAGTTTCTCAGGTACTTCCTACTATCGAGGAAGAGTACAACAAGCACCCCGAGTTTGAGAAGGCAAACCTCATCGAGCGCCTTTGCATCCCCGATCGTGTTTGTGAGTTCCGTATCACTTGGGTAGATGATAAGGGTAATGTTCAGACCAACATGGGTTATCGTATCCAGCACAACAATGCTATTGGCCCGTACAAAGG
>CAMJGE010000029.1 GCA_946405145.1 uncultured Prevotella sp.
TTCGTAACTTGCAAATTTTTCGGCACTTTTTTTATTCGGTGATGTCGATGTCGTAGGTGTCGGCGATGAACTTGACGACCTTGGGGGGCAGTACCCGCATGTGAGGTTTCAGGCCTAAGGCTGTCAGTTCTGTCATGTGGGGCTTGAACCAGTTCACCAACGTTCCGACGCTTACACCAGCTAACTCTGCTAATTCACTCTTTGATTTTGCTTTCATTGCTTTATAGGTTTTTTAACATAATCTCTAAAACTTTTTCCTGCGTACGTACAGGAAAGAATCTCTGCAGAGCCGTTCCTGTACGTACGCGCGGAAAGTTTTTCAGCTTTTCTCCTCAGGTTTGATCCCTCGGGCTGTATATGCCATCTGCAAACCCAGCGTCCTGACCTCGTCGGGCTTGCGGATAACGGCATAGTAGCCAGGGGTGCCGTCGAGGGTGACAGCCTCGAAGCCGAGGTCGATAAACGCCTGATCGACAGCGTCTTTCCTGACCTTCGACGACACATTGACGGGGAACTGCTGCAAGGCGGTAGCCACATCCACGAACTCACACGGCTCACTGTCGCAGGGCTTACGGAAGTAGCGCTGCACCAGCTGCTGCTCCAGGTTGGCCACCAGGAAACGGCTGTTGCGCTGATTGGTAGCCTCACTGTCGTCGAACCAGTACTTATAGCCCTGCCTGTAGAGGTAATAGGCCTGTGCATAGATGCCCTCGTACTCGAAAGGCAAACACAGGGGCGACACCAGACTCTCTACCTTGAACACCAGCCAGCGGCGGGTGCCCGTCGGGTCGTTGAGGAACTTCTCGTTGTTACCCGTGCCGCAGAACGAGGCGATATGGGGCCGTCGCTCCGCGTGACGCTGGTAGGCGCCACGCACGTTGGTATAGTTCAGGGTGATGGCACGCTTCATGGCGTTCATCGCCTCGTCTCTCATCTTGTCGAGCTCCTCACAGCATATCAGACCATACTGCGACAGGGCAAGTTCGGCATCCTTGTCGTTGCGCCCCACGCCCTGCTGGGTGGTGTAGTAGTCCTGCAGGCAGGGTGGCAGCAGATGGTTCATCCAGGTGGTCTTATAGATGCCCTGACGCCCGATGAACACCAGCACCATCTGATTCACGACATCGTCGTTGAGCCAGGCTGCCACCAGACCCACCAGCCACTTGCGCAGACACTCCTGGAAGTCCTTCCACGCCTCGAAGCCACCAGCCACGGTGACACCCGCCGCCAGTGCGAGGATATAGTCATCGCCGTCCCAGGGTGGCAGATGATCGAAATAGTCGCGGAAGGGGTTGTAGTCCGTCGCATAGTTGGAACACACCACCCAGTCGATCTCATCGCGCTTCACGTCCTTCACCCGCTTCATCATGCGGTAGAGCGTGTTCAGCGTATGGTCGTCGTAGTTCAGCCAGGGTCCCGTGCCCGTCACGGCATTGTCCGTCAGCCAACGGTACTCCTGACGGCCCGTGATGACGTTGCGGTGCAGTTCGATATGCTGGCTGAGCCAGTCCTCTATCTCCTCGACGGTCATCATCCGCTCCTGATAGCTCGTCTTCCGCTCACGCAGCCCTTCGGTGCTCTTCAGCTTACCCGAGTGAGGGCGCGTAGCCTCCAGGATCTCCATGGCAAGAAACCATTCCGCATTCGGGTTGTAATACACATCGGGATCATGGCAGAGCGTGGACCGCCTGCCGACATCCTTCCCCTTGCGGAGCGGCACGATGCCCAGCTGAGCCTCGTAGTAGTCGTTGCCATACACGAGCACCTTCTGGTAGAACTTACGCTGCGACTCCACATCGTAGCTCTTATCGATCTCATAAGCATAGATGATCGTCAGACCGAGGTCAACGTTACCGAACATCAGCAGCGTATGGGGGTCATCGCGCGCCGCCTGACGCAAGGCTGACACACCGTTAGCATCCAGACCTGTGAAACTGACGACGGCAAGCCCCGACATCCTGACAATGTCGCCTTGGCGCGTACCGCCTTCAAACACTCCCTGCACGAGCAGCACGGGCTGATAGCCTGACGGCCAGTTGTCATCCCGTATCCGTGCCACCACTTCATTGATTTCAATCTTCTGCGGTTGATTATCCTTGGTATGTTGTATGATTGACAGTTCCATGATGAATTACAAATAATTATTTTTATACCTTTTGAAGCCTTGTCGGATGGCGTTGATGCGTCTGTTCAATGTATCACCATCGGCCAGATTCGATTGCTCTGCCAGATACCTGACGACAACCCTCTGTTCAACCCTTACCCACCCTTTCTTGATGGCATGGATGAACTCACGGTATATCGTCACCTTATCGCCTCTTTTAAAGTCGAATTCCAGATTGACAATATCTTCAAAAGTGGTAGTCTTTATGGACTCACTAATTATTTCACATTCACTAATTAATCTTTTAATTTCTTTATAATATTTTGGCCAAAAAAGTCCCTTAAAGGTTTCTGACCTTTTAAATTTTTTCATCTATTTCAATTTAGATGGTTAAACTTAATTGGGGAAAAGCTCTCTGAGTAACGGGAAACCGTTACAAATTTTTATGTTGGTTAGATATTTGGCGAGTTTTCAAGGCGGGCACCCATTTTCAGGAATGCCGCCCAACAAACTGAGCCAGGGTTAGGGTTTAACATACTATTTTTACCGATTGTTGTTATTTGCTTACAAAAATACCACAATTTATGCACTTCTTCAAAAATTCATCGAATTTTTTATCTTATAAGGGGCTAAAACAGCAAAATATATGTACCACTTTTGATTTTCGGCCCTAAATCTTTGGTATTTTCTGCACTTATTCGTACCTTTGTCCCTTGATCACTGGCATATACCTCAGAGGAGGGCTGGTGTGACTTTTGTGGGTAAAATATAACAGCATTAGCTGATTATTCGGTACATCTTGAAACGTAGGAAACTTCAATGATTGAATTGCCGATCATAGTCACTGATGTCTGCGTCGCTTGGCGTGGACATGACTTATCTGGCAATTCGGGCAATCCTACGGCCTCAAGATGTAGATAAGGCGGTTCACGCCTTTTCTATGTCCTGAGGTCTCTTAGTTTTAGCCCGTTGCAAATCCCGATAAGTCAGCAAGTGCACAAAAACGGAATAAGCACTAATGGTCAAACGTACAACAAGACTGCAGGGCAGTAAACAAAAACGGGACGACGAGTACTATACGCTGTTCCAGGACATCGCGGATGAGGTAAGCTTGTATTTGCCACAATTACGTGGCAAGCGTATCTTGTGTCCATGCGACTGGGATGAAAGTTATAATGAGGAGATTGTCTATAAGGAGGAAGGGTATGTCTTAGATAGAGATTTATTCGCAGCAGAAGGTACAATCAAGAACATTGATATAGCCAAAACTCGAGAAAAGATAGAGAAGCGTATGGACTTGGTAAAATGTCAGTTCGTCTATTATCTTTTGAATCAGGCAGAAGAATGTGGCATTCGTTCTATCAGTGTAAGCGGATATAATCCAAAAACAAATGAAGGTGTACGATTTCAAGACATTGATTACAGTCATTATGATGTCATCATCACTAATCCACCATTCAGTCAATTTGACGAGTTTATCGATTTGTTGATTAAGAATGGAAAGGAGTTCTTGGTAATAGGACCTCAGACAGCGCCTACAGAAAAAAGCATCATCCGCCATTTTCAGGATGGTAATATTCGCATTGGCTACCATTATCATTTGAGTGGTTTTAAACGTCCTGACGGAACGATACTGCCTAAGCAGCACAATACACCACGCAGTTGTATGTGGTATACCAATATGCACGTAGAGCCTCAATCTAAAGAACTAACACTTACGGCTTCATATTATGAAAGTCCTGAAAGATATCCTAAATTAGTAAATTATGATGCAATTTATATTTCTGCAGTAGCAGATATCCCTAATGATTACTATGGTGAAATGTGTGTTCCAGTTACTTTCATGCAGAAATACAATCCCAAGCAGTTTGAGATAATTGGATCAAGTCTCCAACTTGGCAAACCTATTAAAGAGTTTGTAGAAAAAGATGCTGTATACGAAAAAGGAGGTAATCGGTTCTATTTAGCACTAGGGAATAAACACTATCGCCGTCTTTGGGACAGAATGATTATTAAACGCAGAAAGGAGGACTAACCTATGACAGTAAAGGAGTTATACGATAAAGTAGTTAATGGTATTATTATTAGCGACATAGAACTACAGCGTGCCATAGTTTATGATGCAGACAAACAGGCATTAGTTATAGACAGTCTTTATCACGGAATCCCCTTGCCAGCTTTCTATTTATGGCAACGTGAAGATGGAAAGCTAGAGGTACTTGATGGTAAGCAACGAATTGAGGCTATCAAGAAGTTTAAACAAGGGAATCTACTCTATGAGGGTAAAACATGGAAAAATTACGCTTATGATAGTGACCTGCAGCAAGTAGTTGACGATACAGAGCTGACAACTATCATTTGCAGCGGCCCCGAAGAGAAAAAGCGCGAGATATTCAATCGTATAAATACATTAGGAGTTGCTCTTTCAAAGTTTGAAGTCCTGAATGGTTTATATCACGGCAATTACATCGAAGGCCTGAACGAATACTTCGCTCAAGATGCCAATGTGCGCAGAGTTTTGCCATATGCAACAGTTGACCGTGGTGATAACAAATACCATCTCCTTGAATATATATATTATGTACGCAAAGGAGGAGTGTTTCCAAAACGAAGCGAACTTCATGATTATGTTCAGCAACATAAGGGCGAATCGTTTAATGACGAAATTAAAAAGATAAAGCCTTACATTAGCTTTATTCGTGATGTGTTCGGTGATGCATCAAAAATCAAAAGCGACCTAAAATTTAAACTCTCAGTTGAATATCTGAAAGACCGAGCCATTTGGCTCCAACATAAAGATGATATTTGCAAAGACTGCAATGAATTCATAAAGAGTGAGGGATATAAGTTGTCGTCAACTAAAGATAAGGATATAGAGGCGATGATATTAGGTATCGTGGGAAACCTAAGAGTTGATCCTAAACGTCTTTTTACTGCTGATGATAAGACAGAGTTGCTTTCAAGACTCAAACCTGATGAAAATGGACGATATGAGTGTGCCGTATGTAATCAGCATTTTGCAAAGGATGAGTTGACTGTTGACCACATCGATGCCTGGAGTATGGGTGGCAGGACTGTTTTATCAAATGCTCAACTAGTATGCAGAGCATGTAATAGTAGAAAAGGTAATAGATAACAAAAACCTATATTATATGATAGAGAAATGGAATTACTTTGTTTATGACCTGTGTGAGGCCAAGAAGAAGGATGTCGATGAGGACAGCTTTCATACTCTCATTGAGACCCAATTACAACATTTAGGATGGGCAAAGTTCAAGGGGGAGATATGCCACAAGCCCAATATTCATATCGGCAACAACAACCGTATTGAGCCAGACATCTTAATAAAGAGGGATGGTGAGGACGAATTTGTAATTGAGGTAAAACGTCCGTCACACAAGCAAAGTAAAAAAGACGTAGAACAACTGTTGTCATATATGCGTCTGCTGAAGCTAAGTGTAGGTATCTATATGGGTGAGCATATAGAAATCTTTTATGATATGCCTTCGAGTAAGGAGGCAGTATCTATCATGAAAGTTCCATTGGAGATTGACAACAAACTGGGTGCAAGGTTTATTGATAAGTTCTTAAAAGATAATTTCAGTAGGGAATCCATTGTAGACTTCTGCGAAGAACGTATTCAGGAGATACAACGCCAAAACAGTTTGAATGAAATCAAGGAAAGTCTGATAGCAGATGCACAGACACAGATAGCAGAAAGTCTGAAGCCTTATTTGATGGATAAATATGGCGGTAGCTTCTCTGAGGAAGAAATCAAGGGAATGCTGGCAACTATGCGTTTTACTGCTTCTGCTGATGCGAACCATGTTGAACCAAAAGTAGTTATTCCCAAGTATCAATCTAAGCCAAAGAGTAATCTTATCAAGTGTTTCATATTTAGGAATGCTGATGCCCAAGGCCTCTTTAATCCTACAGACCAGACCCTGACGGTTATAAAGGGAAGTCGTATCAATCCTGTACACGTAAGAAAGATTAGCGAAGCAGGAAGAAAGAAACGTGACCAGCTGTTTGCAGAATATACAGAAGTACAAGATGGTAAGAGAATTGTAAATGTAGATGTGATCTTTGACACACCCAGCGGAGCGGCTCAGTTCTGTGTCGGAGGTTCTGCAAACGGATGGAATGAATGGAAAGACGAGAAAGGTCGTGAGTTGAATGTATATCGCGTCAATGATGGTACACACAAGACTGGAGGCAGTTTTGATACAAACAGGGTAGCTGACCCACACCAGTTCCAGTTGGACT
Source organism: uncultured Prevotella sp. (assembly GCA_946405145.1). Classification (GTDB taxonomy): domain Bacteria; phylum Bacteroidota; class Bacteroidia; order Bacteroidales; family Bacteroidaceae; genus Prevotella. The sequence continues at coordinate 6,371 of CAMJGE010000029.1, forward strand.
TCTGGACGAAATTCAAAGCGAAACTGGAGGCAACGGGAAAGATTCCCACCTTACAGACACCACAGCCTCACAATTGGTATGATGTACGGATAGGACGCTCGAACATCTTGTTGAATAATGTCTGCAACACCCAGAAAAACTTCGTTGGCGTGAAGTTGTATATCAGGAATCAAGTGGCCGATATTTATTATCCTGCTTTAGAAGCTAGACGGAATGAGATAAACCTGGCATTAGGTAGTGAGCCAGAATGGGATGCCAACCCCTCTGCAAAGGATAAGACAATTGCCCTGTTCCACAAGACGGATCTGTCAGACTCGCAAAAAGTAGATGAAGCTCTAAAATGGTTGGTAGAGCAAACCATTATCTTCTATCGTGTATTCTCAGAAGAGGTAAAGGATATAAAGGTATAAGGAAACGATGCAGGACCGTAAAAAGTCCTGCATCATTTCAATTTTAGTTCAGAGCAACGATGTATGAATGGTTGATGACTTCTTCAAAGTCTTTACCATCAATCTTCAAACCATCCCAAACCTCAGTGATGTCATCAAAAGTAGCAATGAGTTGATCTTCGTCGTGAGGGTCACAATCACATTGCCAGCCCACAAAGTCAGAACGGCGCCTGTCACGTGGCATTGTATAAACCTGAACAGGTCGTGAATCATTATAAATTGCATAGAATGTGTCTGTCGGGGGATAATAGAACCCTAAATTGAGACCTATTTCCTCTACATGATAGCGAAAGACCTCACGAGCTACTAATGAACGAGCTTCGGATTTCTGTTGCTCGTCAAATCCCATTTGATCCTCGTAGATGTGCTTACCTTTGCCATAAAAGTCTTTAATGGCAATCTTTCTTTGAATTTGATTTGTCATTTCTTCTTAATCTTATTTTTCTGTTTGTTAAATTGGATTATTTTATCAACGAGTGGTTTAAATTCATCAGGAATTGGTAAATGGCTATTCCCACCTTTGGGGGCAGGCTTTCTTCCCATGTTTCCATCAGACTTTTCTTCCCATTGATGAGAATGAGATCCACTCTTCTTCCCATTGAAAGGAACGAGATTACCATGAGAATCAAATATCAAATTAATCTCAGTGCCTATTTTATGGCCTTTATTTGCATTGATATTTAGAATGGTCAGCGTTCCATCTTCATTCTGCTTAGCCATAAGATAGATAGAATTATCTGAATTTGAATTCATAATGTTCTTTGTTTGGTTTTCTTTCCCTGTTTGAAGCAATACTTTGTGTCCATCAATTGTATAGCCAGTTTCAGTGTGGGTGCGCTTGTCTTTAGGCACACCACCTAAGTTTTTGTCGTATGATCCGTTAGCTCCCATATCTGTAACCAGGTTTATTGTTATTAGGATAATATGTACTTATATCTCTACGTTCTCCTTCTATGTAAGCACCATACCTTATTATATGTATGGGCTTCAAGATGTCGAGCATAGCATTATAGCCATCAAGCCAGATGTGTCGGCAGCGTTTATCACAACCAATACCTGTGCTATTGATGGCAATTACACTGCTTTTGGGCCAACCTTCCATATACAACTCAATATTAACCAAGTCACCCCATGCAGGAGCTGGTATAAGATTCACACCATTTCGCTGATAAAAGGCAGACAATAGTTTGTTTCTAAAAGAGTTCCATAGTTTCTGTATGAACACCATGTTGGTGTAAAGAGAAAAATCTGTGGAAATCACATATCCAAATCTCCTGAGCCACTGAAGGTATCTAAAAGGATTATTCCAAAATGGCTCAATATTGGAATCTGGCGTAAAGAAGTGACAACAAATGCCACGTAAGAGAGATTCAGACTTCTTGCGAAGTCGGTGAACTGAACACAACAATTCTGGAATATCACCAGAATATGGTTCAACTATAGGAAATTGATTCTTTGAAGTGAATTCAATTCCCCTACAAAGGACAGAATGCAATGGCCCCAAGGTCTTATAACTCTCTGTCAGTAACGGATTACTATCTGGGGTCTCGAACTCCAGAGGGAGTATTTTTTGATATGGGTATGTCATACTCAAGATCGTTTTAAATAATTTATACTATAGCTCATGAAGTAAAAGTTTTGATGACAACATCATTGACAATCATGTGTCACATCGATAATGATGGCTATCATTCACCTTATTTCTTCAATTGCTAATTAATACTAAAAAACTCTGGTATGAGAACTCATATTGTGCAAATATCGGAAATTATTCTTATCTTTGCACGGGAACTATGAGTGGAGATTTGGGGTAACTCAGATCTCCCTACCAGAAGAGAGAACCTATGGGTCTTGTGCTACTCGCAATAGCATGAGACCTTTTTCGTTACCTTACTCGGTTATATTTTATTTCGCTTCATAAGCGCCTCTTGTTTACAGGGTTATTACTTGCCACCACCCTATTCATAGGAAAGGTGACCATATCATCTGCAAAGATAACTAATAATCGCATTATTTCCAAATCTTTAAACACAAAATGTTACTATTCAAACTATTTTTAGTAATTTCGCCACGTTAATAATAAAATATCTACAATCTTAAACATTTATTTGTTCATTGATCTCTATATCAAAAGAAAAATTATAGAGTGATGCTAATTTCTAACAATACTTATGCATATTAAGATGATTATTTGTATCTTTGCCATCGTAAACAAGAATATCCAATAGCAAAACGTCTATGAAGTCAGAAGATAAAGAGGTCGATATCAACGAGGTGGCTATTGCCTTAGAGGTGGATAGTGATGTAATAGACAAGGTGCGCAGTGGAGAGGTAACGCACATCGTCTTACAAATTAATGAGCAGAACCAGAATATGATATTAGAAAGCATTGATGGTAACCTGGTTTTGTTTATCGACGATATGCCAACAACCTATCATGGTTGCTATCTTTATAATGGTGGTGTGTTTCCATACGCCATAAAGAGCTCATTAAGCTTCTTAATCCTTAATGGCGGTGAAGACGATTGTCTTGCACGCATTATCAGCGTTGATACTGAACCTGATACACGTTTCAGTTATCAGAGTGCTGACAAACCCATCGTGGAAGACCCCAACGGCGACAGTTGTATATGGGAAGTAGATTTTGAGGTGGTGCCTATGCCTGCTGAGCCTCGGCATTATCTGATGCGGTGGAATCCTTCTATCAGTTCCTTCAATGAGAAAGATTATAAGGAATGCGTGGGAAATATGGTGCATGGCATGTTCCGTTTGGACTGGAGCATCTATGAGTGGGAAGAGGCCAGAAGGGGTGATTATTTCTATATGTTACGCACTGGTGACTATAAAGCGGGTATTGTGTTCAGCGGACAGTTCATAACTGACCCCTACCCTGCTGACGACTGGGCAGGATCAACCAAGCGGAGAATGTATGTGGATCTGATATGTATGGACCCGATTGATCCCAAAGAAAGACCGCGCATCTCGCTTGAAAAGCTCAAGAAGGAGATTCCTGGATTTGATTGGTCGAAAGGTCACTCTGGAGCTCTGTTGTCAGAAGACGTTGTTAAGAAGCTGGATGAAATAGAAGATGATGAGGAAGAAGATTTCCCATTAGCCAACTAAGTGCCGAAACTGAAGTTCGATTAAATATATAGTAAAAATGGTGCAAAGGTTTGGTAGTTTCGTGAGAAACCACTATCTTTGCACCATCATTTGTGTAACTATTAAATTTGGGATTATGGAGAACAATATCCAAAAGGATGATTTGTTGGCCTTGGTGAAGAGTAAAATCTACACCATCAGGGGGCAGAAAGTGATGCTTGACTTTGACTTGGCTCAGATGTATGAGGTAGAAACGAAACGTCTGAATGAAGCCGTCAGACGCAATTTAAAACGATTTGAAGGTGATGATTTCATGTTTCGTCTTACAAAAGATGAAATCGCTCAAGTTGGTTCAAGGTCGCAAATTGCGACCTTGAACAGAGGTCGTGGTAGTAACATCAAGTATCTGCCATATGCATTCACAGAATTGGGTGTTGCTATGCTCAGTAGCGTACTGAAGTCTGAGACAGCCATCAATGTGAATCGAGAAATAATGCGCGCTTTCGTACATTTCCGACATCTTGCCGCAACGCTGCCATTGCCCAATACCAACGCTGATGTGGTTCAGTTACGCAAAGATTTCGAGGAGTTGAAACTTGACATCGAAGATATCCTGCATGATCAAAATGATATCAATGAAAGCACACGACTGCAACTTGACGCTATTAGCACTGCATTGGCAGAACTTCAGGCAGAGCATCGTCAACAGCCCAAACGAAAGCCTATAGGATTTATCCAGCCTAAGGACGACGATAATGACGAAACAAAATGATGGATATACAATATCTTGGCAACCAGGAACTACTGAAGTTGCAGAAAACGGCATTTTTAGCTTCAAACACTATTCCTATAGAGATGGTGCTAAAGTGTTATGATTGGGCCACTGGTAAGCATGATGGTTGTGTAATAAGTGGTTTTAGCAGTAAGTTGGAAAAAGATGTGCTTCATTTCCTGCTGAAGTCTAAATGCCCTGTCATTCTCGTCTTAGCCAGGAAGATGTGTAAGGTAATTCCTGACGAGCTGAAAGAGCCTTTAGAGCAAGGTCACTTATTAATCATCTCTACAAGTAAGGCTGTCAGACAATCAAAGCAAACCGCTTTAGAACGAAATAAGTATATCTGCGAGATTGCTGATAACATCTTTTTTGTAGGTGCAACTCCTAAAAGTAGTCTGTATCCACTAAAAGAATATTATGGGACAAAAGCTATTTAATTCGAAGAAAATGTATAAAGAAAGTTAAATAATTGAGGGGTGGGAATAAAGAAGGGGCGCGCATCACTGCGGACCCCTACCAATCTACGAATAACTAAAACCTATTATTTTGTTTCTAGTAGGATCAAGAAAATTCTCTCATCAATGCTATGGTTTCCATTATTTTTTTAGCACATTTTATAGTCGTTACCTTGGAGAAATACTTAGTGTATAATTCCCCACCATCAATTTGGGGATTAATGATGTCTTTCCACAGGCTATCATAATATTGATTAAAATCTTCCTGGGTCTTATCAGGCCATTTCCCATCATGATAGAAGTCGGAAAATTGTGCAATCCAACTCATAGAAATCCACATCATTCCAAAGCTATGAAAAGGAATGATACAAGTTGACTGATTGAAATATTTTTTAGAGTAGAAGTCGTCTAATTCCTGTGCTTCCTTGCTCCAATATTTTTTCTCCAGTTTTTCATCATGTTTCATAATACGAATCATTTTAATATTATTATCATCGTGTCCCGTTAAAATGGGACACTAATGAAGTTGCATAATTAATGAGTTTAAATAAATAAAACAATAAAGGATGTTTTCACTTCATAAATGATTATGAAGTGACGGACAAAAAGCTTTGCCCCAAGAGGGATAGATATTTATGATGGAGAATTCTCAAGGCGGGCACCCATCTTCAAGAAGGCTGCCCAGCATTTTGAGTCAATGTTTAGCTTTCTCATCAAATTGAAGTATCTGGTTTGTTATTTTTGCGTTGCAAAGGTACAAATATATTTTTAATCTAGCAAGAAAATGTTGCAAAAATAAAGCAAACAAGAAAAAGCGTTCACTTCAGATGGAGAGATCATTCGGGGCGCGGAAATGGGGGATTAATGTTTGCATCTTCCATTGGTTTTTCTTTCGATATAGGCCAACATTTGTAAGTATGAGCTTCTAGCAATGTGCGAAGAGGAGCAAAACACTACACAATTTCACTCCCTCGAAACAGGAAAATTATTCCCAATCCCTGCAAACTCTTGATTTAAAACACCTCGCCCTATAAGAGACTTGGCTACAAATCATAATTTCTTCGAATATCTTGAACAACATATCGATATTTTTTGTATCTTTGCGCCAAAGAACTTGTTTAAACTAAAAATAGAAACATTATGAAAGTAGGAATTCCAAAAGAGATTAAGAACAATGAGAATCGTGTAGGCATGACGCCTGCAGGTGTGGCTGAGTTGACTCGTCGTGGACATGAGGTGAGTGTACAGCATACGGCTGGTGAGGGCAGCGGGTTCTCTGACGATGAGTACGTGAAGGCAGGTGCCCGTATCCTGCCAACCATTGAGGCTGTTTATCGCGAGTGCGATATGATCGTCAAGGTGAAGGAACCCATCGAGCCTGAGTATGAGTTGGTTCACAAAGGGCAACTGCTCTTTACCTATTTCCATTTTGCATGTGAAAAGGAACTGACGGATGCCATGTTGAAAAGTGGAGCTGTTTGTCTGGCATACGAGACTGTCCAATTACCCAATGGCTCACTGCCTTTGTTACAGCCGATGAGTGAAGTGGCTGGACGTATGGCAGCACTGAATGGTGCATACTACCTACAGAAGACGAAGGGCGGAAAGGGTAAGCTGATCAGCGGCGTGCCTGGCGTCAGTCCTGCTAAGGTTCTTGTGCTTGGCGGTGGTGTCGTTGGTGAGGCTGCAGCCCTGATGGCAGCCGGTCTTGGAGCAGATGTGACGATTGCAGATATCTCTCTGCCGAGGTTGCGCCAACTTGGTATCGAGACGCCAGCCAATGTGCATACGCTATATTCGTCAGAGCATAATATCCGCAGTATGTTGCCTGCGGTGGATATCGTGGTGGGAAGTGTACTGGTTCCAGGAGACAAGACGCCTCACCTGATTACGAAGGAGATGCTGAAGCTGATGGAGCCAGGAACAGTACTCGTAGATGTGGCTATCGATCAGGGTGGCTGCTTTGAGACCTCCCATCCAACCACTCATAGTGATCCCATTTATACTGAAGAGGGTATCGTACACTATTGTGTGGCTAATATCCCAGGAGCTGTTCCAAATACTTCAACGTTGGCATTGACGAATGCGACCTTGCGCTATGCTGTTGCATTGGCAGATAAGGGTTGGCAGCAGGCTTGTAAGGATGATGCAGCACTGGGCAAGGGCCTGAACATCGTTGATGGTAAAGTGGTATATAAAGCCGTTGCCGATGTCTTTGGCTTGCCTTACGAACCACTGGTGCTATAAGCAAAAACAGAGTAACTTAGGGAATCTTTTCCCTTGATTACGGAGCATGCAACTGCCTTACATGAAAGAGCCGTCACTTCATTTGTCTGATGAACCTAAAAAGATCGCACAGGGAGAAATCCTGTGCGATCGGTGTTAGTATGAAGATATGGATTAGTATCCTGGATTATACAAAAAAGCGTTCTGGAATTTTGAAGTGAACCCCGAAAGTTTTTTGTCTAACTTTCGGGGTTCACTTCAGATGGAGAGATCATTCGGGGCGCGGAAATGGGGGATTAATGTTTATTTCAGTGTCTTGATCAGGAACTGGGCGAAAGTGATCAGGATATCCTCCTCATCCGTATCCAGGTTACAGTAAACTGTCATACCTTCATCAAAGGTCAACAATTTCTTTCTTAATAGCATATAGACTTGTTGTCTTTGGCGATATTACTTATACAATTTAATGATATCCTCCACCACCGGTTTGGGTTGATAGTTCCTGTCGAAGAGCAACGGGTAGTTGGTCCTGCCTTTGATGGGCCAGTCGTTGAGCCAGGAGTTCTTATCGCTGATACCCCAAAGGTTGATACGACTGATCTTGTCACGGTGCTTGTAGTAAATCTTAAAGAAATCCAGATACCGCTGTCGGATCTCCTCGTCTCAGTTTCTGAAGGTCTTCAATCGCCTTGGGAGAATAGATAATCTTATACATCAGCCCACTCTATTGAGAAATTCATCCAAGGACTCATCGGGCAACATCTCAACACCTTCACCTCGTTTGATTTGTTCTCTTGCCTCATCTACTCTGGCAAAGAAGTCCTCTTTGCTGAGAAGGGTCGGGTCTGCTTCCTTTTCAGATACAAGCTTGCGCAGATATTTGGCTACACGCTTTAACATGCTTTCATCCTCAGCGAGAGCACCCAAATTGCGTAATATTTCTGCATTTAATTGTACGGCTGTCATGACATCATTTCTTTATATTTCGCTGCAAAGATAGGATATTTTTTATTAAGTTCCAAAGATTTGGCGATTTATTTCAAAACCAAACGCAAAGAAAGGAACTGACCCAACTTACTGGCATTTGATGTCCTTATACTGCCACGAGCTGGAGGGTTCGATAAAGTCAAACTCTGTAGCATTGTCGGGCAATGGCGGGAAGATGAGTGCGAAACGCAGCTTCTGACCAGGCCAGGGGACAGTGGTCTTCGAGGGCGCCAAAGTAATATTCTCTACGCCAGCGAGCTGCAGTTTTCCACCTTTATTTCCTTTGATATAGCTTCTTCCACTGATGTTGGCCACGCCGTTCATCACGCCACATTCATACTCCATTTCGATGCGGGTCTCCTTGTCTGAACATGCCACACGGAGAATCCGGGCTGCTGATGACTTCTTGTTGACATAGACAGGATTCTCACGAACATAGCGATAGGCAGAATAGTCGGGCAGAATGGTTGTCGCATTATTCAGGATGCTGGGGCCATCCGCCGTACGACCAGCCTTCACATAGAGATTGTTAATGCATCTAGTCAGCGACTTCTGATCGGTATAGCCATAGTTACAGTTCAGCTTCGAAGCCTCTTCATATTTCTCCAGGGCATCTTCCCAGTTCTCGACAGCCTCATTATCCTTTGCCTCAGCTAAAGCCTCCTTGAAGTTCGGTTCGAACTCTACCTTCTCGCGGGCGTGAATCTCCATCGCCTTTTTACGCTCAGCCGACTGAATGGCTGAATTTGCAATGCCGAACAGACCACTGATAGCAGACGTCGTATTGTAGTTAGTCCACTGTGCACTGGCAGGCAGTGCCATTATTAGCAGAAATGCCGAAAAAAACAGATTCCTAATCTTCATAACCTCAATATTTAAATGATTCTCGGTGCAAAGATAACATAATTGTCGCACGTGAACAACACTTTTCACAAAAAAATGCAGTTAAGAAGTAACATTTCACAGCGCACCGAGTGTCAGTTGGCTGAATAAATGGGGGCGTTCGTTGAATAAAATTGCGAGTTTGCACACTTCTTTCTACCTTTGCAACCGAAATGATAATTAAAACAATTAGCAAAATGAGAAAGATTACAGTTTTAGCAATGCTCACAGCAGCCATGACAATATGGACAGGCTGCTCATCAGATGATCCCATCGCGGACATCACCACCCCAACATTCCCCAGTGGCAACACCCCTCAGGAGCCAGGCGAGATGCCGTCGGAAGGTGGCAGCTCGACGACTACCGGTGAACTGGCAACCTTTACGATTGCCCTTGACAAGACATCGGCAGAGCCAACCGACGTGGCTGACGCCTATTTCCCCGACGAGGAAGACGACCTGGCAAACAACGAGTTTACCACCGAAGTAAGCATCGACCTGTCGAACCCCACCGCGAAGACGGAGAACGGTGTGGAGGTGACCGTGAACGGCGGGCACATCACAGCCAACCACGGTGAGACGAAGAAGGTGTGCTACGTGGTGAGCGGCACCACGGAGAACGGCTCCTTCACCGTGGTGGGTGAGAAGAAATATGCCGTGAAGCTCAACGGCGTGAGCATCAACAACCCCGACTCGGCAGCCCTGAACCTGCTGAGCGGCAAGCGTGCCTTCATCCTGCTGGCTGACGGTACGACCAACACCCTGGCCGACGGTGCCGGCGGCAGTCACAAGGGAGCACTCTACTGCAAGGGTAAGCTGCTCTTCAACGGCAGCGGTTCACTGAGTGTGACCGGCAACACGAACAACGGTATCCACTCTGCCGACTATATCGCCTTCAGCAAGGGTAACAATATCTACGTGAAATCGACTGCCAACCACGGCATCAAAGCCAACGACGGCATCTTTATCAACGGCGGTATCCTGAATGTAGAGGTATCGGCTGAAGCCGCCAAGGGCATCAACTGCGAGAGCGACATCGTGGTGAACGGCGGACGTACCACCGTGCTGACCACCGGCAACGGCACCTATGACACCGACGACCAGGAATGCAAGGGCGCGGCAGGCATCAAGGCCGACTCTATCTTCACCATCAATGCCGGCGAGCTGTGGCTGAAGAGCACCGGTTCGGGCGGTAAGGGTATCAATGTGGATACCGACGCCTACTTCTGCGGCGGCAGCGTGTATATCATCACCGAAGGCGGACAGTTTGCCAGCAACGACGACACCTCATCGCCCAAGGGTATCAAGGTGGACGGCGACATCAACATCAGCGGCGGCAGGATCTGGGTACGTACCAGCGGCGAGAACGGTGAGGGTATCGAATCGAAGAGCGAGATAAACATCACAGGTGGCGAGGTGGCCTGCTATGCCTACGACGACGCCATCAACTCGAAAGGCGACATGACCATCAGCGGCGGCTATGTGTATGCCCATGGTCAGACCAACGACGGTATCGATGCCAACGGCAACTGCTATATCAAGGGCGGTACGGTGTATGCCATCGCCTCAGGCTCACCTGAAGTAGCCATCGATGCCAATACCGAGGAGGGCGCAAAGCTCTACATCAGCGGCGGTACCGTGGTAGCCATCGGCGGTCTGGAGCAAGGATCCAGTCTCACCCAGACATGTTATCAGGCACAGTCATGGAGTAAGAACACCTGGTATGCCCTGACCATCGGCAACAGCACCTTCAGCTTCAAGACGCCATCGGGCGGCGGTTCCGGTATCGTGGTATCAGGCAGTTCGCAGCCCACCTTGCAGTCAGGCGTCAGCGTGAGCGGCGGTACCAGCTACTTCGGCGGTCTTGCCAACGACGGCGGTACCGTGAGCGGAGGCTCAAACGTAGAGCTCTCGTCTTACACCGGCGGCGGTATGGGCGGCATGGGCGGCGGTCCAGGTTGGCATTGAAACAATATTCTCGGGATTCTTACGTTATTAGTTATGATCAGAAGATATTGGATGAAACAGTCAAGACAGGAGAATATCATTTACTCGGTAGTGTGGGGTCTGCTCTTCGCAGCCCCGCTACTGAGTCTGTATGTACGGACGATCAGCGACGACAGCGATGCCCCGTTCCATTGGGCAGAGGTGCTGTTCGTATGGCAGCGGTTTGCCGTCTATCTGGTGCTGTTTCTGATCCATAACTTCCTGCTGGCTCCGCTGTTCTTTGACAAGCGGGAAGTCCATCGGAACAGGCGTGTGGTGTATTTCTCCATCATGGTGCTGATATTGTCGGCCTTCACCTTCTATCAGTGCAGTCATCGGGCAGAAAGACGAGGCCCCAAACCACCTATGGAGCGGTTCGACCACCATGAGCCGCCACGGTTCGAGAAGCCAGCACATGGCTTCGAAGACAAAGACATGCCCCGTAAGCACCGGCCTGAAGACACCCCGCCTCCCATCGTGGGCGAACACGACATCATGGCTATCATCCTGCTCGTGCTGATGTTTGCCGCCAACCTCGGTGTGAAGGGTTACTATCGCGGACTCGAAGACCGGAAGCGGTTGGAGCGGCTGGAGCGCGAGAACCTGGAGCAGCAGCTGGAATACCTGCGCTACCAGATCAATCCCCACTTCTTCATGAACACGCTCAACAACATCCACGCTCTGGTGGATATCGATCCCGAACAGGCGAAGGAGACCATCCTGGAGCTGTCGAAGATGATGCGCTTCGTGCTCTATGAGGGAAACAAACAGGGGGTGCCGCTCTCACGCGAACTCGAATTCATCCGTCACTATATGGCACTGATGCAGTTGCGCTATACCGACAAGGTGCATATCGACCTCAACCTGCCTGACGAGGTGCCCGACCGTCAGATCCCCCCACTGATCCTCGTGACCTTTATCGAGAATGCTTTCAAGCACGGCGTGAGCTATCAGCACGACTCGTTTGTGGAGGTGAAGGTCAGTGTGGCGCACAACGAGCTGCAGTTCACCTGCCGTAACTCCAAGGCCGACAAGCCCAACGAGGAGAAGGGCGGTGTGGGACTCTCGAATGTGCGCAAGCGACTCAACCTGCTGTATGGCAGCAGCTATGCGCTGCGCATCCACAATGCCGAGGACTATTCTGTAGAACTTAATATACCATTATCATGATACGTTGTCTTGCTATCGACGATGAGCCACTGGCTCTGAAACAACTTGTGGCCTACATCCAGAAGGTGCCCTTCCTGGAACTCGCCGCCCAGTGCCAGAGCGCACTCGAGGCCCGCAACTTCCTGGCCAACGACACGGTGGAGGTGATCTTCTGCGACATCAACATGCCCGACCTCAACGGTATGGACTTCGTGAAGTCGCTGGCTGCCCCACCCCTCGTGGTGTTTACCACCGCCTACTCGGAATATGCCGTTGAGGGATTCAAGGTGAACGCCGTTGACTATCTGTTGAAGCCTTTCGGTCTGCAGGACTTCCAGAGGGCTGCCAACCGTGTGAGAGAGCGTTTGGAGGCGGGTGGTGAGAAGTCAGAGGTGAGAAGCGACAAAACGGAGACTGATGACAACAACCTCTTCCTGAAGACCGACTACCGTATCGTGAAAGTCAGCATCCCCGACATCCGTTATATCGAGGCGATGAGCGAGTATCTGAAGGTATGGACAGAGGGCGAGGGCAAACCCATCATCACCCTGCTGTCGATGAAGAAGATGGAGGAGCGGTTGCCAGATTACTTCATGCGTATCCACCGGTCGTATATCGTCAACCTGACCAAGATTCAGGAGGTGAACAAAAACCGTGTGATCCTGGATGCCGACACCTACCTGCCCATCGGCGACCTCTACAAAGAGACTTTCCAGACGTATCTGAACACCAAGTTCCTCGGGAAATAAGAAAAAAGCCACCGAGTTGCATTTTATGTGCCGTACCTTTGCAGCGTGAAATCAATAATAATGCAAAGATATGGCACATTTACATGAACATGAACACAAGCATTGTGAGAGCTGCTCACACGAACATCACCACGAGCATCACCACGAGCATTCGCTGAAAAGGCAGCTCTGGCTTATCGGCGCAACGACCATACTGTTAATTGCCGCAGTAGTCATTGAGCGCAGTTTCCAGCTCTCCACCTTCCAGCTGTTGCTGGTGTATCTCATTCCTTATCTATTGATCGGTCATGAGACACTCCACGAGGCATGGGAAGGTATCACGAAGGGCGAGGCGTTTAATGAACACCTGCTGATGGCGGTGGCTACCATCGGTGCCCTCTGCATCGGCTTCCTGCCTGATGCCGAGACACAGTATCCCGAGGCTGTCTTCGTGATGCTCTTCTTCCAGGTAGGTGAGCTCTTCGAGGGCTATGCCGAGGGTAAGAGCCGTGACAGCATCGCCCACCTCATGGATATCCGTCCCGACGTGGCACACCTGGAGGGAAGCGGGGAGGATGTGAGTCCTGAACAGGTGGCCGTGGGACAGGTGATCGTGATCCGTCCGGGCGAGAAGGTGCCGTTGGACGGTGTGGTGATCGAGGGTGCATCAGCGCTGAATACCATGGTGCTCACCGGTGAGTCGCTGCCCCGCGACGTGAATGTGGGCGACGAGGTGATCTCAGGCTGCGTGAACCTCTCCGGCGTGCTCCGTGTGCGCACCACGAAAGCCTTTGGCGAGAGTACCGTATCGAAGATCATCAACCTGGTGGAGAATGCCGTTGAACGAAAATCAAAGAGTGAGACCTTTATCGCCCGCTTCGCCCGTTACTACACACCGGTGGTGGTATGCATGGCCATCGCCATGGCGATGGTTCCGGGCTGGCTCTACCGTGCCTTAATGTTCTTGGTAGTGTCTTGTCCGTGTGCCCTCGTGATCAGCGTGCCCCTCACCTTCTTCGGGGGTATCGGCGGAGCCTCGCGCAGAGGCATCCTTATCAAAGGTGCCAATTTTATGGACGTGCTGGCAAAGGTGGATACCGTGGTGTTCGACAAGACCGGTACACTGACGCACGGACAATTTGCCGTGAGTGCCGTGCATCCTGACACCTGCGACGAGAATGAGCTGCTGCATCTGGCTGCCCATGTGGAGCACTTCACCACCCACCCCATCGGTGCCGCCCTGCGCGACGCCTTCCCCGACGAGGCGACCGACGGCTGTAAGATCACGGATGTGGAGGAGATTGCCGGTCACGGTATCCGTGCCAAAGTGGATGAGAAAGTAATATGCGTAGGAAACACAAAGATGATGGATGCCATTGGCGCCAAATGGCACGACTGCCACCACGTGGGTACAATCATCCATGTAGCCATCGATGGTGAGTATGCAGGTCATATCGTGATCAACGACCAGATCAAGACCGACAGTGCCGATGCCATCGCCCAGCTACATGGGCTGGGTATCAAACGGACCGTGATGCTGACCGGCGACCGAAAGGAAGTGGCTGAGCATGTAGCCAGTGAACTGCATCTCTCTGAGTATCATGCCGAGCTGTTGCCCGCCGACAAGGTAGCTCATGTGGAGAAACTCCTGCAGACAGCTACCGGTCAGTCACACCTTGCCTTCGTGGGCGACGGCATCAACGACGCACCCGTACTGGCGCGTGCCAATGTGGGTATCGCCATGGGCGGACTGGGAAGCGATGCTGCCATCGAAGCCGCCGACGTGGTGCTGATGGACGACAAGCCTTCGAAGATTGCCCTTGCCATACGTATCGCACGGCGCACACTGTCGATTGCCCGTCAGAACGTGGTGTTCGCCATCGGTGTAAAGGTTGCCGTACTCATCCTTGCCGCCCTCGGTATCGCTACGATGTGGCTCGCCGTGTTTGCCGACGTAGGCGTGACCGTGCTCGCCGTTCTCAATGCCATGCGGGCGCTGAGGTGATGGAAATGCAAAAGAAAAGTTGTTTTTTCTTTTGCATTTCTCTCTTTTTTTTCGTATCTTTGCAGCCAGAACCGTCAACCTATTCATTATTGTCCAGAGATATGAAGCGAATTATCCTATGCATGACCATCCTGATGAGCCAGCTGATTCTGAGCACAGAAGCACAGGCTGTCAACTATAAGGAGAAAGACACAACCGCCAACCGCCTCTCCATCGAGTTCCGACGACTCTATATCGACGGCGACGAGGGCAAGCTCTATGCCAAAGCCCAGGAGCTGTTCGACTATATCCAGAAACAGCCCGAGTTCGACCATCACCTGTATTACTCTACCCTCATCGACGTGGTATCGTTCGACATGAACAACGGCCACTACTACCGTGCCATGCAAAAAGCCCGCAAGCTGGTGGCTGAGATGAAGGACAGACAGGACACTGAGGAATACTACAACGCCAGTTACCTGATGGGTATCATCTACTGGTACCGCAACAACATCCCCATCGCTTCGAAATACTTCGACCAGGCCATCAAGGAAGTGCCGAAGGAAAACAAGATAGATCTGGCAACCATCTACACCGACTATGCCAACATGATGACCGACGAGGATCCACAAAAAGCCATGGAGTTGGTGAACCGCGCCCTGGAACTGAGTGGCAGCAACAGCTACCGACTGACCTATGCGCTCACGATGAAAGGGGTGATTGCCTTTGCCCAGAAGGACGGTGCCACCGTGCTCGACTGCTACCGCCAATACCTAGACCTGAAAAGCAAGAACAAGCCGGATCAGATCTGTGATATGTATGAGCAACATCTGGCCTTAGCTGCCGAAACGGTGAACGGCTATGCCGACAAGGCGATGATTGAAAGTGAGAATGAACTCGACAATAGCGACCGCTATGCCATCCAACTGTCGATCTGCGACTATATCGGCGACAAGGCGAAGGCCTACGAGATATTGAAGAAACTCACAAAAGAGGAAGAGAAGCAGAACAACCTGATCATGGAGGACGACATCAATGAGATGAACTCCGACCTGCAGGTGGTGGAGGCCAAGCGTGAGATGGGCAGATACTGGATCATCTTCCTCGTGGTGCTCGTCGTGCTGTCGATGATCATCATCGTCTGCCTGATCGTCATCGCCGTGAGCCGCCGCCATTCACTCCAGAGGATGCGCCAGCACAATGCAGAGTTGACCATTGCCAAGATCCGTGCCCAGGAGAGTGACAAGATGAAGTCGATCTTCATCCGCCATGTGAGCCATGAGATACGCACCCCCTTGAATATTATTACCGGCTTCACCCAGGTGCTCAACACTCCAGGCTACGAGCCCTCAGAGGAAGATCGAAAGGACATGATGCTACGCATCTCAGAAAACACGGAACAGATTACGCTCATCGTCAACGAGTTGTTAGAAATGGCGGATATGGAGAGTATGACCGTGATTGACCGTAACGACGAGGCTACAGTCAGTGACCTGTGCCAGAAGGCAATCGCAGCAAGTAACATTGAGCCAACGCCACAGGTGGACTTCAAGCTCCAGAACGAAGTGCCTGATGCCTGTCTGATCAAAACGAGCACCACGAGTGTGGTAAAGATATTAAAGAGTCTGTTGCAGAATGCCGTCAAGTTTACCAATCAGGGCCATATCACCCTGAAAGTGACACACGACGAGCCAAAGGGACAAATCAGCTTTGCCGTCATCGATACCGGTATCGGCGTACCGGAAGAGGCACGCGAACGTATCTTTGAGCGTTTTGAGAAAGTGGATAGCTTTAAGGAGGGTATCGGACTCGGTCTGTGCGTGTCACGCGCACTTGCCCGTCGCATGGGTGGCGATGTCATCCTCGCGGATACCGGAAGTCATGGCAGCACCTTCGTGCTCACCATCCCCGCTGCATAGCCTCAGGGTTTCATAAACACAAAATAGACGGCTGCCACCAGACAGAGGGCTGCAGCAGCATGGTTCCAGTGGAGCTCTTCGTGCTGAAAGGCAAAGTTAGCGATCAGGGCAAACACCACCAGTGAGATGCACTCCTGGATCACCTTCAGCTGTACAAGATTGAACGGTCCGCCGTTATCCACAAAGCCGAGACGGTTGGCCGGCACTTGACAGCAATACTCGAAGAAGGCGATCGCCCATGAGAAGGCGATAACCAGATACAGGGGCCAGTTGGTGGAGATGCCCGTCTGTTGCAGGCGCAGATGCCCATACCAGGCGAACGTCATAAACACATTGCTCAGGATGAGCAACAGAATCGTATAAATACCATTTACCATAACGCAAGCTATCTAAAAAACGGCTGCAAAGGTACACATTTTTACTTAAACGCAATCATCTTTATTGCACAAATCAATTAATTTGTGCACATTTAGGCTGATTTTGTGCAATTTATTTTGTCGGGTGCGTAAAAAGTCTTACCTTTGCACCCGATTTTGAAGAAAGTAACACATTATTAATTAATAATTATGGCTTTAAAGATTGTTGTGCTGGCCAAGCAAGTGCCAGACACCCGAAATGTGGGTAAGGATGCTATGACAGCCGAAGGAACGGTGAATCGTGCTGCCCTACCCGCCATCTTCAATCCAGAAGATTTGAACGCCCTGGAGCAGGCCCTTCGCCTGAAGGAGCAGAATCC
>CAMJGE010000030.1 GCA_946405145.1 uncultured Prevotella sp.
ATCGGCTATAAATTTTTTCCTGTCTAAAAAAATGTCTATATTTGCACGCTAAATTTGTACGCGAACAGAATAAATAATAAATATATAACATCAAAAATCAAAATGCAAAACAAAGGAATTGTAAAATTTATCGCAGTGCTTCTGATTCTCGTGTGCTGCTTCTACCTTTCCTTCTCATTCGTAACACGCCACTACGAAAGTAAGGCTGCTGCTATGGGTGAGGAAGCAGGTGCGGAGTACCTCGACTCAATCAACAACGAGAAGGTGTATATGGGCATCTACTCGCTGAAGCAGTGCCGTGAGATGGAAATTGGCCTGGGTCTTGACCTGAAAGGCGGTATGAACGTGATTCTTGAGGTTTCAGTACCTGATGTGGTTGACGTGCTTGCTGACCACAAGACTGACGCTGCCTACAAGAAGTCCATGGAAGAAGCCAAGAAGGAAGAGGAGACCAGTCAGAACGACTTCATCTCTCTGTTCGTGAAGTATTGGAAACAGAATTCAAACGGCCGACCCCTTGCAGCCATCTTCGCTACTCAGCAGATGAAGGGCAAGGTAAGCACCCAGAGCTCTGACTCAGAGGTAGAGGCTGCCATCCGTGCAGAGGTGCAGAGTGCCGTTGACAACTCATTCAACGTAGTCCGTAACCGTATCGACAAGTTTGGCGTTGTTCAGCCGAACATCCAGAAGCTCGAGGGCCAGAGTGGCCGTATCATGGTGGAGATGCCTGGTATCAAAGAGCCCGAGCGTGTTCGTAAGCTGCTTCAGGGAAGTGCCAACCTTGAGTTCTGGGAGACCTATAACTCTCAGGAGATCACTCCGCTGCTGGCTCAGCTGAACCAGCGTTATGCTGCTCAGGGTGGTGTTGCCGTTGACACAACTGCTGTAGCTGCCGACACCACCGCTGTTGACTCTGCCAAGGCTGCAACTGGCGACCTGGCTGCTAAGCTGGCTAAGAAGGATGCTAAGGCTGACAACAAGGCACTTGAGGCTGCCAAGAAGCAGAACCCGCTGTTCTCTGTCTTCCAACCCACTCAGGGTAACACCCTCGCTGTGGTTGGTTATGCCAATGCTCGTGATACTGCTGAGATCAACAAGATCATCTACTCTGACCTGGCCCGTCAGATTATGCCTGCAGAGCTGAAGCTCCGCTGGGGTGCTAAGGCAGAGGACTTCGGTGGTCAGAACACCAAGGGTGACATCTTCGAGCTCTATGCTCTGAAGATCACTGAGCCTTCAGGTCGTGCCCCGCTGGAGGGTGATGTGATCACTAACGCCAAGGATGACTTCGATCAGATGGGTCATCCCTCTGTATCTATGCAGATGAACTCTGACGGTGCCCGCCGCTGGAGCCAGATCACCAAGCAGAATATCGGCAAGGCTGTAGCTATCGTGCTCGACGATGCCGTATATTCAGCTCCCCGTATCCTGACTCAGATCGACGGTGGTAACTCTCAGATTACTGGAAACTTCACCATCGAAGATACAAAGGACCTTGCCAACACACTGAACTCTGGTAAGATGCCGGCTCCTACCCGCATCGTACAGGAAGAAGTTGTAGGTCCGTCACTGGGTGCTCAGTCTATCCAGCAGGGTATCATCTCATTCATCGTAGCCTTCGTGCTGCTGATGATCTACATGATCATGCTGTATGGTTTTATTCCTGGTATCCTCTCAGATATCGCCCTGCTGTTCAACCTGTTCTTCACACTGGGTATCCTGACATCATTCCAGGCTGCTCTGACAATGCCTGGTATCGCCGGTATCGTGCTGACACTGGGTACTGCTGTGGATGCTAACGTGCTGATCTACGAGCGTATCAAGGAAGAGCTGAAGAAGGGTCTCTCAGTGAAGGAGTCGCTGAACAAGGGTTACTCTAACGCTTTCAGCGCTATCTTCGACTCTAACTTCACTTCTCTGATCACAGGTATCATCCTGCTCTACTTCGGTACAGGTCCTGTGAAGGGCTTCGCTACCACCTGGATCATCGGTATCCTCGTCAGCTTCTTCACCGCTGTGTTCATGACACGTGTGGTTTACGACTATATGCTCTCTAAGGACAAGTGGACCAACCTCACCTTCGTGACTGGTTACTCTAAGAACCTGATGCAGAACGCCAAGTTCAACTTCATGGGTATTTATAAGAAGACCTTCACCATCTGGGGTGTAGCTGCCATCCTGTTCTGCATCTCATTCGCTGTTCGCGGACTGAGCCAGAGCATCGACTTCACTGGTGGTCGCAACTATGTGGTGACACTCGATAAGGAGACTCACGTTGAGGACGTACGTCTGGCTCTGACTGGTGCCTTCATCAACACGATGGGTGAGAACCAGGGTAAGGAGGCTAACACCAGCGTGATCGCCCTGGGTACTGACGGCAAGACGGTTCGTATCTCTACCAACTGGGATATCGAGTCAAACAATCCTGATGTTGACGACCAGGCTGAGACGATCCTCTTCAACACACTGAAGAAGGCAAACCTCGTAAGCCAGGAGAATGTAGAAGCCTTCAAGAATCCTGATGTTCGTGAGGGTGGTTCAATCATCTCTTCAGCAAAGGTAGGTCCTTCAGTGGCTAAGGATATCACCTATGGTGCTATCATCTCTGTAGTCATCGCCCTGATTGCTATCTTCCTCTACATCCTGCTCCGTTTCCGCAACGTGGCATTCTCTGTAGGTTCTACGGTAGCTCTGGCACTCGACGCCCTCGTGGTGATCGGCTTCTACTCAGTGCTCTGGGGATGGGTACCCATGTCACTCGAGATCGACCAGACCTTCATCGGTGCTATCCTGACGGTGATCGGTTACTCTATCAACGATAAGGTGGTGGTATTCGACCGTATCCGTGAGAACATCGGACTCTATGGCAAGCGTGATCGTCAGCAGCTGTTCAACGACTCACTGAACCAGACTCTGGCTCGTACCATCAACACTTCTGTAACGACCCTGATCGTGCTGCTCGCCATCTTCATCCTGGGTGGTGACTCTATCCGCTCGTTCTCGTTCGCTATGATCCTGGGTGTTGTATTCGGAACCCTGTCTTCACTCTTCATCGCTGCACCTGTGGCTTACCTGACACTGGGTCGCACCATTAAGGAGGAGGGCGTGATTCCCACACCAGAAAAGAAGTAATACACCTTATTATAATAATAAGTAGCAAATAGGCTGCATTGGCGCAAAAACTGATGCAGCCTATTTTTCACTCAAAACGAAATGGCTCCTGATATGCTAAGCACGATTATCACTTCTGCACCGATTTATGTTTGCAGCATCTTATCGATATTGCTGGCTTTAAGTCTATCCATCAAGTGGGATAGAGCACGTTTTAGGCTCCTCATGTTTATGATAACAGCCACCATGTTCTATATTGGTCATTTCGCCTTCTACAACCGTACAATATCAGTCGTTCCCATTACGGACACACTCTACTGTTTCAGTTATCCTGCTATCTTCCCCCTCATCCTGATCTATATTGAGGGGCTGGTACTTAAAGAGCCCAACTACAAACGTGGGCTGCTTTATCTTCTGCCTGCCTTCGCATGTGGCATCAGTGCCGGACTCATCTATGCCACAATGAGCAATGAGGAATATGCAGACTTCATCGGCTACCATTACTATTTCCAGAACTACAACAACCTGACGGGATCAGCCTGGTGGTTAATCGCCATCCACAGAGCTTTCAGGATTATCATTGCTGTAGAGATACCTCTAGTGCTCTATTTTGGCTGGAAATACATCAACGAATATAACAGGATGGTGGAGAACTACTACTCAAACACTGAGGATAAGGTTGTAACCTTCATCAAACCCTTGATGATAGCTTTCTTGGTAACATTATCAGCATCTTTCATCAGCAATTTCGTAAACCGCAACTATTTCGCAGAATCCATCTGGCTATTGGCCATCCCGGCAGCGTTGTACTCTTCCATCATCCTGTTGTTCGGCTTCGTAGGTCTCACGCAGAACACCTATACACGAGAGATTGTGGAAGAAAGTACGATGACGGATGAAGAAGAACCTGAACAGGAGTTCATCCCACTGACTCCGGAAAAGGAGCATATCATGGCTGCAGAGATACGCAAGCTGATGGATGAAAAGCGTCTCTTCCTGCAGCCTAACCTGAAGATCAACGATCTGGCACAGATGCTGAACACCAACCGCAGCTATATCTACAACGCCATCAACCAAGGTATCGGCATGTCGTTTGCGAAATACGTCAATAAGAAACGCATCGAATATGCCGTCAAGTTGATAGATCAGAATCACGAGATACTGCTCACGGATGTGGCTCACAAATCAGGCTTCTCATCACCCAGTGCCTTCTATCGCAACTTCAAGCTCTATATGGATTGCTCGCCCAGTGACTACCAAAAAAAGAGAGCGAGCATCACTGCCAGCTCCCCTCTTAATAAAAACTTGTGAGAGATATAAATTTGTCCTAATCTAGTTTTTAACTCAACTGAAAAAACGAACATATATTTTCGAGTGCAAAGATAAGGATAAAACAAGTATCTCCCCGTTCATTTTCACAAAACATGCCGTTCAAATTCGCAAAAAGATAGTTATTATACACTTATTTCTACCTTTCCACCTAACTTTTTACTATTCACCTCTGAAGGTTCCTAAGAAAAAGATGGTGCCGCTGCTGGCTTCCTGGATGACATAGACAAAGGGGCGATTGCAGTGGAAATCGACATTCATATCCTTGCCTATCGGCCCAATCGCATTTTCTCCCATTACCGCTACTGTGACAGCAGAGGCCTTCGTACCCTCCTCATTGACTTCTATAGCGGCTTTCTGTTTCATCAGATAGACATAGATATCATTAAAATTACTGCTGATGTAGGGGAACTGGGCTTTTTCAGGATCAAACATCGAGGGTGCGCCAAGGGCTGACAGCGGTTTCTTGAGATCGGTTTCGAAAGCAGTAGAGAAACGTGGAATCTTGATATCAACTGTGGGCGGTTCCCATGAGTGCATATCACTAAACTCCTGCCATGATTCCTGGTTGAGACTATTGATGACATCATCGATAGTCTTGCCCTCCTTTGGAAGTAGCACCCTCATAGACCATTTATCGCCACTACCATAGGGAAGGTTCAGTATCGTATAGATATCATTCTCTCCACAGATGGCTCTCGCCTTGCGATGCATCATGGGCAGTGTCTTCTCCACACCATTCTCAGTCGTGAAAGCCTCATCCTTCGTATCGTTGGCATCAAACTTATCCGTCCAAGTGGCTTTGAAGTAGATGGCGTTCATCAACAGCAGAAGGGCTTCTTTATCGAGCTCGTTCTCACTCAGGATCTTGGGTATCATACCCTCAGTATGATCATTACACCAGCCATTGATATGATTCAGGGCATCAGTCTTGTTCGAGAAATCGAGACTGGCGACTTCCGCTTCATAGTAATTCTCCATATCGCTCTGATACTGGGGAGCGAGTCTTACCTGCTGGTAATCATTACTAATAACAGTATTCGCGATCTTGAGTGTCACAGAAGGATCAGTCTCTGGTGCCTCTTTGATAAGTTTCTGGCAGAACTCATTGACAGCCTGCTTGTTGTTCTCGCCGAATCCAAGAACAGAGGTGATCTCCTTGGCTGTATTGCCAGCAGCACCATCGTTAAGCATTCCTAATACATAAGTGACGCTGATGGGAGAGATAATATTACTCTTCTGACCCTCTGGCATCTGATTGATAGCACGGAAGAGGTTAAAAGAAAAATCGGTGTTCTTGTTGACGAAGTCTTTCTGTGACTCTGTCAATTCGATAAACCTTGTTTTAGGAAGCATGTCGATCACTCTTTCACCTTCACCTGGTTCATTACTCTTGCAGCCCATCAACACAGCTGCTGTCATTGCAAAAAAGAATAGTTTCTTCATAATCAAAACATTATTTTAATGAGGTTCTTTATCCTTATAACTTCCAAAAAGCAACAATACTGCATCATTTCCTGCTTTTTTGTTTTTTTAACGCAGTATTTTCTAATCTTCTACGTTATATAATAAAAAGGTTATCATAAAAACGGAATATGAAAAGAAAAGGATTACTCAAATTGCTTTGTGCAACAATGCTACTCGCTGTAACGATAGTGTATCTGCCATCCTGCAGCAATGACGAAGAAGGCTCGGAATACTGGACGGTAACGCTCGAGGATCATTATGCCCCTTATCAGTATGATTTAGAAGACATGAATATGCTACCCAAGTCTGTATTCGGCATGAGAGACAATGGCGAGAGTTTGCTTTTCAGTGACAATGAGATTAAAGGTTTCTCTTATGAAGAAGGTTATGTCTATGAACTACGTATTAAAGCGACTCCAACACTTCAACAGGTAGGAACCTGCAATCCACCACCCTATACATTTGAATTGGTAGAAGTGATTTCAAAAAAACAACCTAAAATTGGTCCTGCAATATGAAAAAGTATTTAAAAACAATCGTCTATCTGGCTGCTGCCTTAGTGTCTGTAGCCTGTTCATCTGGTGGAGATAATGACCCTTCCAGTTTTAAGTCAGAGAGTTACAATGGCGTCGTTTCGCGGGGAAACACTTATGAAGGCATTTGGATGGTTAACGACGTAAAGGCGGAAGCAGCTGATGTCAGTATTAATT
This sequence comes from uncultured Prevotella sp., assembly GCA_946405145.1. GTDB lineage: Bacteria > Bacteroidota > Bacteroidia > Bacteroidales > Bacteroidaceae > Prevotella. Next base: position 6,618 of record CAMJGE010000030.1, read on the forward strand.
TTTATGACACTGAAGTTCAGGGGGATGCCTTGCCAAGTACGGCAACGTTTTTCGGCTTTCCGTTTCAGGCGATTACAGATTTAGTCATGCCTGGAGCAACAGTCAGCAGTATCCCTAATTCCATTGCCATACCAATGCGATATGTAGGCTATTCCGACAATGCCTTCTACCTCGAATTTACCCCCATGTACTATTCGAGTATGGACCCACAGAATATTTACTATCAAGTGATTCTTGAGGATGGCAAGGAGATAGGTCTCACTATACACCTCGTGACAGAGAAGTCATCGGTAATCCTCGATAGTGGAAGTGGGACATTCTCTTGCATCATACCTGTGGATAAGATTTTATGTTCAGAAGGTGCGGGAGTAATATTTAAAGAGATACCGTTTAATCCCGAGATGGAACTCAAATATACAAATACTAAGCGAACAAAGGGGAGCATCGTTGGAAACTGAGGAGCAACTGCTGAAAGCCATCCAGTCGGGAGACCGCCAGGCGATGAGGCGGCTCTACGAACGGTATAAGGGATATGCCATGTCGATAGGACTGAGGTATATCCCTGACAGCGATGATGTAGAGGATGTGGTGCAAGACAGTTTTGTGAAGATTCTGACCTCAGTCCAGCATATTGACTACCAAGGGGAAGGATCACTCACAGCTTGGGTCAGGAAAACGGTAGTAAACAAAGCCCTTGACTTTGTGAGAAAGCATGAACGGATCAGTTTTACGGGTACCATTCCAGATATACCCGACGAGGAACCAGAGTTGGAACGGATTCCACCTCATATCCTCAGTAGAATGATCGCACAGCTGCCATCTGGCTATAGACTGGTGCTAAACCTCTATATTTTCGAGCACTGCTCGCATCAGGAAATCGCCCAAAGGCTGGGCATCAAGGAGAATTCATCAACCTCCCAGCTGGCAAGAGCCAAGCAGATGCTGATAAAGATGATGAAGGATTATATTAAACGACACGAGATATGAAACAAGATAAATGGTCCGAGAGGCTTGAAAAGCATTTGGCAGACTACCGTGAGGAGCCGAAGCGCGACTTATGGGAGGGCATTGAGGCTTCACTTAATAAAGAGGTGAAGCGTCAGCATCGTCTTGTATCTTTGCGTCGTTGGATGGCTGCTGCCGTATTCGTCGGATTGACTTTAGGTGGAGTTTATCTGTTCTGGCATCAACAGCCCGTCACTGAAGAACAGCAACAAGATGTGATTGCAGAAGTTTATGAGGCTCCTGAGAATCCGAAACAAGAGGAATCCTTTGTGGCTCAGGCGATTACATCAAAGAGTACGGCTTTATCACGCATAACTTCACCATCTGGGACATCTGCCTCTGCTGAGGAATCTGTCACTACAGAAGAATTAGTTACTACAGAAGAATCAGTTGCTACAGAAAAGTCAGCTCTTGAAATAAATGAGGAGCATAAGGTATTGCCTAAAAAGCCAGAGAAACAAAAAGAACAACCCACTTTGGAAGTGTTCGAAGAGAAGAATCCTGCACAACACCACTACAGGAAGTTGTCAATGAACCTGTATGCCTCAGGAGGTATGAGCAGTTGGAACGGACGGAATGGCGTACAGATGAGTTCTTCGATGCAGCAGAAGTTCGCCTTTACTCGTGGGGGACCAGTATATCTGGCAGATTATGAGGAGCGTCAGGATCACAAGCAGCCCATCTCTTTTGGACTCACGCTGAGCTATCCCCTCACCAATAGACTGTCTCTAAGCACAGGAGCAGTATATACCAGACTGAGTTCCGATTTTCTGACCCTTGCTCAGAATCATCAGATCAAGCGCCATCAGGTACTCCATTATGTTGGTATCCCCTTGAATCTGCAGTTCTCGGTATGGCAATGGCATGGGTTGGAGGCTTATCTCACAGCTGGTGGTCAGGTGGATTGGAATGTTTCGGCAAAAGCCAATACCGATGGCATTGACCAGAAGATGAATAAAGATCGGGCACAGTGGTCTATAGGCGGCAGTTTAGGTGTGCAATATCATATTGTGCCCCAGATTGGTCTCTATGCGGAACCAGGTATCCGCCATTACTTTAATAATGGCAGTAGCATCAGCAATTTCTACAAAGACAAGCCCACAAACTTCAATCTCCAATTAGGACTGAGATTCAATTTCTAATTTTACAAATTACATACATACCTACATAATTTTATGCTAACCATCTGTATATTAGAGGTTTGCTAAAAAAGCTACATACATAATAACTACATATAACTACATTCAAACTACATGATAACTACATTCTATCTACATGTATTTAGTCGTTTATAGGCTAGGAAGAGAGCACAATGGCACTATTTGCAAGTTTTTTCCTTAATGCTTATTGGATAATTCTCTAGAGAATTTTGAAGTTATCTTACTTGTTGACAACTGTTAGTAAGGCTACTTAATAGAAAATTCTCTAGAGAATTAATTTGCTATCCATAATAGTAGAAATTGCAGATGCGTGTAATTGATTCTAAAACGACGTTATCGAGCTGTTATTAAGTCGTTTTTTATGTAGTTATATGTAGTTTGAATGTAGTTATATGTAGTTTCTATGTAGGTAGAAAAGTTTCAAAACACTAGTGTTTATCGATAGTTTGAATCATTTTATGTAGGTATGTATGTAATCTTGTAGAAAATGATTTCGAAACCATTTTGATTTTGTGCTTTTGTTATTACTTTTTGTCCTTCATTTCATTACTTTTCACCAACCAAAAAGTAACCAATTGAACTGCGATTCGTAACTTTTTCGAGTCATTTTTGCTCGAAATAAGAAAATATTGCCTACTTTTGCATTTAGAATGCGATTACCGTTTCATATCATACAACTGCTGAAGGAGAAATCTGGCAATGCATTGAGGATTCCTTCTGATTGTGAGTACCTGTCACTCGATATTGAGAGCAAGACGGGCGTTCGCATTGGAGCCACGACATTAAAACGACTTGTGGGCTTTGCACAGGATGAACGCGAACCCCATACCAGTACCCTTGATGCCATTGCCCGTTACTTAGGTTATGCCCATTGGGAAGAGTTGTCCCAGATTGAGGACAAAGGAAACTCCGACTTTGATACTCCTGACGAAGAAATCCGCTCAGCTGACCTACAGCCGGATGTAAATGTAGAAATCGCTTATCTGCCAGATAGAAGATTAAAGTTGCAGTATCTCGGCAATCAAAGATATCGTGTTGTGGAGAGTGAGAACAGCAAATTGTGGGTTGGCGATGAGGTTGAAATCCAGAACTTCGTGCTTCATCATCCTTTGTTAGTGCTGAATGTCTGTCGCAATGGTGAATCGTTGGGACAGTTCACAGCAGGCCGTGTATCAGGTCTTTCGTCTATCAAAATCGTTTGATCTATGGATTCTTCGCAGTTCTCAGATAACCAGCCGCGTTTTGAAGCCATCGAACAGATGGAGACACAGGGAGCCACTTGTGATACCTTTCGTGTAAAGCTGTATGGAAAACTACATTTCCTGAAGCGACTCAAATCTGAATATGCAGGAGACATCCGCTATCAGGAGGCACTTCGCAAGGAGTTTGAGACAGGCTATCGACTGGAACATCCCAACTTGGTGCGTTATCTCTCACTCGACAAAGACGGCATTCTGATGGAATACGTTGATGGCGAGACACTTTCGCAGCGATTAACCCAAAATCCAGACCACTTCAAGCAGCGAAAAAACACAGATAAACTGGTCCGTCAGTTGTTGAGTGTTCTTGGCTATCTGCACAGTCATCAGGTGCTTCATCTTGACCTGAAGCCAGACAATATCCTGCTTACCCATATCAACGATGACGTAAAACTCATTGATCTTGGCTTCTGTTATACTGACACCTTTGCTGATACCCAGGGGCACACCAACGCCTTTGCAGCCCCAGAACAGCTCTCCACTCCACGGTCCCTGAGCCTGTCGAAGGGTCCTTCACTCACCACTAAAACGGATATCTACGCCTTTGGTAAAATCCTGGAGTTATTACCAGACCACTCTATATATAATAAGGTGATAGCACGCTGCACTGCAGAAAGACCTGAAGATCGCTATCAGTCTGTAGAGGAAATCCTGCATGCCATCAATCATCAGCGTCGTTATTTCCTTTGGGTGGCAATCATTGTCTTCTGTGCAGCCCTGCTTTCTGTAGGTTTAGCATTACTCACGCATCAAAAAAGCGAGCCTGCAGCCTTTGAGAAAATGGTAGTGGATTCAGTCATCCCAGAACAACAAGACACACGCCAACAGATGGTTCCAACTCCTGTAAACGAACCAATGCAGCAAAAGCCAGCGAAAGATGAACAAACGCTACTGAAAGAGGATCTGGAACGTATGATAGATCAAGCTTATCGCTCCACCATCGCCACCTTCTGTGATTCTTTATTTCCTTCCCCAACGCCATCTACAGGCAAAGCCTGGGCTGATGCCTCTACGGAGTTCCACAACCAGACTGTTCAGATGGGCGAACGTCTCATCAAGAAATATCCAAACATCCCAGAGACCACCATCCGCCAAGAGACAGAGTCCCGTTTCCAGTCTCTCGTCTCCTCCGTCTTCACCCAAATGCACCAAAACGGCAAACAATAATAATTGCAAAATGGAAGAAATGGTTACGCTGTTTCCTCCATTTTTCTTTTATGTTTCCTACCTTTGCAGAAAAAAGGAGGTAGATATGAAATACAAACTGATTATTTGCTTATTCGTAACGATGCTGGTGTCCTGTGAATGCCCTTACCAAGATGCGGATAGGATAAATACCAGCACGAGGGGTGATACTTTCTATGCCGAAAAGCTACTTGGCACTTGGCAATGCTACTATCCGATGATCATAGGAGGTGTGGAGTTTAAGGAAATCAAGTTCATGTCGAATGGCAAGGCAGATATCACGATGGCCAAGCAATACATTACAGACTGGTACACAGAGACTTACGATTATGCCTACTATGGCAGTACGCTACGTTTCTCAAAAACAGGAAGCAACATCTCCCTCCACATTGATGGCTATATCTTCCCTGAACTCTACCTAAAAGATTCCTTTGGTCGCTATACAATGGCCAAGCGCAAATCAGATGGATGCTAATGATGATATTCACCATAATAAAAAATAGATGATGAAACGATTGATGTTATTATTCGCCTTCTGTGGTATGTTGGCCACAGCAATGGCAGATTGGACTTACGGATCAGCCCGTTTTAGTGGAAGCCAACCTTCCTCATGCCTTAATCACGGCTCTGTGCTCATCTGGTATAATGGTTCTCTCACCCAGAAGGGGACCAGTGGAGGTGAGGAAATCTGGGAAGGTACAGGCGACATCTGTGTAGTGTTCCCCAAGAACTACAACGGCCCCAGAATGCGTATCACCTCTACAGGTGGCACTGTCCAGATTCAAACGTTACGATAAAAAATGTAAAAATACAGCCCACAACGAACGTGGTTTAAAAACTTTTTCTTATATTTGCAATGTCGCAGAAGGACTGCGGCAGACATTGTAGGAAGCGTATAGCTTTCATCTGTACCGAAAAGTCTGGTAAACTTTCAGCGTAAAGCAGATGTAGAGTGAACACGTTCCCTCCTTGGTTGGAATATTCCTTGTGCAGTCAGCAATGGCTCACATCCTATATATCCTCCAAGGGTGTGGGCTGTTTCTTTATCTCTTTACAGGTTTTACCAGAGCCTTCGGTAGGATATCGAGAGGCTCACACTTCTATGTGTCAATACATATTGAAATAATTAAAAACTAAAAGTATGAAGAGAGTAACACTATTGACTACAGTTATGTTATTTGTCTCGCTTATTGTAATGGGACAAAAGAAACCTACAATCATGATTCTCCCCAGTGACCATTGGTGCGATATGCGTTATTTCATGACAACTTATGACAATCAGGGCACAAAGGTTAAAATTCCGGATTATCAAAAAGCATTTATTGAAGATACGGAAATTGGCCCTGTTATTAGTAAGATAGGTCAAGTCTTGACGGATATGGGATATAGTCTTAAAGATGCAGAACAAGAAATAAAGAGTATTAACACTAAGACTGCAGAAGATAATGTTACCATAAGTAAGACAAGTGGCGCATCCCTGGTAGAAAGCCCTTTGGACATACTAAAACGTCGTATAAAATGTGACATCCTTATACAGATATCTTGGGATATGTCTCGTTCTTCAGATGGTCATTCAACAACTTTTACACTGGAGGCATTCGATTCATACACAAACAAACGCATAGCTACATCGACAGGGACTACCCAAGGTGTAGGAAGTATAGCTGAACTTCTTGCATCGGCAGTTAAACAAAATGCGAAGCCATTCGATAAACAAATGGATAAATGGTATGCCGACCAGAGGAAGAATGGGCGTGAGATAAGTCTGACTGTGAGATGCTGGGACAGCTGGGAGAATGATCTTGAAACCGAATATGGTGGCGAAGAACTAACTGATTGCATTCAGTCATGGCTTCAGAAGAATTGTGTAAATGGCACTTTTAATCTTAGCGACGGTACGGAATCTTTTGCTCAGTTCGAACAGGTGCGAATCCCTCTGGAGGATGAGAAAGGTAAGGCAATGGATGCTCGTGCTTTCGCCACCTTGTTACGTAAGTACTTATCAAAAACACCTTATAATATTACCGCAAAGGTGATGCAGAGAGGTTTAGGAGAAGCAATATTAATATTGGGGGAGAAGTAATTATGAGAATTAGACACCAGATATTGATGATATTATATGGTTGTTGCTTTTCTATGGAAGCAATGGCAGAGTCCTCTGTTGCCGATATCTATATTTCTGTAGTACAACCAGAACGCAATGAAATACCCCATGAAGCAGCCAGTCAATTGGAGAACAGAATGCACCAGTTGATAACGGCTAATGGAATTGCTGATACTGATCCTAATGGGCGGTTTGTAATTACGGCCAAGAGTTTTATTGTCACAAAAGATATTATTGGAGGAGCACCTCAACGAATATCCCAAAAGATTGATTTTACATTCATGATTGGTGATATCATTGAGAACAAAGTCTTTGAAAGTTATACATTTTCTGCTATAGGTATTGGCATTAACGAAAATAAGTCATATATCAATGCGATTTCAAAGATGAAGACTAGTAGTCCTCAATTTACATCATTCATCGAGAAGGCTAAGGAGAAAATCATTCAATATTATGTTGCAAGGTGTGAGCAGATTGTTCTTGATGCCAAACAACAGGCTGCTAATCGTGATTATCAGCAAGCCATTTATCAGTTGATGCAAGTACCCAATATATGCGATTGTGCTGAAACATGTCATAACTTGATGATTGAATATTATGAAGCCTATACAGAAACAACTGCTGCAGGACTTTTAAACGAAGCAAAAGCGGTTTGGGCTAGTTCTCCGAACTCTGATGGTGCTTCAAAGGCTGCAGATATCATTGCCAGAATTCCTGCTGATACGAAAATACAATCTCAACTGGATGCATTGGTAGCAGAAATCAACAAGAAGCTTCGTGAGGATGAAAAACGAGACTGGGCTTTTAAAATGAAGCAATATGAAGACGAACAGGCACAACGGAAACGCGAATATCAGTTGAGAAAACAAAAGCAAGAAGCTGATATTGCCTATCGAGAGAGGCAGCAAGTGGCCGATAATGCCTACAGAAGTCGCCAACAGGCTGCTAATAATGCTGCTCGCAGACAAACTATTGAGGCTTGTCGGCAGGTTGGATTAGCATTTGCACGTAATTATCGTCCGCCTGTATATAATGTGACCAACGTCTATGCATGGTAATATAATAAACAATGTCAATATGAGAAAAATACTTTTATTAATGCTACTCTGTTGCTATTCAATTACAATCTTTGCGCAGAGTTTTGACCAAGAGCGGATTGCTTTGGCAAAGTTTATTGAACGGATGTATAATAGTTCTCCGTTTGAGGGATGCCGCATTGTGGATGACTACGACAATTGTTATCTATTATCTGTGGTGGAATTGGATAAATCAAAGTACAAAACCAATTCTGCAATGAACCGTGTAGCACAAGTAAAGTCACAGCGTAATGCTGGTGAGTTCTTCAATGGTACACAAAGCTACTCAGAAATAACTATTCGTACACCTAAAAGTGAGGAGAAAGGCGGTGCAGAGATGATGGATACTTACGAAGTTATCCGTACTAATTCGACTGGATTTGTTCAACAAATGGCTCTTCTAACGAATTTCGAGAGTAATGAGGGTATGTTAGTATTTGTATATTATAAAAAGGTAAATCAATAACAATTAAAACTTAAGATTATGAAACTATTTAGAATAGTTGCGTCTATGACGCTTATGTTTGGAATGTACTTTTCAATGTATGCAGTTCCAGATGTTAACGAAACAAATGTAGGGACTCAACGAGAGGCAAAAAACAATTCTGACGATACTGTATCATTAGTTACATCTGGTACTGGTAAGTCAAAAGAAGAAGCAACAAATAATGCTTTGCGGAGCGCACTCGAACAAGCATATGGTACCTTCGTGTCATCAAACACACAAATAGTTAATGATGAAGTTATAAAAGATGACATTGTGTCTATGTCTGCAGGTAACATTCAGAACTACAAAGAATTATCATGTATTATAATGCAAGATGGTTTATATGATGTTACAGTAAATGCCATAGTGTCAATTGGAAAACTCGTTTCTTTTGCAGAAAGTCATGGAGCCTCAATAGAATTGGCAGGAAATACATTCTTAAAGAATCGGAATTTAGCTATTTTAAATAAAAATAACGAAGGAGAAGCAATTATTCATCTGATAGAAAAAATAGCTTATATAGCAGATAGAGGATTGTATGACTTCTCACTCGATATTGGAGATCCCCAAAGTGTGGATGATAAATTTGCTATAGGGGTGAAGGTTAAAGCTCAACCAAATGCAAATATGACGGAATTTTTTAATATCATCAGAGAAACTTTAAACGGGTTAACAATGTCAAAAGAAGAAATTAATAGTTTCGAAGAATTAGGTATTGAGAGAGGATGGAGTGGTCAAAGGTTCGAATTTGATATTCGTTCAGAAGATACAGGGGATGACAATAACCATAGGGGTGGTTGGAATATTAAGAATTTTAAACCAATTTATGCTGATTTAAGATCTTCATATGATGTTCAAAATACATTAACTAATTATATCAACTTCATTTTAAATGTATCAAGAAATTCATTCGTCATTACCGATAACCTTGGATTATCTATTATTCCGCATTATATTTTATGTAATAAAAGTGTAATTAATGATATTCGCGCATATAGATATTATTATTATGATAGGGAAAAAGATTTGGTTATGCTTCTTCTGGAACGGCCTGTGAATGACCTTCGTAACCCGCCATTTGAACGTGGACGTTGGGAAGATTTTAAAATTATATACACAAATGATCAGATGTCAAAATTAACAAAAATATCTATAGAACCGGAATTGATCCATAATGTTGAGAATCTGGCAAATAGCGGGAGTGTTCCTGGAGTATGGGAATCAGCAGTGTTTTATTCTAGACTAGAAGATATCTGTTTAGGTGTTAAGCAAAAGGAAAAGGCAGAATATCATAATGAGTACTTTGAATGTATTAGTGCATTAAAGGATTATTTTCAAAAGAATCCTCTTACTCAAGAATTTATTGATACTTGGGGAAATCAGATTAAAATTGTTAATGAATAAATTTTAAATATTCTTATTTCTATCCGATAAAACCGGTATTGATTAATATTCGTTTGAGAATGCCAGAAAGAATATATGAGGAAAGCTAACCTATGGCTAGAGTTAGATGACCAGCAATTAAAGATAGTGATTATTTGCCAAATTAAGTAACAACATTAAGGAGACAGTTAAAAGAACATTAGAATAAATAGTAAGATTATGAAAATAATAAATTTGTTTATGCCCATAGCGGCAATGATCGTATTGATGGGTGTTTTTAGTTCCTGTGAAAAGAAAAAAGCCTCTCCAGAAGTAGGAACCCTTACTGCATATTATGCTAAAGAAGATTTTAGTGTAAATGAACGTGAGTATAAGAAAGGGGTACTTATTTGCGATTCTAATGACCCGTTGAATCACGTTTCTGATGAGGATGAGAATAATTATAGATACAGTGGAGATGATGGTGGTGAAGAGTATTCTTGGCTCCTGCCAAAGTCGAAAGTGGAAAAGAGAGTCTATACAATGAACCAACTTGCACCGTCCGATATCGATGGTAAGGCATATTTCGTTGCAGAGAATGGGTGTGTTGCGAGGATTTTCTGGTCGAACAGCAATGGGCACAGATTCTATAACTGGAATGGTGAAGAGGAGAAATCTATAGAAGGGGAGAGATATAAAAATTGTTTCGTGCTCAGTGCAGAGTTTCTTTCATCATGGGATAATAGCAAGATTCTTTTTGAGGAACAACTGAATGAGAAATTGGGCAACATAGAATTGTATTGTGAGAATAAATACAGACAGGATGACCACCTTATCGGCTTTGTTGAAGAAGTCTGGTACAACAAAGAAGGATATGGATTCAAGAAGTCTGCCTACGACAAAGACGGGAAACTGCTTGTTGACCAATGGGTAGCAGATGGTATTCCAGAATACATATCAGTAGCTTATGTTGCAGAGGAAGATGCTTTGTATATCAATGGTACACTATATTATAAGTGCTCTGAATCGGAGGTAACGGCCAAAGGACTTTCGCTCATGGCAGACATTCCTTAAAACAGTATCAGTGAACCATCTAATACAATCACAATAATGATAACAACAAAGGATAATCACGTTATTTCAGCAAATGGTTGTAGTATTTGGCAGCCCAAACAAAGACAACAAAAAGCAAAGGAATGGATTGAAAGCTAAAATGTGTTGATCATAGATTTGAATAATAAAAATAATTGACTTATGAAAATAACAAAGCAAGAATTGTTGAACAAAGGATTTGTTGAACATATTACAGAGAATGGATCTTTTTATGTTAAGGGTAAAATAGCTCTTGTCTACAATTTCAATGCATGGATACCTTGCTATTATACAGAAGAAGGTCCATTGGCAGGTAGATTGTATTTAGAAAACATGGAGGAACTTGATGTGTTTATGAGATAGGAAAATGAGTGTTGAAGAATATATTAATAAGAATCTTCCGTTTTATCATATTACTCCTTCATCTAATATTGAAAGTATTCTTAAGAACGGAATAGAAGCAAGACGATGTGATGCCATTTGTGTGATAAGAAGCAATAGTCATGAAGTTTGGAAAGAAATAATTCATGGCCAATTAAAGTTTTCTGAAGATTATGCGATTATTAAAATAGAACCACAGAAACATAGTATTGTGATTGGTGAAGTCGCTCCAGATTCTACAGAAGAAGATGGGACTGGCCCACTGCAAAACTACATTGTTAAATCAAACATTAAAGTTGATATAGATGATTTTGTGGAAATGCATTTCTCCAGAGGAATACGTCCTGACTTTAATAATATTCGTTATTTGGTCCTAAGACTTGAGGGATATAAGCATGCACCAATTCCTGATGTAAGTGTACTGAATAATGTATAGCGATAAAACAATATTCAAATTTGTATTGATATTGGGTTGTCTTCAGAATCATCATGCCTCTGACCTATAAGGATGTCGAGGTCGATAGCAAAGAATTCGATTTGTGCGATCAAGAGATTGCACTTATTAGAGAGTTGGTGATGAAAAGTCGAAGAAAAAGACATGGTTTGATGCCCATATTGGAGGATGGTGCGCCAGAACTCTATGATAAACTTTGGAAGGCTATCGAACAGCCCCTTCGAGATGCTGTCTTAGAAGATGGCCGTAAGAATGGATATGTTGACGAAGAAGACGAGGATGGAGGATTGGATATCGATTGCGTGGATTATATTTGTAAAATACCTGACTTCGCAAAATGAGAAGGTTGAAGAAAATGCAGGAAGAATCCTTCTCTTCCACTGATCTTTTTGGTATGAATGATTTGGAAGACAGGCTGAAGAAGTTCTGCATAGACCAAAGTATGGATATGCCTCAGTTCTTGCTGTGTATTTCTGGACGAAGGATTATAAGAATCGTGATGAAGAGACGTGGGCATTTGAGGATGAGGGAGAATATCGTGTGGATGAGTATGGAGTTGGGTATAGTCTTGATGGGCATAGGCTGTTGTTTGCCCGCCATACTTTCAAGGACGAGAATTATAGCGTTCCTGATGGCGTAGTGACGATTTGTTCGATGGCTTTTGCTTGTTGTCGCCAGTTTGTGACGCTGAGCATTCCAAGATCTGTGCGCATCATAGGTGATTTCGTGTTTGGGCCTGGGGGCGGAAAGATTGTAATCCGGGCTAATTAATTGCAGCTGAAAGTTTTGAACTTTCGGCTTTTTTGTTTACTTTTGCAACGGAATACAATTATCTATGAGATACAGAATAAAGAAAGAGACTAAGCCGACTTTACCTACATACGGCAAATATAAGGCAGTGGCAGTGCATTATCAGACTATCGACAGTCGTCAGATTGCTGAGGAGGCAACCAGAGGAATGACCATCAGTGCTGGTGTGCTCGAAGGTATCATGATGAATGTGGCTGAAGTGGTGAGGCGCCATCTAAAAAATGGCGACAAAGTGCGCCTGAAGGATATCGGGCTGCTGAAACTGGAGATCGAGAGTGAGAAGGTAGATAACCTCAAGGATTTCCGCGCTAAGAAGCATATCCGAGGTGTGCGTCTGCATCTGATTCCAGAAAGTTATGAAGGCTCCCAAGAACTCTATAAGGACATCACCTTCGAGAAAGATCGCAATTACGTGGAGGAATAGGGGTACCCCGACCGAGAATCGAACTCGGAACTAAGCTTTAGGAGAGCCTTGTTATATCCATTTAACTATCAGGGCAAAGTGCTTTTCGGCTGCAAAGGTAAGGCTTTTTTCGCGGAAAGCCAAACTAATGTGCAATAAATTTGGTATTTCGTTCGATTTACACTATCTTTGCAACAGATTTGTTATCAACTAAAAACTTTGATTATGAGAAAACTTTGGTTACTTTTGCCATTACTGGCATTCTTCGGTTTCAAAGCGTTAGCTGCTGAGACTCCCGTGTTGAAGATTGAGGGTGGTCAGATTCAAGGCGTGACCTGCGACAACCCTGATGTGTATGTCTATAAAGGCATCCCTTACGCTGCAGCACCCATTGGCGACCTGCGTTGGAAAGAGCCTCAGCCTGTTGTGGCTTGGGAGGGCATCCGTCAGTGCAACCGCTTCGGGCATCCTGGTTATCAGGCCGTTCACTATCCTGGTTTCTACACCTCTGAGTGGGGCTATGGCGACGAGGCACCTTACAGCGAGGACTGTCTCTATCTGAATGTCTATACCAAGGCTCCTGGCGATGTGAACAAGAAGCTGCCTGTGGCCCTGTGGATTCACGGTGGCGGCTATCGTGAGGGATGGGGCACAGAACCAGAGTTCGACGGACAGGAGTGGGCCGCAAAGGATGTGGTGCTTGTCACGATCAACTATCGCCTGGGAATCTTCGGCTTCATGCCTTACGGTGAGCTCTCGGCAGAGAGTCCTCATGGTGTATCGGGCAACTACGGCATTCTGGATCAGATTCAGTCGTTGAAATGGATCAAACAGAACATCGCCCAGTTTGGTGGCGACCCAGATAATGTGACCATCTTCGGACAGAGTGCTGGTGCAGGAAGCGTACGCACCATCTGCGAGAGTCCGCTTGCTCGTGGTCTGTTCCACAAGGCTGTCATCATGAGTGGCGGCGGTTTGAATATCCCCTCGAAGGCAGGAGAGGAAGCCAAGCCTGCAACCCCAATGGCAAAGTTCTTCACCTACAACCCCACGCTGAAAGAGGCTGAGGCTGAGACGAAGAAGGTGATGGACTGGGCTGGACTGACTGATCTGAAGAAGCTTCGCGCAGCCTCTACCGAGGTGCTCTATACCCTCACCACCATTTATAATATGGTGAACAAGAGCGACGTCTATGTGATGGAGCGCCCGATTGTGGATGGCTACGTATCGCTGAAGAGCTTCGACGAGGCCACTCGTGAGGGATCGATTGCCGACGTGCCTTACATGATCGGCTACACGCTGAACGATATGGGTTCGATGGGACCTGGCATCGCAGAGTTCTGTAAGGTTCGCGAGGCGAAGGGCGGCAAGGCTTGGGCTTACGAGTTTGCCCGTCCGCTGCCCGATGACGGCAAGCATCCAGAGATCACCGATCGTCTGAAGGGAGCCTTCCACAGCAGCGACCTCTGGTTTGTATTCAAGAGTCTGAAGCACTGCTGGCGCCCTTGGACACAAGGTGACTGGGACCTGTCTGAGAAGATGCTGACAGCCTGGACAAACTTTGTGAAGTATAGCGATCCCAATGGTGCGAAGGGCTCAAAAGGCTTAGGTTGGGCACCCTGCACAGCAAAGAGTCCAAAGTTCATGCTCTTTAAACTCGATGAAAAGGATGCTGAAGCCTCAGAGATGGGCGACATTATCCTGCCGAAATAACGCTTGAGATACGATTAAGTGCCTCTTCAAGGCGACTACGGGGACAGGCTATGTTGAAACGGACATAGCCTTTTCCTGTCTCTGCACCATACATCGTGCCTGGATTGATCCACACTCTGGCCTCTTCAAGCAAACGCACACAGAGCCGTTCGGCACTGATACCCATTGCAGAGATATCAACCCAAGGAAGATAGGTTCCCTCTAAGCGGCAGACCTTCCATTGGGGGATGTTTTTCCCGATGAAATCGCACAAAAACATGTAATTCTCCCACAGATACTGGTTGAGTTCGTCAATCCAGTCTTCACTTTCGTTATAGGCTGCTTTCAGGGCTACAGGCGCAAAGGGATTGACATCGCACACCTCATTGATATTAATGGCTCGATCCAGTCGGCGACGCCATTCTGGTTGTGAGCAGATGATATTAGCCACCTGCAGACCTGCTATATTAAAGGATTTCGAGGGTGAGTTAAGAATCACGCTGTTCTGTCGGCACATCTCACTGACAGCAGCAAACGGCTGGAACTGATAGCCAGGCATGATGAGTTCACAATGAATCTCGTCGCTGACCACCTTCACACCGTATTTCATACATATGTCATTCATCCGTGAGAGTTCGGCTTTTGTCCAGACACGTCCACAAGGATTATGAGGGTTGCAGAGCAGGAAAACGGTTGTCTTCTCATCGGCGCATTTAGCGGTGAAATCGTCCCAATCTACCTCAAAAGTATCTCCAACCCGTTTGAGAGCCGTCTCCAGCACCTCACATCCATTGTTGCGGACAGAAGAGAAGAAACAGTTGTAATCGGGCGACAGGATCAGCACTTTCTCACCTGGCATCGTGAGTGCCTTGATGGCTACCGACATAGCAGGCACCACACCTGTGGTATAGAGTATCTCCTCGCGACGGATGGTCCATTGATGGCGACGACGGAACCAGTTAATCACAGCTACGTAATAGTCATCCTCCACCACCGTATAGCCGAACACACCGTGCTCGGCACGCTTCTGAACAGCCTCAAGGATAGCTGGAGCCGCCTTGAAATCCATATCTGCCACCCAGAGGGGGATCACGTCGGGATATTTGCTCTCATCCCATTTCACGCAGCCTGTACCTCTGCGCTCTACCAGCTCATCGAAATCGTACTTCATCCTCTTGTCTCTATCACACAGTTATTAGGTTGACGGACATTCTCATCAATGGTGATACTACCGATGGAATCGGCAATAATGTGTCCGCTTGTTGGGTTTTTGATGTTCTCGATATGGCCCTTGATGTCAGCCTCAACCGTAGAGTACTCGAACATACGGTCACACATCGGATCGATGGTGCAGTTCTCCAATACCAGATTCTCGGTATAGCAGAGCAACTGCTCTCCAGCCAGATGACAATTCACGAGACGCACATTCTTGGAGTGCCAAGCCAGATACTCACCATCGAGCACAGAGTCATAGACTGTCACATTCTCGCACTCCCAGAAAGAGTCTTTTGTCAGAATCTTCGCATTGTGAACTTCCACATTCTTGCAATACTGGAACACATACTTCGAGTCGCTCTCCAATCCATCGACATAGATATTCTCAGAGAACATGAACGGATAAGTGCCACCATGCAGTTTTACATTCTTGATCTTGATGCCGTTCACCTTCCAAAACGTCTCGTCGGCATCGGTTATCTCTACATTCTCCAGCGTCAGATTCTTCATCTCACGGAAGAACTTAGGTCCGTCGATACGTGAGTTCTTCATCACCAGGTCGTTGGTGTACCAGATGGCAGAACGTGAATCGAGTGCAAAATAGCAGTTCTCGATATAGGCGCCATCAACATGCCACCAAGGATATTTACCATAAAACTTGCAATCGTATGCTTCCATATTCTGGCACTGCTTGATACCAGACTCACCGTCAGTGAT
>CAMJGE010000031.1 GCA_946405145.1 uncultured Prevotella sp.
GAGCTTGTAAAGGCCGGGCTTACCGGCAATTGCTAAAATGGTTTGTTGCATTGTTGTATAATGTTGTTTAATTGTTGTTCGATATCTGCCTTGCCGTCGTTGATGAGCTCGAAATCGGCGAGGGCTACTACTTGCTCCTGCGGGTACTGCTTGCTCATCCAGGCGAGTACTTGGGAGCGGGAGATGCGGTCGCGGTTCATGACGCGCCAGATACGTACCTCCAAGGGGGCTGTGACAACGATGACACGATCCATGAGGCGGGAGATGCCTGACTCGTACATGATGGCACTCTCGAGCCACTGCAAGCCGCTGGCTTCGTAGTCGCGGAACACGGCTGGGTGGACGATGGCGTCGATGGCGGCAGCGTTGGCGTCGGAAGCCAGCAGGAAGCGGGCTACAACGGCCTTGTTGAGCTGTCCCTCTGGGGTGTAGGTGTCGGGTCCGATGAGGGCTGTGAGCTGCTGGCGGATGTCAGGATCAGTGCGGATAAGGCGCTTGGCGGCACTGTCGCAGTCATAGACTTCGAAGCCCCGTTGGCGGATGCGTTCGCACACGTAGCTCTTGCCGCTGCCGATACCTCCTGCGATGCCGATTCTCATTACTTGTTCTCGATGAGGTAATCGACCAGATTCACGTCGAGGCGTGCACGAGAGATGCCTGGTGGCACGTTCTTCAGCACGATGCGGCATTTCTCTGAGGGGTGCTGCTTGATCTCATTATAGTCGGCTATCACCAAAAAGTCTTCGGGACGCAGGTCGCGGAACACGTTGACGCCTGTGACGAAGCTGACGTTGACTTTTGCCGGGAAGGTGCGCAACACCTTTCCTTCGGGCAGGTTGATGCCCTGAATGGGGATACCCTCGATGCTCTCCTCTGTGAGCACATCGGTGTAGAAATTGATCTTGACTCTGTCAGGCACGATCTTCACGCCTTTGTGCTTGGCCAGATTGCAGGTGATGGTGAGTGTGTCGCGGAAGTTGGCATAGTTGAGCTGCTCGGTATAGACCATATTGATGCTGTCGAGTTTCTCATCTGAGGCATAGATGGTCACGCTGTCGGGCTTATAATCTACGCTGGAGATGAAATAGAGCTCTTCGGGGATGACACGTCCGCTCCATCTGACAGGCACCCTCTTGTGGGTGCCGAAGTTGTAGAAGAACTCGAGCTTCTCAGGCTTGCTGGAGATGATCTTCGAGCTGCTGACCAGATTCTTATACACCAGCTTCTGGAGTTCTGCAGCAGGCACGACGCCGGAGCCGTTGTTGCGCGTGTAGTTCTTGAACGGGATGCGCAGCCGACTCAGGTATTCACCATACTGATAAGCAGTCAGCACGATGCCTTTGTCGCGAATGGTCACCTTGATGGTATCTACCTCCTCGGAGGTGAGTACGGCGTTCTTGGGGATGTCAACCACACTGACGGGGATGGCAAACTCGCGCTCATAGGTCTCGTTGAGTGTCAGCGAGAGCCAGAAAATACCCGAGAGGCCCAGGAAAAACATGAATATCAGAAACTCCTTGTTCGCTTTACTGAACAGGAAGTCTCTGATAAACCGCCATACCTTGATGAAGCTCATTCTTATACCTTATATTATATAAGAGCTGGAATTACTTCTGCATGGGTGTGTTGGCCACATCCTTGAATACGTAGTTCTTATCGACAGTGATCACCACATCGCGAGCAATCTTCACATCAACCGTGTTCTTGGTGAGGTCGATGCTCTTGACTGTTCCGTAGATGCCACCACCAGTGACTACCTGCTGACCTTCGGTAAGCTCGTTCTGGAACTTCTGGATCTCTTTCTGTCGCTTCTGCTGCGGACGAATCATGAAGAACCACATGATGGCAAAGATAGCCACCATCATGATAATCATACTCATTCCGCTTCCCTGTGCTGCCTGTGCAGCTAATACTGAATTAATCATATCTTATTCTGTTTTTTTGATGCGTTGACGTTTGGGTTTTGCTGGTTCCTGATTCTCATCAGCAAGGGGCTTGGCATGTACCTTGACAGCCTTCACCTTGACAGCTTTCTCCTTTGGTGCTTTCTCTTTTGGCGCTTTCTCCTTCTTAGGCTCTATGTACTTGAGCAGGCGACCTGAGTTGACGAGGTTGCGCGCAATGGCGTCGAGCATGCCATTGATGTAGGCACCGCTCTTGCGGGTAGAGTAGAGCTTGGCAAGATCCACATACTCGTTGATTGTTACGCTGATGGGGATATTGGGGAAGGTCATGATCTCAGCCAGAGCTATCTGCATGAGGATGACATCCATATAAGCCAGGCGAGAGAAGTCCCAGTTGCGAGAGGCCTCGCTCATATAGCGCTGGTACTGGGCGTCGTTGAGGATGGCTGCACGGAACAGCTTGCGGGCGAAGTCTTTCTCCTCCTCACTGTCCCACTCGGGCAGCAGCTCTTCCTTGGCACCATTCTGCTCCTTGAAGCGCTTGATGGTCTTCAGCACGAAGGTATCGACAATCTCTTTGTCGTCGTTCCAGTAAAGGCTCTGGTCTTCAAGCACGGCATCTAGCTCGTTGTTGTTCATGAAGAAGGTTTTGTAGAGCTTGCGCCACAGTTCGCGGTCGGCATCATAGTTGTCCTCCTTGCTCTTCATGTACTCCTGATAGATCTCACTGCTCTCGATGGTCTCGAAGAGCTGGCTGATGGTTGCGGCTGCATCATCCCAGTTGAACTTCTGGGTGCTGAGGAAGTCGGCAAGCGCCTTGTTTTCTTCGAGCTGAAGGGCAAAGCGATTGAACACAAATTTCTGTGATGGATCGGCCAGACCTTCACGACGAGCACGTGCCTGGGCCACTTCCAAACGGCGTCCTGCCTCCTTGGTTACGGCTGGAATAAGTGCTAACAGGTAGTTGTAAAGGTCATAGGCCTTTGAAAGACTGAAGAAAAGTTCTTTCTCAGCCGAGTCGATGTTCTTGTTACCGTTTTGATAGTAAGCGTAGGTTAACTGAACAATCTTAATTCTGATAATTTCTCTGTTGATCATCTCACTTGATGCATTAAAGGGTTTGTTTTGTTCGGCAAAGGTAGGTATTTTTCCTCAATCGTGCAAGAAAAAACCTAAAAAACACTCTTTTTTTTCATTTTTTCATTATTTCATTTTTTCATTTCAGAAAAATGCTGTACCTTTGCACCGCTTTTTCTCAAAGCACTACGATTTTTCGTGTGATGGTGAATTAAGCAATAAGGTATTAACAACTTAATTTAGAGTAACACAATTATGAAAGAATTTAGCGTTAGTGGCCAGAAGCGTGCCACAACCGGTAAGAAAGCTGCAAAGGAACTCCGCAAGGAGGGACTCGTTCCCTGTAACCTCTATGGTGAGAAGAAGGGTGAGAATGGCCTGCCTGAGGCATTGGCATTCGCTATCCCCGCTGCTCAGCTGCGTAAGGTGGTTTACACCCCTCACGTGTATGTAGTAAACCTGACCATCGACGGTGAGGCTCACAAGGCAGTGATGAAGGAGCTGCAGTTCCATCCTACAACAGACGCTCTGCTTCACATCGACTTCTATGAGGTGAACGAGGAGAAGCCTATCACCATTGGTATCCCCGTGAAGCTCACAGGTCATGCCCAGGGTGTGCGCGATGGTGGTCGTCTGAGCCAGGCTGTTCGTCAGCTGAATGTGACCGCTCCTTACAAGCAGATTCCTGAGACACTGGAGATCGACGTAACAAATCTGAAGCTGGGTAAGGCCATCAAGGTGGCTGAGTTGAGCTTCGACGGTCTGGAGATCGCTACACCTGCTCAGGTAGTAGTTTGCTCTGTGAAGGCTACACGTGCTTCTCGTGCCGCTGCTGCTGCAGAGGACGCTCAGTAATCACTGAACTGTTCGGCGCATGGACAAGTACTTGATTGTTGGCTTGGGTAATGTCGGTGACGAATACGAACTGACCCGCCACAATACAGGATTCATGGTATTGGACGCTTTTGCGAAGGCGTCCAATATTTCATTTGAAGACAAGCGCTATGGCTTTGTGGCCGAAACGTCGCTCAAAGGTCGGAAAGTAATCCTGCTCAAGCCGTCAACCTTCATGAATCTGAGTGGTAACGCCGTGAGATACTGGCTGAACAAGGAGAATATCGACCAGAGTCGCCTGCTGGTGATCAGCGACGATGTGGCGCTGCCCCTGGGACAGTTCCGTCTGAAGGCGGGAGGCTCGAATGGCGGGCATAACGGCCTGGGACATATCCAGCAGCTCATCGGTCAGAACTACGCCCGCTTAAGGATGGGAATCGGCAACGAATTTCCACGAGGCATGCAGGTGGACTGGGTGCTGGGTAAATATGACGCAGAGGAGCTGAAGGCGTTGCAACCAAGTATTGATACAGCGGTGGAGGTGATCAAGAGTTTTGTGCTGGCAGGTATCGACCTGACGATGAACCAGTATAACAAGCTGGGGAAGCGCGTTGTAAAAAGTGAAGTGTGAGATGGGTGAG
Source organism: uncultured Prevotella sp. (assembly GCA_946405145.1). Taxonomy (GTDB): domain Bacteria; phylum Bacteroidota; class Bacteroidia; order Bacteroidales; family Bacteroidaceae; genus Prevotella. The sequence continues at coordinate 4,457 of CAMJGE010000031.1, forward strand.
GTAGCAAGAATCGACAAATGGCTGTGGGCTGCGCGTATTTTCAAGACACGTTCTATAGCTGCCGATGCCTGTAAGAACGGACGCGTCACCATTAAGGGCGTGAACGTGAAACCCTCGCATACGGTGAAGGCTGGTGAGACTGTCTGCGTCAGAAAGCCGCCTGTGACCTATTCCTTCAAGATACTGAAGACCATAGAACAGCGGGTGGGGGCGAAGCTGCTGCCTGAGATCTATGAGAATGTGACGACTCCCGACCAGTATGAGCTGCTGGAGATGAACCGCATCAGCGGATTCGTGAACAGGGCCAGAGGAACGGGACGCCCAACAAAAAAAGACCGTCGGCAGATGGATGCGTTTGTAGGGCCTTCGCTGGAGGGTGACTTCGACACGTTCTTTGGTGACGACTGGGATGATGACGAAGACGAAGACTAAATAACAAAAGAATGCTGATAAACATTGTTTATATCATTGTAGGAATATTCCTGGTGATATGGGGTGCTAACCGCTTGACAGATGGTGCTTCCCAGCTTGCCCGTGGCATGCGCGTGCCTGAGATTATCATTGGTTTGACAATTGTGGCTGCTGGAACTTCTGCGCCAGAGCTGTTCGTCAGTCTGGTGTCGGCTCTGAAGGGGACATCGGATCTGGCGGTGGGTAACGTGATAGGTTCCAACATCTTCAACACGATGCTCATCGTGGGTTGTTCGGCTGTATTGGCGCCGATGCCGGTTGTGAAAATGACGGTGACTAAGGATATCCCCTGGGCTGCGATGGCGGCATTCCTGTTCTTCCTGCTTTGTATCGACGATATGAACTCACCTCACCTTTGGGGTAACGAGATCAGCCGTTCTGACGGTATCATCCTGCTGATCGGTTTTACGGCATTCATGATTTATACTTTCAACGCCGCGAGGAAGGCTGGCTTGATGCCTACTGAAGAGGAGCTGGAGGATAACCGTGAGTTGCCAAAGGACTACTCTAAGGTAGGACGTAGTATCTTATGGATTGTATTAGGTCTGGCTTGCCTGATTATTGGTAGTGACCTGTTTGTGGATGCTGCCTCGTATGTGGCTCATCGCTATGGTGTGCGCCAGAGTGTGGTGGGCCTGACGATTGTGGCTGGTGGTACCTCGTTGCCTGAGTTGGCTACGAGTGTGGTTGCTGCTTATAAAGGGCGTTCGGCTATTGCCATCGGAAATGTGATTGGCTCGAACGTCTTCAATATCTTATTGATTCTCGGACTGACGGCTGTGGTGCACCCCATGCGTATTATGGGTATCACGATTGTCGATCTGACCATGATGCTGGTGAGTATGGGTTTACTTTGGATGTTTGCCTTCACCAAGTATTATGTGTCGCGTAGGGAAGGGGCTGTGCTCATAGGTGGCTTTGCTGTCTATATGGGCTGGCTGTTCTACCTGCTTTAATTTGAAACACAGGGGTACTTGCGGCTTTATGCCCGCAAACATTAGTTGCTTGCGAAACCCCCTTTAACAAAACAAGAATAATGAAACAGAAACAAGAACCAAAAATCAGTGTGCTGTTTATGTTTTACGGCATACTGTTCTGCGTCTGCCTGATTACGGCAAACGTACTTGAGACAAAGCAGATCTCTTTTGGACCTGCGAACATGACGGCTGGTCTGATTGTATTTCCAGTGAGTTACATTATCAACGACGTGGTATGTGAAGTGTGGGGCTATGGGCGCACACGCCTGCTTATTTGGCTTGGCTTTGCCATGAACTTTATGTTTGTGCTCTTCGGCGCGATTGCCGACTGGATTCCCGGGGCTCCCTACTGGCATGGTGAAGAGGGATTCCACCAGATCTTCGGACTGGCACCCCGTATCGCCGGAGCCTCATTCCTGGCATTCCTGTGCGGATCGTTTATGAACGCTTTTGTCATGAGTAAGATGAAACTCTCGTCGAGTGGAAAGAACTTCTCGTATCGTGCTGTGCTGAGTACCATTTTCGGTGAGCTGACTGACTCTATCATCTTCTTCCCCTTGGCTTTAGGTGGCGTGATTCCCTGGGAGGAAATGCCGTCGCTTGTGATTACGCAGGTGACGCTGAAGACTGTTTATGAGATCGTGGCATTGCCGATAACCATCCGCGTGGTGAACTTTACGAAGCAGCATGATCATGAGGATGTCTTTGATAAAGATGTGACGTATAATATATTTAAGGTAAAAGAACTATGAGCAGAGAGCAAGAAGGACTACAGCAGCTCGGCAAGAAGACCGAGTACAAGATGGATTATGCTCCTGAGGTATTGGAGACTTTCCAGAATAAGCATCCCGAGAACGACTACTGGGTACAGTTTAACTGTCCTGAGTTTACCTCGTTGTGCCCTATTACGGGTCAGCCAGACTTCGCGGAAATTAAAATCATGTATATTCCTGGTGAGCGGATGGTGGAGAGCAAGAGTCTGAAGCTTTATCTGTTCAGCTTTCGTAATCATGGGGATTTCCATGAGGATTGCGTGAATGTGATCATGAAGGATCTGGTGAAGTTGATGGATCCTAAATATATTGAGGTGATAGGTCTTTTCACGCCGCGTGGTGGTATCAGTATCTATCCCTATGCCAACTACGGTCGCCCAGGCACAAAATATGAGCAACTTGCCGAACAGCGATTCATGAACCATTCTTTCTAAAAATAAAGCCCTGCAAAAAATTATTAATTTGCGGGGTTTTTTAATGCTATGTGGGAAAAATGTGCTATATTTGCATTCAAATTGCAAAATTGAATAATAATATGGCAAAGAAGAAGATTCAATTCAGTCTCGTTTATAGGGACATGTGGCAGAGTTCAGGTAAGTTCCAGCCTCGTAAGGATCAGTTGGAACGTGTTGCTCCCGCTATTATCGATATGGGCTGTTTTGCCCGAGTGGAAACGAATGGTGGCGCCTTTGAACAGGTGAACCTGATGGCAGGTGAGAATCCTAATCTGGCAGTGAGAGCATTTTGTAAACCTTTTAACGAGGTGGGTATCAAGACTCACATGCTCGATCGCGGTCTGAATGCCTTGCGTATGTATCCTGTGCCTGATGATGTGCGTGCCTTGATGTATAAGGTGAAGCATGCACAGGGTGTGGATATCACTCGTATCTTCTGTGGCCTGAACGATACACGTAACATCATTCCCAGCATCAAGTGGGCAAAGGAAGGTGGTATGACTCCACAGGCTACCCTGTGTATCACCACTTCTCCTGTTCATACCGTAGAGTACTATGCTGCTATTGCTGATGAGGTGATTGCCGCTGGTGCAGAGGAAATCTGCCTGAAGGATATGGCCGGTATCGGACAGCCAGCTATGCTGGGTAAGTTGACAAAGGCCATTAAGACCAAGCATCCCGATATCATCATCCAGTATCATGGTCACTCAGGTCCTGGACTCTCGATGGCTTCTATCCTGGAAGTTTGTAACAATGGTGCTGACATCATCGATACCGCTATCGAGCCGCTGTCTTGGGGTAAGGTTCACCCAGATATCATCTCTGTTCAGAGCATGCTGAAGAACGAGGGCTTTGAGGTGGCTGACTTGAATATGAACGCCTATATGCAGGCTCGTACGCTGACTCAGGAGTTTATCGACGACTGGCTCGGATGCTTTATCAACCCTGCCAACAAACACATGTCTTCACTCCTGCTTGGAAGTGGTCTGCCTGGTGGCATGATGGGCTCGATGATGGCTGATCTTGGTCCTATCCAGAAGATGATCAATAAGGAGCGTGAGAAGAAAGGTGAGTCGATCCTGACCATGGACGATATGCTTGTGAAGCTCTTCAATGAGGTGGAGTATGTATGGCCAAAGGTTGGTTATCCCCCATTGGTAACACCATTCTCACAGTACACTAAGAATATTGCGCTGATGAACCTCCTGACGATGGAGCAGGGCAAGGGTCGCTATGTGATGATGGACGACGCTATCTGGGGCATGATCCTTGGTAAGAGTGGTAAGGTGCCTGGCACCATCGCTCCTGAGCTGATAGAACTGGCAGAAAAGAAGGGCTTGAAGTTTACGGATGCTGACCCGCATACACTGCTTGAGAATGCCCTTGACGGCTTCCGCAAGGAGATGGATGAGAATGGCTGGGATTATGGTCAGGATGATGAAGAACTCTTCGAGCTGGCTATGCATCCTGAGCAGTATCGCCCCTTCAAGAGCGGTCAGGCTAAGAAACAGTTGCTGGCTGATATCCAGAAGGCAAAGGATGCCAAGCTAGGTGGTGGACAGAAGATCTCTCAGGAAGAGATTGATGCCCTGAAGCATGCTAAGGCTGACGCTGTGAAGAGTCCGCTGGATGGACAGCTCATGTGGAGCTTTGGTGGCGAGGGTGTACCTGCCGCCTGCATTGAGCCATTCATTGGTCAGAAGTATAAGGAAGGTGATGTGTTCTGTTATCTCCAGACGAAGTGGGGCGAGATCGTAGAGATCCCTGCCGCATTGGGTGGTAAGCTCGTGGATATCAGCGTGAAACCTGGACAGAAGATCCGTCAAGGTGACACGATTGCGTGGATTGAACGTGAGGCGTAATGGACTATCAGTCGATTATTGATAAGTATTATCCGTCGGAGAATGAACTCCGACGGATATTGTTAGTACACAGTCGTCAGGTGGCTGACCGATGTCTGAAGATTTCCAAGGCACATCCGGAATTGAAACTCGACGAGGAGTTTCTTGAAGAAGCTGCCATGCTTCACGATATCGGTATTTTCCGTTGTGACGCACCAGGTATTCAGTGCTTTGGCACAGAACCTTATATCCGTCATGGTATTATAGGTGCAGAGATGATGCGCCAGGAGGGATGGGAGCGTCATGCGCTGGTGTGCGAACGCCATACGGGAACAGGCCTCACGAAATGGGATATCGAACAGCAGCAGCTGCCTTTGCCCCATCAGGATTATATGCCTGTGGCGTTAGAGGAAGAGGTGGTCTGTTATGCCGATAAATTTTATTCAAAGACTCACCCGGGTGATGAACGCACAGTTGTGCAAGCCATGCGAAGTCTGGAGAAATTCGGCTGGGATGGTGTGCGCAGATTCCAAAAATGGGTGGATATGTTTGAATGAAAAGTGAACCATAAGGAGTGAAAAGTGGGAAGTGAAGCGTGAAAAGTGGGCTGATTGCGTTAAAAAATAACAAGGTATAGCAACTTTTCACTTTTCGATTTCCGCTTTTCACTTCTTTTATTGTACCTTTGCAGCGCAAACGAAAGATTACAAGTGTGAAAAGAAAATCAGCTTTAATCCTTATGCTTTTTGCCATGATGATGATGATGGCAGAAGGACCCTTGTCGCTGTATTCGAAAAGGTCCAGGAAGAATGATGTGAAAGATACTGTTTCACACCAGCAGACGGATACTGTGCTGAACACACATGTGGAAGCAAGCGCAAAAACCAAACGTGATACCTCGATGATGGACTCGCTGGAGCTGGCTATCTATAAGCACAACAAAGCTGTAGATGACTCTTTAGCGCTCGACAGCATCAACCGCAGCCGTAAAAACGGTATCGACTCTCCCGTAGAGTATTCTGCCGATGACTCTCTGACTTATTCCGCAGGCGTTAAGATGGCTAACCTCTATGGCTCTTCAAAGGTGAAATATCAGAATATGGATTTGGAGAGTGATCGCATCTCGATGAGTCTTGACAGCAATCTGGTGCATGCCACAGGTACGATGGACAGCACTACTAAGGAACTGGTGGGTACACCTGTATTCAAGATGGGTAACGACGAATATGAAAGCGATACGATGTCGTTTAACTTCAAGACGAAGAAAGGTCTGATAACCTCAGTCTATACTCAGCAGGATGAAGGATTCCTTACCAGTGAGATCTCCAAGCGTGGTGCCGACGGAGAAATGTTTCTCCAGCATGGTCGCTATACCACCTGTGACGATCCGCATCCTGATTTCTATCTGTCACTCTCACGTGCGAAGGTGCGCCCAGGTAAGGATGTGGTGTTTGGTCCTGCCTACCTCGTGGTGGCTGATGTGCCTCTGCCATTAGCAGTACCTTACGGCTTCTTCCCCTTTACAAAGAGCTACTCCAGTGGTCTGATTATGCCAACCTACGGAGATGAGATGGAACGTGGATTCTATCTGCGTGACGGTGGTTACTACTTTGCTATCAGCGACAAGATGGACTTGAAACTGATAGGCGAGATATATACTAAGGGCTCCTGGGGCTTGACAGCTACATCGAACTATAGGAAACGCTACAGATACAACGGCTCGTTCCTGATTAGTTATCAGAATACCATTCATGGCGAGAAGAACATGCCTGACTATTCGAAGGAGAACAGTTTCAAAATTCAGTGGTCGCATAGTCAGGATGCGAAGGCTAATCCTTTTTCTACTCTGTCGGCGAGCGTGAACTTTGCCACAACGAAATTTGAGCGTAATAACCTCAGTTCCATGTATAATCCGCAGGCACTGACACAATCCACCCGTACTTCATCAGTATCTTACCAGACACGCTTCTCCAGTATTGGTATGACGATTGGTACGCAGATGAACGTCAGTCAGAATATGCGTGACTCTTCGCTTGCGGTGACGCTCCCTAACTTGAACATTGCCATTGCGCCATTCTATCCCTTTAAAAAGAAGAAGGCTGCAGGTACGGAAAAATGGTATGAGAAGATCTCCATCAGCTATACTGGTTTGTTTAAGAACGAGATTAACACGAAGGAAGAGCTGATTATGAAGTCGAAGTTGAACAAAGACTGGGTGAACGGCATGCAGCATACGATTCCCATTAGAGCCAACTTGACACTCTTCAACTATCTGAATGTTACGCCATCATTCAATTTCGTAGATCGTAACTATCTGCGAAAGATACATAAGTCGTGGGACGAAGACAAGCAGCGTGAGGTTACAGATACTATAACAGGTTTCTATAATGTCTATAACTGGAGTCTGAATCTGGGTCTCTCAACTAAGATGTATGGTTTCTGGATTCCCAATCGTAAGATTTTCGGCGACAAGATCCAGGCCATCCGTCACGTCTTGACACCAACGGTGAGTTTTGCGTATGCACCAGACTTTAGTGCCAGAAGTTATGGCTACTATGACTACTACCAAAAGACCGATGCAAATGGAAACGTCACGATGGTGGAGTACAGTCCTTATCAAGGTGCGGCTTATGGTTATCCAGGTAAGGGAAAATCGAGCTTGTTGAACTTCGAGTTGAGTAACAATGTCGAAATGAAGGTGAAAAGTGACGATGACTCTACAGGTGTGAAGAAGATCTCGCTGATTGATGAGTTGAAGTTGTCGTCCTACTACAACTTTGCAACAGATATCCGTCCGCTCGGTGACCTTAATGTTTCCATGCGTCTGAAACTCTCCAAGAGCTATACACTGAACCTGAGTACTGTATTCAAGTCGTATGTCTATGAGGCTGACAGTGTGGGCGCTACCCCTCGTGAGAGTGAGAACGTCACTTATTGGCAGCAAGGTAAGTTCGGGCGTTTCACAGGTCTCTCCCAGAACCTCTCATATACGCTTAATAACGAGAAGGTGATGAATTTCATTAAGCGGCTCAGGGGTGAGAAAGTGGATAAGAAGGACAAAAACAAGAATAAAAAATCTGATGACGACGAGTGGGATAACCCTGCTGAGTCGAACATTGATAAGGATATGGAGAAGGCCAAGCATGGTGCTAAGAAAAACAGCAGCAATAAGGCTGAGACTGATGCCGACGGCTATATGACCTTCAATATACCTTGGAGTCTGAGTATTGGTTATGGTCTAACGATACGTGAGGATATGAACGTTAAGAAGTTCAACTACGACACCATGCGCTATCCTTATAAGGTGACGCAGAACCTGAATGTGAGTGGTAACGTGCGTATCAGTGATGGCTGGAACATCTCCTTCTCATCAGGTTATGACTTCGATAACAAGAAAATATCCATGACCACTGCTTCGCTCAGTCGCGATCTGCATTGCTTTAATATGTCGTGCTCAGTGGTGCTCGCACCATATACCAGCTATAACTTCTCATTCAGGTGTAATGCAGCAACGCTGACGGATGCCTTGAAATACGATAAGCGCAGTAGCTACTCGAATGCTGTGCAGTGGTACTAGACTTTTGATAATTGACAATAGATATGGCTGAACTTCCTGATATGATAGAGGATCTTGCTCTCATCTTAGTGGTAGCAGGATTTGTTACGCTGATATTCAAAAAACTGAAGCAACCTTTGGTTCTGGGCTATATCGTGGCAGGCTTCTTGGTGAGTCCTAACATGCCTTATACGGCATCTGTCGTAGATATGGAAAACGTGCATCTATGGGCTGATATCGGTGTGTTGTTCCTTTTGTTCTCACTCGGTCTTGATTTCTCTTTCAAGAAGATTCTGAAGATGGGGGCATCGCCTGTCATTTCTACCTGTACCATCATCTTCTGTATGTCTTTGTTGGGCTTTTGTGTAGGTCGCTTTTTCGGATGGGGGCATATGGACTGTATCTTCTTGGGTGGTATGCTGGCCATGTCGTCAACAACGATTATCTATAAGGCTTTTGATGATTTGGGACTACGCCAGCAGCAGTTTGCTGGTTTGGTGATGAGCGTGCTGATACTTGAAGATATCCTGGCTATCGTGATGATGGTGATGCTGAGTGCCATTGCCCAAGGCAATTTGGAAGGCAGTCAGATGCTAACGTCGATAATGCGTATCGGTTTCTTCCTGATATTGTGGCTCGTGGTGGGTATCTTCGCTGTTCCGCTCTTCTTGCGTTCGGTTCGCTCGCTGATTAATGCCGAGGTGCTGTTAGTGGTGTCGATAGGTCTCTGTTGTGCGATGGCTGTCTTCTCTACTCAGGTTGGTTTCAGCTCTGCTTTCGGAGCCTTTATCATGGGTAGTATTTTGGCAGAGACGGTTGAGGCGGAGCGTATCGAGAAACTGGTGGAGCCTGTAAAGAATCTCTTTGGTGCCATCTTCTTCGTGTCGGTAGGTATGATGGTTGAACCTAAGATCCTTGTAGAGTATGCTGTCCCCATTGCCATATTGGTGATGGCAATCCTGATAGGACAGAGCGTGTTTGGCACATTCTCATTCATGTTGGCAGGTGAGTCGTTGAAGTCAGCTATGCGATGCGGTTTCTCGATGGCGCAGATTGGTGAGTTCTCATTTATCATTGCATCGCTGGGTCTGTCGTTAGGCGTTATCAGTGATTTCCTATATCCGGTAGTGGTGGCAGTGTCTGTTACTACCACGTTCCTCACTCCTTATATGATTCGTCTTGCCACACCGGTTTACAATCATCTGGAGCACCATTTGCCCAATAAGCTTATCAACACCCTTAATTCGCTGACGATGACCACTCATCAGCACACACATAATGAGAACCATTGGAAGAGGCTGCTCACACAGATGACTGTCAATACGGTGGTGTATTCCATCCTGACTTCTGCCTCTATTGCTGTCATGTTTACCGTTGTGCTGCCCTTCATGCGTAATCTGATGCCTGGTTGGGAGCTTCATTGGTATGCCAATGGTGTTACAGGTGTACTAACAGTGCTTCTCATAGCGCCATTCCTGCGTGCTATGGTGATGAAAAAGAACCGCAGTCCGGAGTTTCGTGCCTTATGGGCTGCAAGTACTCGCAACCGCATGCCACTCATCTTTACCATTGTGGTGCGTTTCATAATCGCCATCTCCTTCATCTTCTATATCTGCAATTATCTGAGTCGTTTTACCAATGCGCTGATGATTACCATTGGTGTGCTCGTTGTTACGCTGATCATCTTCTCCCGTTGGGTGAAACATCGCAGTATCACGCTTGAACGTCTGTTTGTGCAGAACTTGCGCTCTCGCGAGATTGATGCCCAGGTGCATGGCAAGAAGCGTCCGCTATATGCCGATCGTCTGTTGGATCGTGATATTCATATCGCCGAATTTGAAGTGCCATCTGATTCCTTATGGATGGGAAAGAGTTTGAAGCAGTTGAATCTGGGTAAGAACTATGGTGTGCATATCAGCAGTATCCTGCGCAGTGGCTGGCGTGTAAACATTCCCGATGGGGATTTTGTGATTTTCCCAGGCGATGTATTGCAGGCTATTGGTAGCGATGAACAGTTCTCTGCCTTCCGTGAGGCTCTGGATAATGAGCGTTTGGGTGCTGATCCTGATGCCGAGAAACGCCTGATGATGCTGCGCCAGTTGGTGATCGGCGGTGATAGTCCCTTTGTGGGCAAGACACTGATAGAAAGCGGTATCCGCGACCTCTACAGCTGTATGGTTATCGGCTTGGAGGAAGGAAAGCAGAACCTCTCTACTTTCCCTCCAAATCGTAAGTTCCGGGAAGGGGATATCATCTGGGTTGTAGGTGAGCAGGAATCACTCGACGCACTACTTGCCATTTGATGGATTACAGAATCAGTTATTATACTCTGCTGTCAGTTCGCAGATGCGGATGATCACCTGCATGGCCTGTTTCATCGACTGGATGCTGACAAACTCATAAGGTCCGTGAAAGTTCACACCACCAGCAAAGATGTTAGGGCAGGGGAGACCTTTGAACGATAGCTGTGCACCATCCGTACCGCCACGTATAGGCTTCACCTTGGGTGCTACGCCACAATCCTGCATCGCATGCAGCACCAGGTCGATGACGTGCATCTGAGGGTCAATCTTCTCCTTCATATTATAATACTGGTCTTTCACCTCTGCTGTCACTGTGCCTTCACCGTATGTCTCATTCATCTGCTTCGCACATTTCAGCACCAAGCGCTTACGTTCTTCAAAGCGATCGCGGTCGTGATCGCGGATGATGTAACTCAGCTTAGCCTGCTCCACATGACTCTCGATGCCTATCAGATGGTAGAATCCCTGATAGCCCTCGGTGGTCTCAGGACGCTCTTCGGCAGGCAACATCTGGGCGAACTCTGTAGCCAGGATATTGGCGTTCACCATCTTGTTCTTGGCATAGCCCGGATGCACGCTCACACCTTTGATGAAGATCTTGGCGCTGGCGGCATTGAAGTTCTCGAACTCCAGCTCACCCACATCACCGCCATCCATCGTATATGCCCAGTCGCAGCCGAACTTCCCTACGTCAAAGTGGTGGGCTCCCATGCCAATCTCCTCATCAGGATTGAAGGCGATGCGTATCTTGCCGTGCTTCACTTCGGGATGGTCTCTCAACCAGCACATAGCCTGGATGATCTCTGCGATGCCTGCCTTATCATCAGCACCCAATAGCGTGTGTCCATCTGTCACAATCAGATCCTCACCTACATGCTTCAGCAGTTCCGGGAACTTCTTCGGACTGCTCACGATGCCTTCCGACAAGAGGATGTCGCTGCCGTCATAGTTGTTCACAATGCGGGCCTTGATGTCAGCGCCTGAGCAGTCAGGACTTGTATCGTAGTGGGATATAAAGCCGATGGTGGGGATATGGTCTTTCACGTTGGCTTTCAATGTGGCGTAGATGTAACCTTTGTCGTCCATCTCAACGTCGCTCAAACCTTCGTTCTCCAGTTCCTTTTTCAGGTAGTTAGCAAACACTAGCTGTTTCTCGGTACTCGGCACCTGGTCGCTGTCTTCTTGCGACTGCGTGTCGAATTTCGTGTAGTTAAGAAATCGTTCGGTAATATCCATTTTCGCTATCTTTCATTTTAAGAGGATACAAAATTAAGCATTTTTCAGCAGATTCTTTCATATAATCGAAAAAAATGCACTAACTTTGCAGAAATTTTCGGGAAGATGGATGAAAATGAGGTGAGATGGTATGTCATAGGTTCAGTAACGCGAGATCATGAGTTGAAGATCCGTGATGAGCTGCGACGCGATGCGCATGAGTGCTTCGTGCCTCTGAAGTATGAGCTGAAGGGGAAGCAAGGTAAGCGTCAGCGTGTCTTGGTACCTGCTCTTCCAGGACTCATCTTCGTTCGTGGAACACTGGAGGGCGTACGCGAGGCCATCAAATTCCGCCGCGACGGACTTTTTATCCGCAAGTCCTCCTTTTCTAATAAAGAGGATTATCTCTCCGTGTCTGAGCACGACATGCGTAACTTCATAGCCTTCTCGGATATAGCAGGCGAGAACATCACCTATTACAAACCCGATGAGATTCATTTGCAGGCAGGTGATAAGATTCGCATCACTGGAGGTTTCTATGATGGTTGCGAGGGTGTTGTGCTGCGTATCAAGGGCAAGCGCCGTCGCCAGCTGGTGGTCTCTATTCCCAGCTTGATTTATGCCTCTGTGGAGTTGGAGCCAGAACTTCTGGAACTGATTGCGCCAGAGCCAAAGGAAAAGACTGCTGGCAATACTCAAAAGGCGCCCCAGAAGAAGGAACGCTCAAAGAATATCGTTGAAGACAGGAAGTTGCTGTTCGACTATGCCAGGCGCCTGCTGTTTGAGATACCCTCTTCTTATCAGCACGAGAAAGAGTATTATCTGTTGTTTTCTGAGATGCGTCGCATCCGTGAACGGCTGTTGCCTTTCAAGGGTTATGTAGCAGCTCAGGAGGCCGAACTGGCATTACCTCTCTATATGTCTGCCGTGAAGCTTGAAGAAGATGTTGAGACTGCTGAGCAGCGGCTTCGAGAGGCGATGGATCGTCTTCATGACTCAAGTTTCCTTAAACTCCGCATCCGTCTTTATCTGGCGCAGTTGGCTGGCGACGAGATGTGTCGTCGTATGGTAGATGAGCAGGTCGCCTCTTGGAAAGGCACGCGTCTTTCCTCTCAACAGAAGGAGTTCGTCAGCGAGTGTAAGCTGGTGTTCACTTCTTCTCAGGAAGCTTAAGTGTATTTAAAAGGGTGTTGATGTCATCGGCACTCTCCTTCATTCTGCCCGTGATATCTTCAATCTCCTCCTCTGACAGCTCATGGAAGTTGTTACCAAGTACCTGCGTGAATCCGTTGATGATGTTCAGCGGGGTGCGTATCTGATGGAACATGCTCTGGATGAAGGCTGTCTTGCGCTCGTTGGCTTCCTTTTTCAACTTATAGGCATGAGACAGTTTCTCATTATGCTTTTCCAGTTCCAAATTCACTTTTTGGATGTCAGCTACTGATTTTGCCAGCGTATGTTGCATCTGGATGAAACTGTTAGTAAGGCGCCCAACGCTGTCGCTGCGATCACTCTCTGGCATCTGCTCGTCAAAGTTCCCCTTGGCAATGAGCTGGGCATGTCTGGCCAGTTGCCTTACGGGGAGCATCGCCTTCTTGATGGTCAGATAGCAGATGAGCAGTAGTGCGAGCAGACCGATGCCGATGATAACCCAGACAGTATATAGCAACTGATGGTATCTGCTGAACACGTCGCTTGCCGGACATACGATGGCGATACTCCAGCCTGTTCGCTGCAATGGACGATAGAAGATATAGGCTTCCTGCCCGTCAACGATGGTCTGCGTCATGCCGCTGTGACCAGCGATCATCGCCTTGCCGAGAATGTTGATGTCGCGTTGCGCCTCAGGGGCTGCATCCGAGAAGATGGTCTCCCGGAACAGCTTGGCTGTATCAGGATGAACCAGATAAGTGCCATTGCGACCTATCATGATGGCTGACGAATTCGGATAAGGCTGGATTTGTGTGACAGCCTCCGACAGCCAGTTCAGCGAGAGACTGGTTGTGATGGAGCCGATAAACTTGCCGTTCTCGTCGCGCATCGGACAGCAATAGGAGGTCAGATAATCCTTCGATGATTGTGTACCCTCGTTATAGTCGTCGTAGGCATCTACCCAGCAGGGCACACCCAACGTGCGTGAGCTCTTGTACCATACTTTCTCAAAATATTCAAAGGGCCCTTCGCGCACGGTAGAGATGGTGTCGTCCTGACGTAGGGAGTAAGCTGAGAAATAGCGCCCCATCTCAGGGAAGAAGTAGGGCTCCATCGAGATGGCGAATCCTGTCAGGAAACTGTGGTTGGTGACTGTCCTATGGGCAATGGCCAGCAGTGAATCGGGATGCAGACGATGGGGGATGACGGTAGCCATATAGTTGGTCACCACCTCTGTCTCGTTCAGAATGCCGTTGATATGTTCTGCCGTATTGTCGAGCTGTTGCTCAGCCTTTTCGATGGCCACCTGCTTGATGTAACGCTTGCAATTATAGAACAGATAGTCGAAGAGCGCAGAGAACACCACCATGATGATGCCCACGATGAGCAGTCCCAATTGGAGCGAGAGCCGCTGCTGTATATATCGGATAATCTGTTTCATTCGTCAGTGGTAAATGATTGGTCTAATAATGATGTGACACGCTCAGTGGCTTGTAGGATATCAATCTGCATCTTGGCAATCTCGGCCTTCGACATCGTCTGATAGTCAGCACAGATGGTATCGGTGCACTTGCATATCATTGCCACAGGCTCTGACATCTCGTTGGTCGTGTCATGCAGGAACTTGTCCTTCATCCGCTCGTACTCCTGTGCCTCATCGTAGGCTTCTTGCAGCTGGGCATTCTGCATGTTGAGCTCAGTCTGCTTCTGCTGCATCTCATCCATATAGTCTGCCAAGGATAGCTGCATCGTGGCCAGACTGTTCTGCAACTGACCTATCTCGTCCTTATGGCGGCTGTCGGGAATCCTCTCGTTGACATGGCCGTCGGCGATGCGCTGGGCTGAGTCAGCCAGGGTGTGAAGTGGTCGCAGATGGCGGGCTATCACCTGCCAAAGGATCAGTAGCAGCACCAGTACACCGATGATAGATATTAAGACGAGAAACCACTGTATCCTTTTGTATTTGGCAAAGTAGTCATCTGCGGAGCATGTGGCCACAATGCTGAATTTATTGCCGTAGATGGTCTTCTGGAAGATGTAGTTCTCCTGGGCATCCTGTCGCACGCTCCCTGAAATGGTGTCGGCTTTTGCTTCAGTCACCTGAAGCCTGAAGCTTGGCTGCGACTGCTTGACGGCTTTCAGCTGGTTGTCCTTTTCAATCAAGCTCTCAATCTCCTCTTTGGTCACGCTGAAGGTGTTGTGCTCGAGTTGAGCAGTGATGTCGGCCTGACGAAGCTCATTATTGATTCTCATGGCCATATTCTCAACGATCTGCTGGGTAATCTCAACCGATTCGTCTTTGATCACCTGTTGGGCGAATTGTCCAAGCAGCGTGAGGACGACTGCTGTGATCACCAGCACACCGCCAGCCACCCAGATCGTCAACTGCCTTGTGAACGAACTGC
>CAMJGE010000032.1 GCA_946405145.1 uncultured Prevotella sp.
TAGAAACCGAGGGGTTATCTCCTCAAATGCGGGTGCAAAGGTACGACTATTTTTTTGTTCCTGCAAATTTTTAGGCAACTTTTTTCGAAAAAAGTTATTTAAATGCTACAACCTCCTTCAACTCCGAGTCGAAATAAAAGGTGTTTTGCAGGGTGTCGCCATTGCATATATAGCTCATTCTCAGATAGTAAAGATCGCCAGTAGGTTTTTCCCCATAGGAAATACCTTTCTTGAAGCCTACGGCGCCACGCTGACGCATCACAGTAATCATAGAATCGCTGATGTGTCGCGTGGTACCAAGATCAGTAAAGTCCTTACCACTGATGGCGGACGGATCCTCCATATTTTCTGCCACAAAATCCTTGGTAAGGCTCTCTGCCCTATGTTGCTGTCCGCACGAAGCGAACAGCAACAGGGCCGATATACCTATTATAATATACGCGCGCGACTTCATTTCTGCGGAATGTTTTTAAGAACATCGAGCAGGTGATCCCATACCATTTGTACAGTGGGGATATGCAGACGCTCATCAGGTGTATGAACAAATCGAAGCGTTGGGCCAAAGCTGACCATATCGAGATTAGGGTAACGCTCAGAGAACAGACCACACTCAAGACCAGCATGGATGCCACGCACCACAGGCTTCTTCTTGAAAAGTTTCTTGTAAGAGGCCACGACAATCTCCTGGAGTTTAGAGTCTGCCCGCATTTTCCAAGCGGGATAACCCTCGCCTGAAACAACCTCTGCACCAGCAAGCTCGAAGGCTGCCTGAATGGTATAGCACATATTGTCGAGATTAGACATGACATTGGAACGCTGTGACGACAGGATGTCGATGGTGGTGTCGGAGGTGTGGATGCTGGCAATGTTGCTGGAGGTCTCCACCATACCGCCAAGGGCTTCATCCTGACAGATGGCATAGATGCCGTTATCGACAGCCTGCACAGCCCATATAAAGTTCTTGGCTACTGCGGGGGTGATGATAGGTTCTGCATCGGTACTCTCCATCGCAAACTGCATCTGGGTGTCGGTAACATGGAACTCGTCTTCTACCTCTGCGGCAAACACGTTCCAGTCGGCACGAACGTTCTCCTTTAGCTCGTTGGGTACGGCAATCACAAAATAGCCGTCGCGAGGAATAGCGTTATGAAGCTTGCCACTATGGAATTGTGCCAGCTGCACACCCTCATAGCGCTTCATCGTCTGGAAGAGGAAACGAGCAAGAATTTTAATGGCATTGGCACGCTTCTTGTTGATATCGTCGCCAGAGTGTCCGCCGACAAGTCCTTTCAGAGAGCACTTCATGAAGAAGCTGCTCCCAGGAGCTGCCTGACGCTGGAAAGTAAACTTAGCGGTGGTGTTACGTCCGCCAGCACAGCTGACAAATATCTCGCCTTCGTCCTCAGAGTCGAGATTGATGAGGTAGTCACCTGTCATGAAACCCGCCTTCATACCTTCGGCACCAGAGAGCCCTGTCTCTTCATCGCGTGTAAAGACGCACTCGATAGGTCCGTGCTGGATATCGTCAGAAGCCAGGATGGCTAGTTCGATGGCACAGCCGATACCATCATCGGCCCCAAGGGTGGTACCCTCAGCGGTAAGCCATTCACCATCAATATACGTACGGATAGGGTCTTTATCGAAATCAAACTCCAAATCAACAAGTTTGTCGCACACCATATCCATGTGACTCTGAAAGATAACGGTCTTACAGTTTTCCATACCTGGAGTGGCTGGTTTGCGGATGATCACGTTGCCAGTCTCATCGACATGGGTATCGAGTGCGTGTTGCGCCCCCCAGTTCTTGAGGTACTCAATCATCTTCTCCTCACGCTTTGATGGGCGTGGAATTTCGTTAATCTTCGCAAATTCAGCGAAGACAATAGCAGGTTTTAAATCACTTTTATTCATAATTAATGTATTTTTTGATTGATTTCATCATAAAATGCTTAACTTTGCAGCGCAAAATTACAAAAAATGATTGAAACTCTGCTCATCAGCACGTTAATAATTGCTATTGCTATGGTATTTTTCCTTGTAAGAGTACTATTTGTAAAGCATGGCGAGTTCAAGTCTCAGCATATTCACGACTCTGAGGCGATGAAAGAACGTGGGATTCACTGTGTGATGGATCAGGATCGGGAGATGAGAAATCAGAAGAGATTAAACTTCAAAGATTAAATATTTAACATTAGATAAAAAGGATGAAAAAGTACATTTTCTCTGCACTGACCATTGCAGCTATGATGGTATCGTGCAACAATGCAAGTTCTAAGATGGACGAGCAGCCCACTACTACTGGTAATAATGCCTCAGGCCTCAAGATCGCCTATGTGGAGGTTGATTCACTGATGACCCAGTATGACTTTGCCAAGGATTACAGTGTAACCCTGCAGAAGAAGTCAAACAATGCCCGTAATACTCTGACTCAGAAAGGTAATGCCCTTCAGGCTGCTGTAAACAACTTCCAGCAGAAGATTCAGAACAATGGTTTCCAGAGTCGTGAGCAGGCCGCTGGTGTTCAGGCTGCCCTCGAGCGTCAGCAGCGTGACCTGCAGGAGTTGCAGGCTCGTCTGGAGAATGAACTCGCTTCTGAGACCGCTAAGTTCAACGAGGCACTTCGTGACTCTCTGCAGAACTTCCTGAAGGCTTACAACAAGGATAAGAACTACGATTTGATTCTCTCAAAGGCAGGTGACAATATCCTATATGCAGGCAAGAAGTTTGATATCACTCAGGATGTGATCAACGGTCTGAACAAGCGTTACAAGCCCGCTGCAAAGCCCGCTGCTGAAGAAAAGAAAGAAGAAGAGAAGAAATAATCCTTAATAAACTGTACGCACTATTTTTCGATATCGACGGTACGCTGGTGAGTTTTGAGACTCACCAGATACCGCCTTCTACTATTTTAGCGCTGACTCAAGCTAAGGCCAACGGCCACAAGGTGTTTATAGCTACAGGGCGCCCACCCATTATCATCACTAATCTCGGTGCGATAGAACATCTTATCGATGGCTACGTAACCACCAATGGTGCCCTCTGTTTCATCGGTGAACAGACAGTGGCATGTCATGCCATCCCTCAAGAGGATGCCAAACTAGTTGTAGATGACTCCATCAAAAAGAACTACGGCTTGATCATGGTGGGTGAAAAAGATGTGGCTGTACTCGACCCGAATGGCGACGTGGACCGTATCTTCAGACAGCATCTGGCTGTGCAGAACCTGGAGTTGGCAAAACCTGTGGAGAAGGTGCTGGAGCAGCGCGTACTGCAAATGACACCATTCTTCCCTGAAGAATATGAGAAGGAGCTGATGGCTCGCCTACCCTCTTGCACCTCTGGCCGTTGGCACCCGGAGTTTACGGATATCACTGCCAAGCAGGCAGATAAAGGACAAGGACTGTTGGCAATAGCGAAGCAGGCAGGACTCGACCCAAAGTTCACGATGGCTTTCGGCGACGGTGGCAATGACTTGTCGATGATACGTACCGCTGGCATCGGTGTGGCGATGGGCAATGCCCTTGATTCGCTAAAACAGGAAGCAGACTATGTCACGACTTCAGTTGACGACAACGGTATCCGTCATGCACTCCAACATTTCAATCTGATCTAACTTTTGTAAATTAATATAGTGGCTATAAGTCAACTTGTATATTTAAGTACATCATAAGATAATGAATTGTTAGTAGCTAGATATTTTTTACTACATAACTATGCAGTAAAATTTTCATAGGCATAAAACATTCACTAGTAGGCTATCAGCAAAATCTACCAGGGCTATATGTAGACGCATAAATGTAAACAAATATACAAAAGTTAAGCCTATCAGTACCTTCACTTTTCCCTCATTCATCCCCCACTTTACCCTCACTCCTCATGTAAGCGTATCCGCATGAGGGTCGAGTGAGTGTTGAGTGAGGGTAACGTTAAGTCAACCTAATTTTAACAAAGATAACGTTTAGGGTATCAACAGTGATGAGTCGCCATAGCTCAGGAAACGGAAGTCGTGACTCAACGCATAGTCATAAATCTTATGCCAGTCGCCTTTCACAAAGGCACTTACCAACAGCAGCAACGTGGATTGTGGCTGATGGAAATTGGTAACAAGCATCTTAACAATATGATAATCGTAACCCGGGGCAATGATGATCTGGGTGCTGCTGTGAAGCACAGAGAGATCACGGGCATCCATCCAGGCTGCAAGAGACTCCAATGCCGCAACGGCTGATACAGTATTAGTGGTATCATAAGGCTCCCATTGAGCTACATGTAACTGTTCTTCACTGAGAGAGGGATCATGCATCACCTTCAGACCCATATAGTAAAGACTCTCCAATGTTCGTACGCTGGTGGTGCCAACGGCTATGGCAGAACCATCATAATCGATGAGTTTCTGGATGGTATCACGACGCACACTGACATATTCGGTATGCATCTCATGGCCTTCTATCTCCTCACTCTTCACGGGTTTGAAAGTTCCGGCACCCACATGAAGCGTGAGTTCCTCGCGCTGAATACCATGGGCATCGAGATCGGCTAAGACTTCTGGCGTGAAATGAAGACCTGCTGTTGGTGCTGCTACCGAGCCTTTGATCTTGGAATAGACCGTCTGATAGGTGGTCTTGTCGCTCTCCTGCATCTCACGGTTCAGATAAGGCGGAATCGGCAGCTCGCCCATCACGTCGATAATCTCCGCAAAGCTGGCATCACCCGTCCAGGTGAAATCGATTCGATGAGAGGTGCCATGAATAGGTCCACGGGTGGCACTCACAACAATGGTCTGTCCTTTGATTTCGATCTCGCGCTTCAGCGTGCCTTCCTTCCATTTCTTCAGATTACCCACCAGACAGTACCAAGCACATTGACCTGTGGTTTGGAACATCAGTTCATAGTCAGAGGGCTCGGCAGGCTCAAGCAAGAACACCTCAATGAGGGCTCCCGTATCCTTACGGAAGTGCATACGAGCCTGAATCACCTTGGTATTATTGAACACCATCAAGGCACCAGAGGGCAGATACTGAGGCAGGTTGTAAAACACATCAGAGCTAACCTCACCCTTATTGTAGATAAGGAGTTTGGAATGATCGCGCTGGGCGATTGGAAATTTGGCGATACGTTCGTCGGGCAGCGGATAGTTATAATCGCTGATATGAATATGACGGGGATCGATAGTAGTCATTGGTATGTAGCTATTAACAGGGCTGTAACGAGTGTGAAATAAAAAATCGACACAGGAATATCACAAGAGGGGCGTTCAAAGCCACCATAAGTATAATCAGTAGAGATGTGACGCCTTCCTTCAGCTCGCATATTACGAGTTACACGAAGATAGAAGAAATAAACGGAGGTGCCAACGATGAAGCCCCAGGTGAGACCGACAAGGATGTCACCAGGGAAGTGGACACCCAGATAGAGGCGCGTCCAGCAGTTGACAAGCGACCACAAAACAAGGGTAAAAGTGAGAACCTTACTACGCACTAGCCAACTAAAGAAGATGGCGATGCTGAAGGTGTTACAGGCATGGGCGGAGAAGAAACCATACTTACCGCCTCTATAGCCATCGACAACATCGACAAGAGTGCCGATGACGGGATCGTGGGTTGGACGCCAGCGAGCCACGGTTGGTTTCACAATAAGGTCGTCCACAGCACCAGCAAAGAGGATGCAGAGTCCTGCACAACCCACGATGATGGCAATGCGTTTCACTGTATTGTTATTTCTTACCACAAGATAAAACAGACTGAGATAAAGCGGTATCCAAGTGGTAGCTGTGGTGAGCACATGAACCACAGCATCAAGAAAAAGCGAGTCGCTGCCGTTGACAGCCAGCAGTGCCGCACGATCTACACTCTGCAGCCAATTCAACAAACCTTCACCCGCCAAGAGTATTGTAAGCGTTTCCATTGTTATATTTCCTCCAACTTATTTCGTTCTACCCATCCTTCCTTGCCATCGGCAATGCGAATCTCAAGCCAGCCACGCATAGAACCGTCGGTGATGCTAACCTTCGTGCCCTCGTGGAGAATAAAGAGATCAGTGCCGTTCTTGGCAGGAGTACTCTTCACTACGACAGAGGGCACCATGATGATAGCCCCTTTACGGAACAAAAGATTCTGCTTCTGTTGCCAGGCAAAAAGATTGCTGAGCACAAAGACTGCCAGCATCAGAAGACCGCAGAAGAAGCCTACCTTGCGTAACCAGATACGGTTGGCAAAGAGATAAACTAACAGCAATACGATGACCAGTGACAGAGAGATGATTGCTAAACGGGCCCAAGCATCGACACTCATCAGATTAACCAGTGCATAATACCAGGTAATGAAGAACATCTCTGACTCGGGCACAATCTTATCAATGGTTTTGCCACGGGCTATCTGCAAATTGAAACGGATATCACGATCACCTGGTGAAAGCATCAGAGCCCGCTCATAGTTCAAAACGGCTTTGGTGATATTCTCTGTGCGATAGTAGGCATTACCAAGATTGTAATAGAGCTCAGCAGAAGCCCCATGCTTCAATAATGCCTCATAATCAGCGATGGCTTGCTGGTAAGCTCCTTTGACATAAGCACTGTCAGCTTCAGCCTTAGTCACGGCAGAAGCGCTGAAAGGCAAAAGGGTTAAAAGGTAAAATGACAAAATCCATTTCACCCACCTTTTAACTTTCAATTCTATATATCTTTCCATCTCTTTTTCCTATTACTTTTTTACCTTTTCCTCAATCTTCTCAATGGCAGTCATAGCCTTATCATAGACCTTGCTCATATTTCCCTTAGGATCACCTGGGGCATAACGTTCGAACTCACACTCATCGAGGGCACCAATAAAGAGTCCGATGGTATCGGCATCAACGGCGCGTTCAGAAAGTTTCTGACTAATGTTGTCGTGAGAGAGTTGCTCGACAGGGATATTGAACTTATCACCCACATATCCCCAAAGAGCACGCAGCACCTCGTCATAGAATGCACTGGCCTTACCTTCTTTCATCAGACGGGCTGCCAGTTTAAGTCGCTTAGTGGCTACCTTATTGGCTTTCTTGCCACGCATTTTGGTAACATTGGCATTATCGATGGCACGTTGACGGAACACCACAAAGAGCGTAATGAAGATCAGTGCCAGAACAATAAGACTAACCCAGTAGGCGGTTGATCCATAGAAGAAATCATCAAGTGCCCGCTGACGGGTGTCGCCAAGTTTGATGTAACGGATATCCTTTGACAGTTCCTGCAACTCCTGTCCGGAAAAATCGCTGACAGAGGCAGCGCCAGAACCTTTAGCCACATCAAGGGTAAAGGCTTCGCTCTTAACTGTCTTATAGGCATTCTCTAAGGTGTCGAAATAAGTAAGTTCTACCGGCGGAATCTCATATTTACCCTGATGACGAGGCACGATGAGCACATCGTAGACCATTGAACCTTCGATGCCGTTGTTGGTAAGTTGGGTCTTATCGGTAACTTTCGGCTCATATTTGTCGAAGTCTTTTGGCACATTGATAACAGGCTGCTTCATCAGCTTCAAATTACCTGTACCACTAATGATAATACGCATGGAGACTGGATCGTTGGCTTTCGTCGCAGTCTTATCAAGTTGGGCAGAGATGGTAAACTTACCCACACCACCTGAGAAGCCTGCGGGGCGCTCGGGCAGCGGATCTACCTGTATCTCAATGCCGGGAGCCACAATCTTCTTCTTCACTTCGATGTAACCAGAACCACCATTAAAGAATGCCTCAAAGGGATCGACATTACGGTTCTGCTGAACCACCAAGCCTTCGAAGGTGATACTGGGAATCTGGAGTTTACCCGTCATCTGTGGGAACATCACATACTGGCTCCAAGTACATGTGCGGTATGGACGGCCATTGACGGTCTCTACCTTAAAGCTCTTTTGCTGCGGTAGTTCAACTTCCTGAGAATAGAAGCTCTTCAGATCGGGCATGTCACCACGCAACTGAGTGAGTGACACCAGCGTATAGACTTTATAAGTAAGCAGGATAGGTTCCTGTTCGTGAACACGGTTCTTATTGGCACTAACCTTGATAAAGAGATCTGAACCAGAGATATGACTACCGGCATCGCGCATCTCAGCCCCTTCATCATCACGCTGCTGACGTTGCTGACGTGCGCTGGAGGCTGACCCAGACACTTTAATAGTAAGTGACTTAGAGGCAATGGTCTTACCGCCCACTATGGCATGTGCTGGTGGAATGGTGAAGGTACCGTTTTTCGTCGCACTTACTATATATGTATAAGTGATGGATGATGTGGAGCTGGTGTGCCCATTGATCATCTGATAGCTCGACTGCATAGAACGGTTGGGTCCTATCAGGACATCAAGCTCATCTGGGATATCGCCTGCACGAAAATCGCTCACATTCTGCGTATTCACCGTGTAGGTAAGGCGGAACTGCTCGCCTACCCCTACATGAGAGGGAGCAGATGCCGTCAGGGTTTGTGCATAGGAACAGAACGGTAAAAAGGCAAAAAGGCAAAAGGGTAAGAACCATTTCACCCACCTCTGAACCATATCGTTTATTTTGCTTGTCATCTCTTTCTACTTTTTTATCACCAGTTCTTCTGAATATTACGGCGCTGGGGCTGTTGCTGAGCTTTCTTCAGCTTGTCCTGCGTCTGTTTCTCGTTCTGAATGGCAGCATTCAACAGCTGTTCAGCATTCTCTTTGCTCATCTGCGGCTTGGGCTGTTCCTTCTGCTGATCCTGCTTTTGGTCTTTATTCTGATCAGGTTTCTGCTGATCCTTCTTATCGTCTTTATTATCTTTGTTCTGATTCTGCTGGTTCTGTTGCTGCTGATCCTGTTTCTTCTTCTGGTGCTTACAGAGCACAAGGTTATAACGACTCTCATCATCATTAGGATTCAAGCGGAGTGCATTCTTATAAGCCTCGATAGCCTCACCATACATTTTATGCGTCTGACAGATTACACCGATATTATGGAATGACTTCGACTTACGCAGGGGATTGGTCTCCAGACGTGAGGCAGCCTCAAACTGCTCGACAGCAGCAGAATCCTTCTTCTGAGCCATCAGGGCATTGCCAAGATTGAAAGGTGCCTGAGGATTCTTGGGGTTCTTCTCGACGGCCTTACGATAAGCCACCTCGGCATTGGGATAGTCACCACGATGGAAAAGCTTATTACCCTCGCGGATATACTGACGATCGCTTTGAGCTGCAGAAGTGAGTGGTGAGAGGAAAGAAGTTAGAGAAATACAGATAAACACAATAGCCCTCACGGAATTGCGTAATCCCTCTTCTCTCTTAAACAGTGACAGCCTCTTCAACAACGGGTTGCGGCGATCGAAGATACATATCTCCAGAACGAGCAACAGTAGCGCAAGGATGCCGAAGGCGCGGAACTGCTCATCAAACTCGCTATAAACGGCAGTGGAAGTCTCTTTCTTTGCCAACTTAGCTAACTCCTGATCAAGCTGTTCCTGAGCAGCACTATTGTTCTGTACATGGATATAGGCACCACCACCTGCCTGAGCTACCTGCTTACACATGTCCTCATTAAGAGCCGACATCACGGTATTACCTGTATTATCTTTCATATAATCGCCTGCACCATTAGGTATTGGGGCACCCTGAGTAGAACCCACACCCAGCACATAAACACGCATGCCAAGATCTTTTGCAGCCTCAGCAGCCTCTACTGCCCCACCCTCATGGTCTTCACCATCAGTAATCACCACAATAGCCTTTCCAATACCCTCCTCCTGGGTAAAGCTATGGGTGGCCATCTCTATAGCACGGGCGATATCGGTACCTTGTGTTGCCATCATCGAGGGATCGATACTGGAAAGGAACATCTTGGCGGATACATAATCGCTGGTAATAGGCAACTGTACAAAAGCATCGCCTGCAAAGACAATCAGACCTATCTTATCGTTGGTGAAATGATCAACCAGGTTCTCAATCATCATCTTACTACGATCAAGACGACTGGGCACAATATCTTCAGCCCGCATGGAGTTACTGATATCCATCGCTATGATAGTCTCGATACCCACCCGCTTCTCATGGTTAATCTTCGTTCCCATCTGTGGACGCGCCAGCATCACAATGAGCAGTGCCAATGCTGCCTGCAGAATCCAGAATTTCACGGAGGGGCGGAAGAGCGACACATCAGGCATCAATTCCTTGAGTAAACCTGGGTCGCCAAATTTGCGCAGCCGCTTTTTCTGATTGCGGAAGGATATAAATCTGATAAGCGCCAAAACAGGTATCAGCGCTAACAGATAGAGATATATGGGGTCTTCAAATCTGAACATCGTTACAATTTACTATTTGAC
This sequence comes from uncultured Prevotella sp., assembly GCA_946405145.1. Taxonomy (GTDB): domain Bacteria; phylum Bacteroidota; class Bacteroidia; order Bacteroidales; family Bacteroidaceae; genus Prevotella. Next base: position 10,310 of record CAMJGE010000032.1, read on the forward strand.
TATTTACAATCTAACCATTTACGGGATACGGCGGAAAATCGTGATGCGCAGCAGGATCTCCAGCAACAAAGCCAGGACGGCCACAAGGGCAAAAGGCTGGTATGCCTCATAACGCTTACTAAACTTTTTGACGTTGAGTTTACTCTTCTCCAACTGGTCGATCTCCTTATAGATATTACGAAGCTCCTTCGTATTGGTGGCGCGATAGAAGTCACCTTCCGTAGCCGCAGCTATATCACTAAGCGTCTTGGTGTCGATCTCCACAGGGATGTTCACATACTGCACTCCACCAGCTACAGGCATGGGATAAGGTGCCACCTTATTGGTGCCCACACCGATGGTATAGACGCGGATACCCATGCTCTTAGCTATCTCGGCAGCCGTCATCGGAGAAATGTCACCACGGTTGTTACTACCATCAGTCAGCAGAATCACCACCTTACTCTTGGCCTTCGATTCCTTCAGACGACTCACGGCATTGGCCAATCCCATACCGATAGCCGTACCATCTTCGATAAGACCGCGGGCTGCAATATCTGTACGCACATTCTGAAGCATATTGAGCAACGAGGCGTGATCGGTAGTCATAGGGCACTGGGTGAACGCCTCACCTGCAAAGATGGAAAGTCCGATATTATCGTTAGGACGACCAATGATAAATTCGGCAGCAACTTGTTTGGCAGCTTCAATACGGTTTGGTCTCAAGTCTTCTGCCAACATACTTGTTGAGACGTCCATCGCAAGCATGATGTCAATACCTTCAACGGTCTTACTGGCCCAGGAATTTTGTGTCTGAGGACGAGCCAATACCAGCACCACCATCGTAAAAGCAAGCACACGAAGCAGCATAGACAGCGGCATCAGTGTAACCTTCCAACTGCGCGGTGCAAAACGGAATACGAAGGTGTCGCTCATCCGCATGGTGGGCTCAGTTTTCTTCCTGTACATCACATACCATATCAGATATGGGATGAGGAGCAGAAGCAATAACAAATATTCTTTATTGGCAAATTCCATTTTTACCTTTTCACTTAAACTTTTTATCCGTTAATACAATAACTGATAGAGCGTAAATACCACATAAGCCAGAAGTAGCGCGCTGGTGATACCCAGAAGCGTGATGACCGTTTGTAATATAATACGTGCCTTTTGTGAACGCTGATCCTCTTCTGTGAGTTGCGGTTTAATCGTCTCTTCCACAGGCACATTCTCCTGTTTCGTCTGATCGATAAAAGCTATAGCATTCACGAGGTTCATATCATTCTCATTAATCAGTGTGGAGTATTTAGCAAATTTCACAAGATCGGCAGTCAGGAACAGATGACGCAGTTCACTGAGAGCCTTCTCATCCTGAGTAGCCGTCAGTTTCTCTATAATCTCACTACTCGTCATCTCCATCGCACTGAAACCATAACGTTCCTCAATATACTTGCGAAGAGTATCGGTAAGACGCGTGTAATACGCCTTAGAATCTTCGGCTGTCACCATCTTTTCGGCCTTGATCTGCTCTATCTGCTGCATTGCCTTCTGATGAGGCAACAGACGCTTCACAATACGAATGGTCTTGATAATAGGTTTATTGTCACGAAGACGCAAGTAAAGATAATAGGTCAGTGCCAGACAGACGAGCAATAACACACTAAGCCAGAACGAGAGACTCCAGTCACTCCACTGGAACGGATTATCCTGTACATCCTTGGGACCAAAGAACTGATCCACATGGGCTGTATCTACTTCAATGGTGAGAACCTTCAAAGCCAGACTTTTACTCTTATACGGCTTACCATCGATTTTTACAGTCATGGGGGGCAGATAGTAGAGGGTATCATCAAAGGAGGTTAGCGTATAGACAATAGAACGAGCCACGAAGCCATTGTCCTCAGTCTGCTGTGCCTGCTCCAGAACACCCAAAACTTCAACACCTGGTGTGATGTGTTGTGTAGGCTTAAAGGCAGGAAACTCCACCTTTGCATTCTCCTTAGCATGAGAAGTCAGTGTGAGGTGTACCTGCTGACCAACAAACATCTGAATAGAGTCTATACTAGCCTCTACTGACTCTTGCGCAGATACTCGTAACACACTGGCAAATAATATGATAAGAACAGATATTCTTTTCATCAACTTCTTTGTTTAAACAACATCATCAACGATTTCACAAAGTCCTCGTTGGTGGCGATGCTTACATGATCCACATTACTTTTATTGAAAGTCTCTGCCAGTTCAACCTGACGCCCCATCCAGTATTTCTGGTAAGCCTGGCGCATGCGACGGGAACCCGTATCGACATACTGTTCGAAACCTGTCTCTGCATCAACGACCTTCATCAGTCCAACATCTGGCAGTTCCTTGGCACGAACATCATACACCTGGATAGCTACTACATCGTGCTTGCGATTACAGATTTGCAAAGACTGCAGAAAATTATTACGTACATAGAAATCACTCAAGATGAAAGCAGTGGTACGACGCTTCTGAACACTGGACAGAAATTCTATCGCTTGTTTCACATCGGTACGCTTTGACTCGGGTTTAAAGTCAAGCATCTCACGAATGATGTAGAGGATATGCTTGCGCCCCTTCTTTGGTGGGATATACTTCTCGATCTTATCAGAGAAGAAAATCACACCTATTTTATCGTTGTTCTGGATGGCAGAGAAGGCGATAGTAGCCGCAATCTCCGTCACCATATCACGTTTCATCTGTCGCTGAGTACCAAAGTCGAGTGAGCCACTGACATCGATGAGCAACATCACCGTCAACTCACGTTCCTCCTCGAACACCTTGACGTAGGGACGATGGAAACGAGCCGTTACATTCCAGTCGATATCGCGCACATCATCCCCGAACTGATACTCTCGCACTTCGCTGAAGGCCATACCCCTACCCTTAAAAGCAGAATGGTACTGACCTGCAAAGATGTTTGAGCTCAGACCTCGGGTCTTGATCTCAATCTTACGGACCTTCTTAATAATCTCAGATGTCTCCATCTTCAATTCTTCAACTTTTACCTTTTTACTTCTTTACCTTTTTACTTTTCAAGGTACTTCCACCTTATTGATAATCTTAGAGACAATCTCTTCACTGGTTATATTGCTTGCTTCGGCCTCATAAGTGAGTCCGATACGATGACGGAGCACGTCATGAGCCACAGCTCGCACATCCTCAGGCACCACATAGCCGCGACGCTTGATAAAGGCATAGGCACGAGCAGCCTTAGCCAGATTAATACTGGCACGGGGAGAACCGCCAAAAGAAATCATGCTCTTAAGCTCAGACAGTCCATAATGATCCGGATAACGGGTAGCAAACACGATATCGGCAATATACTGCTCGATCTTCTCGTCGATATACACCTCACGTACAACACTACGAGCTTTTAGAATCTCATCTGCAGTTGTAACAGGTGTAACTGTAGGCATCTCACCAGCGATATTCTCACGGATAATCTTCTTCTCCTCATCCAGTGAAGGATAGTCAATAATCACCTTCAGCATGAAACGGTCCACCTGCGCCTCAGGTAATGGGTATGTACCCTCCTGCTCAATGGGGTTCTGAGTAGCCATCACAAGGAAGGGGTTAGGCAAGCGGAATGTTTCACTGCCAATAGTAACCTGTTTCTCCTGCATAGCTTCAAGCAAGGCGCTCTGAACTTTTGCCGGCGCACGGTTGATTTCATCTGCCAGCACGAAATTGGCAAATACAGGACCCTGCTTCACCTGAAACTTCTCGTCCTTTTGAGAATAGATCATAGTACCAATCACATCTGCAGGCAACAGATCTGGTGTAAACTGAATACGACTATAGTCTGCATCTATCAACTGTGAAAGTGTCTTAATTGCCAAAGTTTTAGCCAGACCAGGTACACCTTCCAACAGGATATGTCCATCGCTCAGCAAACTGATCAGCAACGAATCTACCAGATGCTTCTGTCCTACGATAACGCGGTCCATTCCGGCCACCAGATTTGTCACAAATGCACTTTGTTGTTCAATCCGTATATTCAACTCACGGATATCAATAGCTTCTGCCATAATACTTCTTATTTTATACCTTTATATGTTCTTTTTCTTCTTTTTCTTCGACTCGAGTTTCGGAATCTTAATGCTCTGTCCCTCCTTTAGCTGGGTCTTGCTATTCATGCCGTTATATACTTCTAGATAGCACTCCATATCAGGCCCCAAGACACGACGGGCAATCCTCTTAAGATCATCGCCAGCCTTCACCTTTACCACCTGAGCCGTACCAACGATACGATAAGCACCATACTTCACACGGTTATCCATCTGTGCATACTTATCATACAGTACAGCAGGCTCTGCAGGCTTGGTCGTTGAAGCAGGCTTGGTCTCAACGGGTTTTACCTCTGCAGGTTTCTCTATAGGTTTCGCCTCAACAGGCTTCTCTGCAGTTTTCACTTCAACAGGCTTCTCTGCTGGAACTTCCACGGGTGCTAGTTTTATGGTATCTACAGGTACTACAGAATCCACAGGCTCCACCTTTGTTGCTATGGACTTTGTAACAGGTATCACCTTCTCTGTCTTTACATCCTGAGACTGTGAGGATTGTGACCAGGGAAAGATATTGCCAAGCATATAACCGCATACCACACCTAACAGGCAGGCAAATAATGCTACCAACCATTTCTGGTTATTAATAGTCTCTTGCTCTTCAGACTCAAAAACCTCGACCTCGGGTTCAACCTCGTTTTGGGATTCTGATTCAACGACAGGTTCAGGTTCTGGAGCGGCTTCAACCACAGGTTCGGGTTCAGGCTCTGGAGAGGCCCCAATCACTGGCTCTGGCTCTGATTCGGGCTCTGGCTCTGGTTCGGGTTCTAGCTCAGGTTTTGTATCCTTAGCCACAGGTTCAATCACCCAGTCAGGAGCTTCTTCTTTAGTGACATCAACTACCTTTCGTTCTTCTCCTGTACCAAAATCTACCAATGGCATGTTTGCAGGATCATTAGGATCGGTATTGTCAACAGGAGGCTCTTCCGGACTATTCATATCCTCGAAATTAACGCCGTCATTCAGTACTACAGTCTCAAACTGTGAGAATGGTTTGTTGACTAGTTCCTTCATCAGTACATCGGGAGTGAAAGTAATCTTATTATGACCTCCAATCAGAACACGCTCACCCGTATTAACATTTACGCTTTCGCGATCATCAACATCGATAATCTTAAATGTACCAAGTCCTTTGACCTTAACAATCTTATCTTTTTCCAAATTTGTCTGGATGATATCGAACATCTCACTTACGAAAGTAGCAGCATCGCGCTTATCGAGACCGTTACGAGCCACAAGTGCCTGAGCCAGATCTTGTATTGAAATCCTTCCCATTATTCTGTTCCTCCATTCTTTATACGTTCCTTCCAGTTAACGCTTGGTTTGAAGTTCAACACCAGTTTTGGTGGAACAAGCATACGCTGACCTGTTGAGGGGTTCACCATGATACGTTCCAACTTCTTTTTCACCTCAAAGGTGCCAAATGTTGGAATGAGCACTGCATCGTCTTCTTGGAAATGGTCTCCCATCTCCTCTACGACAGTGTTAACCATCTTCTGCGTGTCATCGGCCGAATAGCCCGTACGCTGTGCCAATTGTGCGATAAAATCTTTATTTGTCATATCTACAAATTGATTGTTGTGCCATATATATCAAACTCTTCCGAGTCGGTTATCTTCACATCATAAAACTCACCGATAGCCAGTTCGCGTTCTGCTGTTGGAATCAGCACCTCTGGATCCACCTCAGGCGAACAGTATTCCGTTCTACCTACATAGTAGTCACCTTCACGGCGATCGATGATAACTTTCAATGTCTGCCCTATTTTCTCTGCCTCAAGTTCCGCACTGATATTTTGCTGAATACGCATCAACTTATCAAGGCGCTGCTGCTTTACCTTTTCAGGCACATCGTCGTCGTAATGCTTTTCCGAGTAAGTGCCTTCCTCTTCTGAATAGGCAAAAGCACCCATTCGTTCGAAACGAGCCCACTTAACAAAGTCCTTTAGCTCTTCAAAGTCCTCATCAGTTTCACCTGGGAATCCCACCATCAATGTAGTACGGATAGTGATGCCAGGCACCTCCTCACGCATCTTACGGATCAGCTCATAAGTCTCCTCCTTTGTCACATGACGCTGCATCTGCGAGAGCATGTGATCTGAAATATGTTGGAGCGCGATATCCAGATAGTTACATACATTTTTCTTCTCACGCATCACCCGAAGCAGATCCCAAGGGAAATGGGCAGGATAGGCATAATGAAGGCGAATCCACTCTACACCAGGTATATCTGCCATACGCTCAATGAGGTCCGCTATATGCTGTTTACCATCTTGATCTACGCCATAATAAGTCAATTCCTGGGCGATGACATTAAACTCTTTCGTACCATCTTTTACCAACTGGCGCACCTCATCAAGTATCTCATCCATCGGACGACTTTGATGACGGCCTGTTATCAGTGGGATAGCACAATATGCACAATGACGGTCACAGCCTTCACTGATCTTCAGATAAGCATAATGACGGGGAGTTGTGACATGCCGATGGTAATCTCTTACCTCTAACCTCTCACCACTACCTTCTAAGTCATTCAACAGCTGCTTATAGTTGAACTTGCCGTACCAGCCGTCAACTTCAGGTATTTCCTTCTCTAAATCAGCCAAATAACGTTCTGACAAACAACCCATAACGTAAAGCTTCTTTAGCCTTCCCTCTGTCTTAGCCTGTGCGAACTCAAGGATAGTATTGATACTTTCCTCCTTGGCATCGTTGATGAAGCCACAGGTGTTCACCACCACGATTTCCCCCTGAGGGTCATCACTGTCGTGGGTACACTTGTAGCCATGAGCCTCCATCAGCCCCATCAACGTCTCACTGTCCACAAGATTCTTAGAACAGCCCAACGAAATAATATCAATAGTAGCCTTTTTCAATGCTTAATGTTCAATCTTTATGTTCAACGTCAAACAACGTTTCCACGAATTGCCGTTTGTTGAAAAGTTGCAAATCGGTCATTCCTTCACCCAAGCCAATGTACTTCACAGGCACTTTCAGTTGGTCTGAAATACCGATCACCACACCGCCCTTGGCAGTACCGTCGAGTTTTGTGATAGCTAGGGAGGTGATTTGAGTCACGGCAGCAAACTGTTTGGCCTGTTCGAAAGCATTCTGTCCTGTAGAGCCATCCAGCACAAGCATTACTTCATCTGGAGCCTCGGGCAGCACTTTCTTCATCACCTCCTTGATTTTCTTCAATTCGTTCATCAAGCCCACTTTGTTATGCAGACGTCCTGCCGTATCAATCAGCACCACATCAGCACCGTTGGCCTTGGCACTTGAAAGCGTATCGAAAGCCACACTGGCAGGATCGCTACCCATCTGCTGTTTTACCACAGGTACACCCACACGATCGCCCCAGATACAAAGCTGCTCTACAGCGGCAGCTCTGAAGGTATCTGCGGCACCCAAATACACCTTCTTACCAGCCTGTTTGAATTGCCAAGCCAGTTTACCGATGGTAGTGGTCTTACCTACACCATTGACGCCAACCACCAAAATCACATAGGGCTTATGATCGCTTGGAAGATCCCAGTTATCGTTGTCTTCAGAATTATTCTCAGCCAGAAGTTTTGCTATCTCATCACGGAGAATACTATTTAACTCCGATGTATTTACATATTTGTCACGAGCCACACGCTCTTCTATACGTTCTATAATCTTCAGAGTGGTATCCACACCCACATCGCTGGTTATCAGCACCTCCTCAAGATTATCCAGCACATCATCATCTACCTTTGACTTACCAGCTACCGCACGAGCCAGTTTGTCAAAGACACTGGCCTTTGTTTTCTCCAGACCTTTGTCCAGAGTTTCCTTCTTTTCTTTATTGAAAAATCCCAAAATACCCATAATGCTATATATAACGTGTGCAAAGATAACTAAAATCCATGATATAGCAAAAAAAAGAGGCTGCAATTTAACTTGCAGCCTCTCTTTTTATGTAAAATTAAAATTAATTCTTGAAGAAGTCCTTAACGGCTTCGTTAGGAACCATCTGCTCATCGAAGATGTAAGCACCAGTCTTAGGGCTCTTAACCATCTTGATTACCTTTGTGTAAGCGCGACCATCCTTTGAACCTTCATGGAGGGTAGCAACGGTTTTCTTTGCCATACTTCAGTCGTTATTATTTAATTTCCTTGTGAAGAGTCATCTTCTTCAGGATGGGGTTATACTTCATCAGCTCCATACGCTCAGGCGTATTCTTACGGTTCTTGGTAGTCACGTAACGGCTTGTACCCGGCATGCCACTGTTCTTATGCTCAGTGCACTCCAGAATCACCTGAACGCGATTACCCTTTGCTTTCTTGCTTGCCATCTTTATTAATCTCCTATCACTTTAATGTCCTTCCAATCTACATATCCTTTGGCAACAGCCTGCTTCAATGCAGCATCAAGACCTACTTTGTTAATCATACGAAGACCAGCAGCACTAATCTTCAGCTGAATCCAGCAACCCTCTTCTACATAGTAGAATTTCTTGCTGAAAAGGTTGACGTCAAAGCTTCTCTTTGTGTGGTGCTTTGAGTGAGACACATTGCAACCTATCTGTGCCTTCTTTCCTGTAATTTGACAAATCTTAGACATTTCTATCTACCTTTTTACTTGTGATTTACACTTACTTATTCCAAACAGGGTGCAAAATTACACATTTAAATTGAGATTCAAAGCATTGCACAAGCAGAAAACCAAAGAATTAATGTTTTTTAA
>CAMJGE010000033.1 GCA_946405145.1 uncultured Prevotella sp.
AGGATCTGAAGGCCTTCTACGAGTATCACTCCATCCTGATGGAGCCGTGGGACGGACCTGCAGCCCTGCTGTTTAGCGATGGTCGCTACGCAGGCGGTATGCTCGACAGAAACGGTTTGCGCCCAAGTCGTTATACCATCACCAAACAAGGTATGATGGTGGTAGCCAGTGAGGTTGGCGTGATGGATTTTGAACCCAGTGATGTAGTATCGAAAGGTCGTCTCCAACCAGGAAAGATCCTGCTGATTGATACGCAGGAAGGTAAAATCTACTACGACGGTGAGATTAAGGAACAGTTGGCAAAGGCTCATCCTTATCGTGAGTGGCTCAACGAGAACCGTGTGCAGCTGGAGAAATTGAAGAGTGGCCGCAAGGTAGATAACGGCGTAAGCAATCTGCAAGGCAAACTCGTCACCTTCGGCTTTGGTCAGGAGGATATCGATAAGACCATCATCCCGATGGCTACTGCAGGTCAAGAGCCTGTGGCAGCGATGGGTAACGACACCCCGTTGGCTGTGATCTCAGACCGTCCGCAGATACTCTTCAACTATTTCCGTCAGCAGTTTGCCCAGGTCACGAACCCTGCCATCGACCCCATCCGCGAAGAACTGGTGATGTCACTCACAGAGTATATCGGTGCCGTAGGTACGAACATCCTGACGCCTGATGCCTCTAACTGCAAGATGGTACGTCTGCCACAGCCCGTATTGACCAACACACAACTCGATATATTATGTAACATCCGTTACAAGGGTTTCAACACCAAGAAGTTGCCCATTCTCTTTGAAATAGCGCAGGGTGAGAGCGGACTGCGCCAGGCACTCGACGACCTCTGCAAGAAGGCAGAGGAGAGTGTTGATGAGGGGGTGAACTACATCATCCTGAGCGATCGTGACCTCGATGAGACACACGCTGCGATTCCAAGTCTGTTGGCTGTCTCTGCTGTCCACCACTATCTCATCAGTGTGGGTAAGCGTGTGCAGACGGCACTGATTGTGGAGAGCGGCGAAATCCGTGAGGTGATGCACGCAGCCCTGCTGTTGGGTTACGGAGCCAGTGCCCTCTGTCCTTACATGACCTTCGCCGTGCTCGATGATCTAGTGAAGCGTGGCAAGATTCAGGAAGAGTACGCTACCGCAGAGAAGAACTACATCAAGGCTGTAGATAAGGGTTTGAAGAAGATCATGTCGAAGATGGGTATCTCTACCATCCGCTCATATCGTGGTGCGAAGATTTTCGAGAGTATCGGACTGAGTGAAGACCTGCTGCGCCGCTACTTCGGCACAGAGGTGAGCACCATTGGTGGTGTAGGTCTGAAGGAGATTGCCCGCGACGCCATTGCCCTGCATGCGGCTGCCAAGAATCAGACGCTATTGCAGAACCAAGGACAGTTTGCCTGGCGCAAGGACGGCATCAAACATGCCTGGAACCCCGAGACAATTGCCCAGTTACAATTGGCTACCCGTCAGGGCAACTACGATAAATTCAAGGCTTGGGCCAAGCTTGTCGATGAGAAGGAATCACCAATCTTCATCCGCGATTTCTTCGGCTTCAAGAAGGCTGCCAAACCCACACCTATCGACGAGGTGGAGTCCGTAGAGAGCATCGTGAAACACTTCGTCACAGGTGCGATGTCATTTGGCGCACTGAGTATCGAGGCCCACGAGGCACTGGCATTGGCAATGAACAAACTGGGTGCACGCTCTAACACTGGTGAGGGTGGTGAGGACAATGCCCGCTATCACACAGAGGTGGACGGTGTGAGCCTCTCAAGTAAGACCAAGCAGATTGCATCAGGACGTTTTGGTGTCACTGCCGAATACCTGGTGAATGCTGAGGAGATACAGATTAAGGTGGCACAGGGTGCGAAGCCTGGTGAGGGCGGACAGCTGCCTGGCTTCAAGGTGAATGAGATCATCGCCAAGACACGTAACGCCATCCCTGGCATCTCGCTGATCTCTCCCCCACCTCATCACGACATCTACTCGATCGAGGATCTGGCACAACTCATCTTCGACCTGAAGAATATCAACCCGACAGCTGCTGTCAGCGTGAAACTCGTGGCAGAGAGTGGCGTGGGAACCATCGCCGCTGGTGTTGCAAAGGCTAAGGCCGACCTCATCGTCATCTCTGGTGCCGAAGGTGGTACAGGTGCCTCACCTGCTTCGAGCATGCGCTTTGCAGGTATCTCTCCTGAAATCGGACTGGCAGAGACACAGCAGACGCTGGTACGCAACGGCTTGAGAAACCAGGTTCGTCTGCAGACCGATGGACAGTTGAAGACTGCCAAGGATGTGATCATCATGGCAATGCTGGGTGCCGATGAGTTCTCGTTTGGTACGCTGCCCCTGATTGTACTGGGCTGTGTGATGATGCGCAAATGTAACACAAACACCTGTCCGATGGGTGTGGCGACGCAGAACCCGGAGTTGCGCAAGCACTTCGAGGGTCGCGCAGAATACGTAGTGAACTTCTTCACCTTCCTCGCAGAGCAAGTGCGCGAATATCTCGCAGAGATCGGCGTGAAGAGTCTGAAGGAGATTATCGGCCACACCGAGTTGATCGAGGTAAATACAGAACAAGCTACCGACAAGCAGAAAACCATTGACTTTGTCCGTCTGCTGCACAAGCCCGAGACAGATAAGAATCTCTACTGGGATCGAGGTGCCTATACCAAGGTAACTGGTGTGAAGGATGAAGAGATTATCCGAGCCGCCCAGAAAGCGATCGACGAACAGGAAGAGATGACACTCGACTATGCCATCAAGAATACAGATCGCGCTGTGGGTACGATGCTCAGTGGCGTCATTGCCAAGAAATACGGTGAGGCAGGTCTGCCCGACAGCACCATCAAGATCAAGTTCAAGGGCAGCGCAGGACAGAGTTTTGGTGCCTTTGCCGTGAAGGGACTCGACATCCGTCTGGAAGGTGAGACCAACGACTACTTCGGCAAGGGACTCTCAGGCGGACGTATTTCGATTTTGCCCCCAGCCCGTCGCAGCGACGACTTCAAAGCAGAGGAGAATATCATAGCAGGTAACACTGGTCTCTATGGCGCCACCTCTGGTGAGCTCTTTATCAATGGTAAGGTGGGCGAACGCTTCGGTGTACGTAACTCTGGTGCTATTGCAGTCATCGAGGGTGCAGGCGATCACTGTTGCGAGTATATGACAGGCGGACGTGTGGTGGTATTAGGAAAGACGGGCCGTAACTTTGCTGCCGGTATGAGTGGCGGTGTGGCATACGTCTATGACCCTGACCACACCTTCGACTACTTCTGTAATATGGATATGGTAGAACTCTCGCTGGTTGAGGACAGTGTATCGCGTAAGGAACTGCTTGAACTCATCCGTCAGCACTATCTGCACACAGGCTCTGCTCTCGCAGGTCGGATGCTCGACAACTGGCACCGATACATCGAGGACTTCATCCAGGTGGTACCCATCGAGTACAAACGCGTACTCGAAGAAGAGAAGATGGCACGTCTGCACGAGAAGATTGCCGATATCCAGCGCGACTATTAATTATCAATTGTCAATTTTCAATTATCAATTGCAATCATGGGAAATCCAAAAGCATTTTTAGAGATACACCGCCAGGAGGCGGGATATCGTCCGATTCACGATAGAATCCACGACTTTGGCGAGGTAGAGCAGACGCTCTCAACGCGAGAACGCAAACTGCAGGCATCGCGCTGCATGGACTGTGGCGTACCTTTCTGCCACTGGGCTTGTCCACTGGGCAACAAAGCCCCGGAATGGAACGACGCCCTATACAAAGGTGACTTCGAGTTGGCTTATCAGTTACTCACCAGCACCAACCCCTTCCCCGAGTTCACAGGTCGCATCTGTCCAGCCCTCTGTGAAAAGGCCTGCGTGCTGAACCGCTTCAACCACGAGCCCACCACCAACCGCGAGGATGAGTGTGCTATCATCGAAATGGCGTTTCAGGAAGGCTTCGTCGAGGTGCATCGTCCGGAGCGTAACGGCAAGAAGGTGGCTGTCATCGGCGCTGGTCCCGCTGGTCTCGTAGCGGCACACGATCTGAACCTGAAGGGCTATGAGGTAACAGTGCTTGAGAAGAACGAGTCGGCAGGTGGACTGCTGCGCTACGGCATCCCCAACTTCAAACTGAACAAGGCCATCATCGATCGCCGCATCCGTCTGATGGAAGCTGAGGGCATTACCTTCTGCTACGGCAAAGCAGTAGCGCCAGAAGATATCGCCAGTGATTACGATGCTGTCGTCATCGCTACAGGCACCCCAGTGGCTCGCGATCTGAAAGCCCCAGGACGCGAACTGAAAGGTGTACATTTCGCCCTCGAGCTACTCACTCAGCAGAACCGTGTGCTGGCAGGTATGGAGTTCTCGAAAGATGAGCGCATCACCGCCAAAGGCAAGGATGTACTCGTCATCGGTGGTGGTGACACAGGCTCCGACTGTATCGGCACAGCCCATCGTCAGGGTTGTAAGAGCGTCACCCAAATAGAGATCATGCCCAAACCCGTAGAAGGTCCGGAAGATCCGCAGAACCCCTGGCCCAACTACCCTCGTACGCTGAAGACCACCTCATCGCATGAGGAAGGCTGTACTCGCCGTTGGAACATCAACACCCTTGAGTTTCTGGGTGAGAACGGTAAGCTCACAGGTGTGAAGGTACAGGAGATCGACTGGAAGCCCAATCCTGAGGGTGGTCGTCCTATCATGGTGGAAAAAGGCAAACCCGAGATCATCAAGGCTGAGCTTGTATTACTCGCTATGGGATTCCTCAAGCCCGAGCATCCGCAGTATCCCGACAATGTGTTCGTCTGTGGCGATGCCGCCAACGGTGCCTCCCTAGTGGTACGTGCGATGGCTAGTGGACGACAAGCTGCCGAAAAGGTCGATACCTATTTCAAATAAGAATAAGAGAGAGCCAAAAGCTCTCTCTTATTCTTTCAGCTTCGCGAGTAGCATCCCCGTCCAGTCCTCGTTGTTCTGAGGGAAGAGCGTCTGCATACCCAGTCGGGAAGCTGCCTCCACATTTGCCTTGCCGTCGTCGATAAACAACGTCTCTTCCGCACGCGCCTGTTCGCCTTCCAGCATCTTCAGGAATATCTCTTCCGAAGGCTTCATCACCTTCAGTTGATAACTCAGATACAACGCATCGAAATAATAGTCGATGGTGTGTCCTTCACCATCAAACGCAGGGCTCTGTGCCCAGTCCATCATATAAGGATTCGTGTTCGACAGCAGACACACACGATAGCCTTGCTGGCGCAACCACAACAGCATGTCGAGATTCCGCTTCGGCACCTCCTCCACGAACCCATGCCACGCATAGAAGCACTCCTCTGCTGTCACCTCCCTACCTATCAACCGACTCAGTTCCTGGCGAAACGCCTCCTTATCGATTTGTCCCATCTCCAGCTGTCCGAAGACACCGGTCTGGTGAAAAGGATCCAGGTGCCGACGGGCATCCTTCAGTCCAATTTCCTCAAACCGCTTCACGGCCTGCTCATAACTCAGGGCCACCACCACCCCACCAAAATCAAATACAATGTTCTTTATCATGTTGCAAATATAGAGTATATTTTTTGTTTTTGCAAGAAAAATGCATATAAAATAAATCGCGTTTGACATTTTGCACGTGAAACCCACGCTTTTAACGCAAAGTGTAAACGATACACCTGAGGAAAACAGGAAAGAATTGACAAAATGTCACTTTTTAAGAAATCGAACAAACAAAAAGTCATCATTTATTTGTTTGGTTCTAACTTTTTGCTTACCTTTGTAGCCGAAAAGATAACAAAATGATAGCAAACTTCTAGAATTAGACAACAAAATGACAGAAAAAGTAAGGTTTACCAAGATGCATGGTTGCGGAAACGACTATATCTATATCAATATGATAGAGAATAGCATCGCCGACCCACGGGCTGCAGCCATCGCTTGGAGCGACCGCCACCAAGGGATCGGATCCGATGGACTTGTACTGATCGACAAATCGCCTGTACCTGAGGCTGATTTCTCTATGCGCATCTTTAATGCTGATGGTTCGGAGGCGATGATGTGCGGTAATGCGTCGCGATGCATCGGCAAATACCTCTATGAACGAGGACTGACCGACCAAACGGTGATTCGCCTGCTGACGCTTTCAGGTATCAAGACTCTCCAACTGCATATTATAAATAATAAGGTGGACACGGTGACGGTGGACATGGGAGAACCTGCACTCAAGGACGAGACACAGTTCGTCGAGTCGCGCAATCCCGGCTACGGCACCTTCGTCTCGATGGGCAACCCCCACTACGTGATTTTCACCAACGAGGTGGATCAGGTGAGTGAGACGGGACAGATGCTGGAGCATCATCTGGCTTTTCCCAAGCGGTGTAACATCGAGTTCGCTCATGTGGAGGACGACGGCAGCATACGCACACGTGTGTGGGAACGAGGTTCAGGCGTGACTCAGGCTTGCGGTACAGGCGCTTGTGCTACGGCTGTGGCTGCCACACTGACAGGGCGGGTCAAGGGCAAATCACAAATCGTGATGGATGGCGGCTCGCTTTCGATAGAGTGGCGCAAGGAAGACAATCATGTGTATATGACTGGCCCTGCTGAATTTGTGTTCGACGGGGAACTGGAATTGGCAAAACTTCAAACAACATAAAACTATGGCTTTAGTAAACGTACATTTCTTAAACTTACAGAACAACTATTTGTTCGCCGACATTGCCAAGAAGGTGAATGCCTTCAAGGTGATGCACCCCAAGGCTGACGTGATCTCACTCGGCATCGGCGACGTGACACAACCGCTCTGCCCTGCCGTGATAGAAGCGATGCACAAGGCTACCGACGAGATGTCAACAGCAGAGGGTTTTCACGGTTACGGACCCGAACAGGGCTATGCCTTCCTGCGTGAGGCGATCCTGAAGAACGATTTTCTGCCTCGCGGCATCCATCTCGACATCGACGAGGTGTTTATCAACGACGGTGCGAAGTCGGACACAGGAAACATTCAGGAGCTGTTGCACTGGGATAACTTCATCGGCGTGACTGATCCGATTTATCCCGTATATATCGACTCGAACGTGATGATTGGACGTTGCGGCACTTTTGAGGACGGACGCTGGACGAACGTAGTGTATATGCCCTGTACAGCAGAGAATGGTTTTACGCCCAGCATCCCCAAGGATCGCCACATGGACGTGATCTATCTGTGTTACCCCAACAACCCCACGGGGACTGTGATCACGAAACAGGAGTTGCGGAAGTGGGTGAACTATGCACTGAAGAACGATGCGCTCATCCTCTACGACGCTGCCTACCAGGCTTACATCCGCGATCCGGAGATTCCGCGTAGCATCTACGAGATCAGAGGTGCCCGCAAGTGCGCCATCGAGTTTCACTCCTACTCCAAGACAGCAGGTTTCACAGGTGTGCGCTGCGGCTATACCATCGTGCCGAAGGATTTGACAGTAGCCGACTTCGAGGGCAACCGCCACTCTGTGCACCAGCTCTGGAACCGTCGCCAGTGTACGAAGTTCAATGGTGCGAGCTACATCAGCCAACGTGCTGCCGAAGCGATCTACACGCCTGAGGGTAAGGTGCAGATTCAGGCAACTATCGACTATTATATGGAGAATGCGCGGAAGATGCTCGACACCCTGCGCAGTCTGGGTTATGAGGTGTATGGTGGCGAGAACGCACCTTACATCTGGCTGAAGACACCCGAGGGCACCACCTCATGGCAGTTCTTCGAGGCACTGCTCTATGGTGCCAACGTGGTGTGTACGCCTGGCGTGGGTTTCGGACCCTCAGGAGAGGGCTACGTGAGGTTCACCGCCTTTGGCAGTCACGAGACGACAGAAGAAGCATTAAATAGAATAAAAAATTGGACAAAACAACATTAAACACAAACAATTATGGAAGCATTAAGATTTCAGGTTGTCGGTGAGGCTTTCAAGAAGAAGCCACTCGACGTAAAAACTCCAAGTGAACGACCCGCACAGTACTTCGGTAAGAAGGTGTTCAATCGCGAGAAGATGTACAAGTATCTGCCGAAGGATGTGTACGAGAAGATGATAGACGTGATGGACAACGGTGCACGACTGGATCGCCAGATTGCCGACGCTGTGGCAGCTGGCATGAAGCAGTGGGCTACGGAGAACGGTGTGACACACTACACCCACTGGTTCCAGCCGCTGACGGAGGGTACTGCTGAGAAGCACGACTCCTTCATTGAGCACGATGGCAAGGGCGGTATGGTGGAAGAGTTTACAGGCAAGTTGCTGGTTCAGCAGGAGCCCGATGCCAGCTCATTCCCATCAGGTGGTATCCGTTCCACCTTCGAGGCACGTGGCTACTCCGCATGGGATCCCACATCGCCTGTGTTCATCATCGACGACACGCTGTGTATCCCTACCGTCTTTATCAGCTATAGCGGTGAGGCACTCGACTACAAAGCTCCCCTACTCCGTGCCCTGCACGCTGTGAACGTGGCTGCTACTGAGGTGTGCCACTACTTCGACCCCAGTGTGAAGAAGGTGACTTCAAACCTCGGTTGGGAGCAGGAGTATTTCCTCGTGGATGAGGGACTCTATGCAGCACGTCCTGACCTGCTGCTAACAGGTCGCACCCTGATGGGACACGACTCTGCGAAGAACCAGCAGATGGACGACCACTACTTCGGCAGCATCCCCGAGCGTGTAGCTGCCTTTATGCGTGAGCTGGAGATTGAGGCACTTGAGCTGGGCATCCCCTGCAAGACGCGTCACAACGAGGTGGCTCCCAACCAGTTTGAGTTGGCACCTATCTTCGAGGAGACCAACCTGGCTGTGGATCACAATATGCTGCTGATGTCGGTGATGAAGCGTGTGGCCCGTAAGCACGGATTCCGTGTGCTGCTGCACGAGAAGCCGTTTGCTGGCATCAACGGTAGTGGTAAGCATAACAACTGGAGCCTCTCTACCGACAACGGTGTGCTGCTGCATGCCCCAGGCAAGACCGCTGAGCAGAACCTGCGCTTCGCCACCTTCATCGTGGAGACGCTGATGGGTGTCTATAAGCACAACGGACTGCTGAAGGCCTCTATCATGAGTGCCACCAACGCCCATCGTCTGGGTGCCAACGAGGCTCCTCCAGCCATCGTATCAAGCTTCCTCGGCAAGCAGGTGAGTGAACTGCTCGACCACATTGAGAAAGCTGACAAGGCGGATATTCTCGCAATGGCTGGTAAACAGGGACTGAAGATGGATATCGCTGAGATTCCTGAACTGTTTATCGACAATACCGACCGTAACCGCACGAGCCCCTTCGCCTTCACAGGTAACCGCTTTGAGTTCCGTGCCGTAGGCTCTGAAGCTAACTGCGCCAGTGCGATGATTGCCCTAAACAGTGCCGTAGCTGAAGCTCTCGTGAACTTCAAGAAACGTGTTGATGCACTGATTCCAGAACTCGAGAAGAAGTTTGAGGGTACGGAGCACAATGCCACCTTCCACGCCATCATCGAGGTGCTGCGTGAGGATATCAAGACCTGTAAGCCTATCCGCTTCGACGGCAACGGCTACAGCGACGAATGGGTGGTTGAGGCTACGAAGCGCGGGCTTGACGTGGAGAAGAGCTGTCCGAAGATCTTTGAGCGTTACCTCGACAAAGAGAGCATCGAGATGTTCGAGAGTCTGGGTGTGATGACAAAGAAGGAACTGGAAGCCCGCAACGAGGTGAAATGGGAGACCTACACGAAGAAGATCCAGATTGAGGCCCGTGTGCTGGGTGATATCTCGATGAACCATATCATCCCTGTGGCTACACGCTACCAGAGCGAACTGCTCAGCAACCTGAACCACATGGCAGTGGTGTTCCCCATCGACACTGCAGATAAGCTCTCGGCTCGTAACAAGAAGATTATCCAGGAGATTGCCGAGCGTACCAGCGCCATCGAAAAAGGTGTAGAGGAACTGGTGGAAGCCCGTAAGAAGGCTAACAAGATTGAGGATGAACACGAGAAGGCGATTGCCTATCACGACAAGGTGGAGCCGAAACTCGATGTTATCCGTTACGAGATCGACAAACTGGAATTGATTGTGGATGACTCACTCTGGCCGCTGCCAAAGTATAGAGAATTACTATTTATTCGATAACCTTGATGGTTGTTTGAAGTTTGCAGGGGGCACGATGCTGTGACAGCTTCGGGTCCCCACTCTTTTTGTTTTTTTTCGAAAAAGATGCTGATTTAGCGCAGAAATGCGTAATTTTGCAGCAAAAACTGAATGATGACTCAACAAACGATACTCACCATCACGGGATCTGACGGCTCTGGAGGCTCTGGCCTGCAGGCAGACATACGCAGCATCAGCGAACTGGGCGGCAAAGCGACCTCAGCCATCACCTCGATCACTGTTCAGAACACCCTCGGTATTCAGGAGTTTTACGACTTGCCCGCCTCAACTGTCCGCACACAGATAGAGGCAATCCTCAACGACCTGCAGCCGCAGGTGGTGAAGATCGGTCTGCTGCGTCGCATCGATGTGGTGCAGGTGGTGGCGGAACTCATGCGGAAATATCACCCGAAGTATATCGTATATGCACCTGTGCTACACTCCACCCGTGGCGATCTGCTGGTAGCGCCACAGGTGTATCACACCATCCAGGAGTTGCTGATACCGCTCTGCACCATCGTACTGGAACCTTCGGATCTGCCTTCTGGCATCCGTCAGCACGGACACGCCAACCAGTTGGCTGCTGCCCTCGCCTACTATCTGAGTTGTGGTGAGAACGTAAATGAGGCGATGCTCCATGCACGCAGCTACGTGAGTCAGAAGCCCAAGGGCTATACGGAGGACAACAGTCGCAGCGGGGAACTCTACAACTTGTTTCTCGATGCCATCGACCGTTTCTACCATCGTTATAGCGACGTGGCTTTCTATGCCGAACAGCTCGGTGTGAGTGCCCGCTATCTGGGACAGGTCACCAGAAGCATTGCCAGTCGTTCGCCAAAGGCAATGATTGATGAACGCATTACAACGGAGATCACCCAACAGCTCACTTCTACCAACAAACCTTTGAAGGAGATAGCCCTGATGTTTGGTTTCTCGTCGCAGGCTCATCTCTCGCGCTATTATAAGAAACAGACCTCTCATACCCCCAGCGAGATACGTAGATAAAGGTATCGCGCGCACACGAGAGGATTTACCCAAATTGAGTTTTCGTTTATCAGAACGGGAACCCAATTTTCTTTTTTCATAGGATTGTCGTTATTTTGCACCCAGTTTTTAATCAACCCAAAAATTAGAAAGAAAATGGAAAATAACAGACAAGCCCTCAATCGCCAGTTGGCTCAGATGCTTAAAGGCGGTGTGATTATGGATGTGACAACCCCCGAACAGGCAAAGATTGCCGAAGCTGCAGGTGCCTGCGCCGTAATGGCGCTGGAGCGTATTCCTGCCGATATCCGTGCCGCAGGTGGTGTGAGCCGTATGAGCGACCCTAAGATGATTCGTGGTATTCAGGAGGCAGTGAGCATCCCCGTGATGGCGAAGTGCCGTATCGGCCATATCGCAGAGGCACAGATCCTGCAGGCTATCGAGATCGACTATATCGACGAGAGTGAGGTGCTCAGTCCTGCCGATAACATCTACCATATCGACAAGACCAAGTTTGACGTGCCTTTCGTCTGTGGTGCCAAGAATCTCGGTGAGGCACTGCGCCGTATCGCCGAAGGTGCTACGATGATTCGTACGAAGGGTGAGCCAGGCACAGGTGATGTGGTACAGGCTGTGAGTCACATGCGCCTGATGCAGAGTGAGCTCCGTCGTCTCGTCAGCATGAGTGAGGATGAGCTCTTCGAAGCTGCCAAGCAGTTGCAGGCTCCTTACGAGTTGGTGAAGTTTGTGCATGAAAACGGTAAGTTGCCGGTAGTAAACTTTGCCGCTGGTGGTGTGGCTACCCCTGCCGATGCTGCCCTAATGATGCAGCTCGGAGCCGAGGGCGTGTTCGTGGGTAGTGGTATCTTCAAGAGCGGTAATCCCGCCAAGCGTGCTGCCGCCATCGTACAGGCTGTCACCAACTACAAGGATGCCAAACTGCTGGCTGAGCTCTCAGAGGATCTGGGTGAAGCAATGGTAGGTATCAACGAACAGGAGATTGAGCTCCTAATGGCTGAGAGAGGAAAGTGAATAGTGAAAAGTGAATCGTGATGAAGATTGCTGTATTGGCTCTGCAAGGGGCTTTTATCGAACATGAACAGATGCTGCAGCGCCTCGGGGTGGAGACCTTCGAGGTGCGCCAGCTGAAAGACTGGCAACAATTGAAGGACGGACTGATACTGCCAGGTGGCGAGAGTACCGTGCAGATGCGTCTGCTGAAGGAACTCGGACTGCTGGAGCCTATCCGTCAGGCGATCATCGAGGGCTTGCCTGTATTCGGTACCTGTGCGGGTATGATCCTGCTCTCAGAAGGTAGGCTGGATACGATGCACATCCAGGTGCGCCGCAATGCCTACGGACGACAGTTGGGCAGCTTCCACACATCAGGCTCTGTCACTGGTGTGGGTGTCGAGGTGCCAATGACCTTCATCCGTGCACCTTACATCGAGTCGATAGTGGGTGACGACTGTCAGGCTATTGCCACCATCGACGGACATATCGTTGCAGCGCAACAAGGAAACCAGCTTGCTACCGCCTTCCATCCGGAACTGGATGACGATCTGCGTATTCATCAGCACTTCATAAAAATAATAAAAACTATATCAAAGGTTTTGTAAATGTCGAAGAAAATTCTTACCTTTGCGCAGTTTTTTAAAAAGAAGTGCGATGAGAAACGTAAAGATGTATGAACCCAGCGATAAGATGATTACGCTGATAAGAGATAACTACAGCGTGCTGCAGGCATTAGGCTCTTTCGGCATTAACCTGGGCTTTGGTGATAAGACGGTGAAAGAGACATGCGAGATGAACGATGTGGATACCTACACCTTTCTGGCTGTGGTGAACTTCACCATCAACGGTTATTCAGACTATGATGACTATGAGCAGATAGACACCTATACGCTACTGCACTACCTGAAGGCCAGTCATACTTATTACCTCGACTTCCAGCTGCCCTTTATCCGTCGTGAACTGGAAGAGAGCATCAACAAGGACGACGCGCTGGGAAAGCTCATCATGAAATTCTACGATAACTATGCGCAAGACATCCGTAACCACATGAAATACGAAGAGAAGACGCTCTTCCCTTATGTGGAGTCGCTGATCAAAGGGATACCGATGAGCAAATACAACATCGAAACCTTCTCGAAACATCATGAGCAGACCAACAAGAAACTGCGTGAACTGAAACTGATGATCATCAAGTATCTGCCTACTGACACACTTCACAACAACCAGCTCACGGCAACACTTTACGACATTTACAACAATGAGGAGTGGCTGCTGCAACATGCGGAAGTAGAAGACCATATCTTTGTGCCTGCCATCCGACTGCTGGAGAGCAAGGTGAAGAAGCACGACGTGTCGAGGAATATCAACGCGATGATGTTTAATAGCTCAAATGACAATAGCGAACCGCTGACGGAACGTGAGCGGGATATCATCATCGGACTGGTGCAGGGACAAAAGAACAAGGCAATAGCCAAGAACCTGAATCTCTCGGTGCATACAGTTGCCACCCATCGGCGCAACATTTGCCAGAAGCTGCAGATACACTCGCTGGCGGGACTCACCATCTACGCCATCGTGAATGGTATGGTGGATATATCAAGTGTTAAGCTATAATGAAAAAAGAGCAGGTTTTCAGGCCTGCTCTTTTTCTTTCTATTTGGTATATCCCTGTGCGGGATTCTCATACATCGTAATGGGGATGCGGAACTGCTGCATCTCATCGAGGTTGTGAACGGGGTGTTCTACATCCTGCGGAATGGGACGCTTCGAGAAGGTCTGGAAGTATAGCAGACAGGCATCTCGCCACCACTCGGCATCACGGGTCTGGATGCGGAGCTTACGTTGTACCTCACTGAATCGCTGACAATCCACATAAGGCTGAACACCATCCCACGCAACGATGAACTGACGCGTCTGCTTAACGCCTGTGTCGTACCTATGACACAGCTCTTCCCAGAAGGTGCGCCCGCACTTCATACGGAAATCCCAAGGCACATGGTGGAACCAGGCTATCAGGTTCTCAGGACAGGTGTTGATATCGTTGAGCTTAGCACAAAGCTCATCAGGATACTGGTTCACGTTGGCACTACCGTTAGTGGTACGATTGAAGCCCAGTCCGATGCTATCAGCCTTGTGGTAATATGGCGGTGTCCAGTCAGGACGAATACGTGGGGGATTATACCAAGGCTCCGGGCCGTAGTGGTGTCCTCCGGCAAAGATATGATGAATACCTAACGGCATCATGTAGTTGACAGCTGCCTCACGACTTTCAAGCATCACCTGTGTCATCGGCTTGAGGAACTGCTCTTCGTTGGTAAACGTCTGACGCAGCCACTCGTCGGCAATCTGCTCTGAGGTAAGTGAAGGATTCCAAGCCAGGCGACCAAAGGCATACCAGTTGGACTGTGCGAAATGGTGTCCGCACCAGTTCACATCGTCACCGATATTGGCGACTCCTGCCATCGCCTTCAGACTCTCAGGCTTCACAAATGAGAAGAACTCCTTCCACATGGGAGCGAGAAAGACCAGATGGTTGGCAGCACCCAGATACTCCTGAGTGATCTGGAACTCTACCATCATCGGGGTCTTCTTCATAGCGGTGAACAGCGGACTATAAGGCTCACGGGGCTGGAAGTCGATGGGACCATTCTTGATCTGGATAATCACATTGTTGGCAAACTGACCATCAAGGGGCATGAACTCCTCGCAAGCCTGATTGGCACGATCACTGCTTTGGGGGTTATACACGAAGGCACGCCACATCACGATACCCTTATGAGGCTTCAGCACACCTGCCAGCATATTGGCACCATCGGCATGGGTACGTCCGAAGTCCTGTGGACCAGGTTCTCCCTCAGAGTTAGCTTTCACGAGGAAACCGCCAAAGTCGGGAATCAGCTTATAGATCTCGTTCACCTTATCTTTCCACCAAGCCACCACATCGGCATTGAGGGGATCGGCTGTCTTCAGACCACCCACCTTTATCGGTGAGGCAAAGTTGATGGAGAGATACACGCGGATGCCGTATGGGCGCAACTGATCGGCAATGCCTTTGGCTTTCTGCAGACTCTCAGTAGTGAGGGCCTCTGGCTTGGCATTCACGTTGTTGAGCACAGTGCCGTTGATACCTATAGAGGCATTCGCACGGGCATAGATCTTCATACGCTCCGGATCGGGATTCAGGAAGATACTCTTTCCTGCGAAACCACGCTCTACGGTACCATTGGGATTATCCCAGTGATTCAGGATACGCAGGTCGTAGGCAGGCTGTTCGCTGATGTTGAGAGCGCTGGTATCCTCCCCCATCTGCTGCAGGCGCAGAAGATGATAGGCGCCATAAAGTAGACCTGCATTGTTGGCAGCAGAGATTGTGATCTTGCTGCCCTGACTCTGAATCGTGTAGGCATCCTGAGCCACCCCCTTCTGGTGCTTCAGAACCACAGGACCACCCTTCCAATAGGTCTGCAACTCTGACATCGCAGTACCCTTCACTCCCGAAATCGCTTTTGTGGCATTAGCAGCTTCAAAGCGCAACCACAAGCGGCTGCCGTCCTCATTACCGGCAGTAACCGAACTCCATCCTGTAAGCAACAGAACAAGTGTTGAAATAAGAAGTTTCTTCATTGTTATTAAGTTAATGTGAAATATCTGTTGCAAATATACGAAGTTTTTGCTAAACTCGCAAGGAATTAACTTTAAATAGCTAAATCCATGTCAGTTTTCTCCAAAGACCTTCTAATGGTCCACGAGGATGACTGGCGAACCAATAACGTGCAAACAGATACTGACAGATCACCATTCCGCATCCAACCATCACGGCATAAGTGATACCTAACTTGTAATAGCAGGCGAGACCGTAGCCACAGAAGATGAAGCAGCCGATGACAGACTGGAGCAGATAGTTGGTGAGACTCATTCTGCCAAAGATACAGAGATGATGAAGCACCCGGCGAACGCCCTCGAAAGCATACCAGGCAGAAACTACCGCTGAGACTATCATCAGCAGGATAATGAGGTTGTAGATGGGTTTAAGCCATGAATCCAACTCGCCGAAATCCACAATACTCAATGCGACGACGATGAAGGCTGAGCACATGAGGATGCGATGCCATATCTTCAGATGATTTCCCTCGTTATAGAACAGCCTCTGCCGTCCTAACTGCATACCGAGGATAAAGAGGCAGAGCAACTGCGTGAGTCGTCCGCTGAAGACATTGAAGCGCAGATTCACTTCAAAACCATATCGCAGGTTCGTAAGCGTATTTTCCCAGAATGTGCCGTGTTCATGAGCGCTGTTGATATAGCCTGATACTTCCCAGAATCTTGAGAAATCGATCGTGGTGCCTGTCAGCAGACAATATAACTCTACGGGTTGGATAGCCAACAAGGCGATAATGCCCCACACCCACTTCGACGGCAGATAGCTGACGGGGATGAGCAACAGCCCATAACAGGCATAGAGCATCAGGATGTCACCATCATAGAATGCCACATTCACGACACCGAAAAGGAGCAACAGGCACATGCGCCAGGCAAAGCGCAAAGAAAAGTTCTTGCCCTTCTGCTGCTGATTGTCGTTCATGATGAAGAAACTCAGTCCGAAGAGCATCGCGAAGATGCCGTACATCTTGCCACTAAGCAACCAAGCCAGCACATCAGCTACTGTCTGGTCTGAAGGTAACGGATGTACTATCGGTTCCTGCGTGAAGATGTTGAAGTGCTCTACGGAGTGATACAGGATAATACCTGCTACTGCGATGCCTCTCAAGGCATCTGCCACATCGATTCGTGTGTTGGGGAGGTTACGAGTTTGATACATTATGCTATCGAATTGATTGTTTTCTGCAGTTCTTCCAGGAATCGGGCGGCGTGAGAGCCATCCATCTGTGCGTGATGAAACTGGAACGAGATGGGGAGAGTGGTTTTCAGCCAGCCTTTACGATATCTGCCCCATGCGAGGAAGGGATTGGTGAAGATGCCGCTATACTGGTTGACAATGCAGTCGAGTTCCGTACCTGTCACTGCCGACGTGCCGACTATCACAGCCTCATCGTCTAACATATCCTGACAGGTATGGGTGATGGTCTCTGTCAGATGCAGGTAATTGGCATTAAACTGCTCCAGATCGTCGCTGAAGGCAACGTCACAGAAACTGAGTCCGCCTTTTATATTGTCAGCTATCACGTTGATAGCCATACGGTCGTATTTGTACAGTTTGCCGTTATGGGGCAACATATAGAACTCCTCTATCCCTGACGCTGCCTTGCCGATACACCAGCAGAGCAGCATATTGAATTTCATGCCGCGTCGCCGACTTACCTTACAGAGCCGCGTCACATCAAAGGTCTTCGTAAGCGTCACCATCGGCATGGGTGACTTTATCCACAACTCAAAGGCTATGGCTCGCTTTGTCTCTTTTGGATTAATCTCTTGTTTCATCTTGATGATGTCTGTTTGACGCTACAAAATTACATAAAATTGAGCAACTCGCCAAATTTCTGGGACATTCCGTATCGATTTGTGACGAATGGCGCGCCAATATCACAGAAAATTTGTATCTTTGCAACCTCAAAACGATAAAAGAGATTATGCCTCGTAAGACTAACGGAATAGAATTTGAGATTCACCCCCGCCCCACTAAAGGCGAGGATGGTAAGCCGCTGCTATATGTGCGCCCCGCAAAGGGACAGAAGAAAAGTTTCAAGGACTTGGAGACCTTCTGCAACAAGTATCGCAACCTTCGTCCAGGAGAACTGAAGATGGCTTTCGACGTGGTGATGGATGTTGTAGGCCTCTGGCTGTCAGACGGCTACCGCGTGGAAACACCTATCGGCTCGTTTGCACCTAAATTGAAACTGTTAGGTGAGCATACCGATCCCAAGACGATTCATGGCAGAGATGTCGTCTATGCAGGCGTAGAGTTTATCCCTTCCAAGGAATTTGTCAAGGAGGGAGGCCGCAACAGAGAGGGCTACCGCAAGAGTCAGGCTCAGGTAGGCAACAGTCAGTGTATGATCAGAAAGCAATGGACGAGGCACTGAGACGCTGCATGAAACTGGGCTACGTAACTATTCCAGAGTTTATGATCTTCAGCGGACTGAAGCGCGACTCTGCCAAGAGTTATCTCGACAGTCTCTGCAAAGGTGATCATCCACGGCTGTGGAAAGTACGTGAAAGCCGCCGCTGGCTTTATTTCCCTAAGAAAGAAGCTTCAAAGGAATAAAAAACTTCCGACCGACCGCTCCAATATAAAAGGGCGGGTGCTCGAAGATATAAGGGCGCCCCCTTGCAACAAGCGAGATAGTATATTTCTCCCTGCTAGAACTAACCCTTTCCCCTGCTAGAATTAACCTTTTCCCCTGTTTCCTTTAACCTTTTTCTCCACTACCGTTAAATCCATTGATGTAGAACGTTACGCGTTGTACCATAATACCAATCCCTAATTAGTCCGTGAAAGTGTGAAATGGAGCGGCTTGTCAAAACTCCATCCAAACTAACACGCCGGCTACGACTACCAGCCCCAGAACGCTGAACAGCGCGATTTTTAATGCTTTCTTCATTGTCTATTATTGATTAATGTGATATCTGTTTGACGCTACAAAATTACATAAAGTTGCGGAAAGTACCAAATATTTGGGATATACGACGTAAAAATGTGATGAATGGCTAATTATTACCCATTCGCTGCTGCTCGGCTTTACCGGCACCAGTGCCCTTATACTTACTCTTCGAGGCGTTGAAGGTGTAGCGGATAGAGATATCCAGACGGTGGCTACGGCTTCGTGTTT
>CAMJGE010000034.1 GCA_946405145.1 uncultured Prevotella sp.
AAAAAAGCTTCCGAATCACTCGGAAGCTTTTTTCTTTCTATCTTAGTTTCGGTGTATCACCAGTATGGTGCGATCTGTGGCCTGTGGTGTTCCTTTGATGAATTCGTCCTGTACTTTGTTTAGGATATTGAGGAAGGGTGCAGGCTGTGAGTTTAGCTTCATGGCTTGAAGAGCAGCCCCACGCAGGCGCTTCTCACCATAGATCTTACCATCAGCATTGGTGATGTTGGCGGCACCGTTGGTGTAGAAGAGTAGCATCGTGTCAGGGGTTAGTTCTGCCTGAAGGGTAGGGAAGGTGGCATCAGCGGAAGAACCAGCTGGTGAAGTAGGCTCTACTGGCAGCAGATTAACGGTGTCGTTATGCAGCAACAATGGACTGAAGGTACCTGCCAAACTGTAGTCTAACAGATCTGTGGTAAAATTGAGTACACCCACGAAAAGATCGACGGCAGGCGTAGTACCATTGGTGGCAGCTAGACTGCTGTTGATGGCTTCAATAATCTGTGCAGGGGCGTTGGTGATGGCAGCCGCTGCACGGAACTGTGCCCAAGCCATCGTCATCTGTACCGACGACTGGATGGTGTCCCCCTGTGCAGTACCGATGCAGAAGAAGAGCTGCTCATCGCGGATGAGATAATCATAGAAGTCGCTGCTCAGTGCCTGTCCTGAGAAGAGAGAGGCATGAACCGCAATATCGTTGCGATTAGGCAGCGGGGCTGGCAACAGGGCTTGCTGAGCCTCAAGGGCAGTGCGCTTTTCTGTCGTGGCTCGTTCCTTGTCGGCGGTACGTGCCTCCAGTTCGCTGTAGTCTGCCTTCAGTTCATTATGGGCAGCGTGGAGTTTTCGGCTTTTGTGCCCACGATAGACAGCGTAGCCGACAAAGCAGAGAAAGAGCAGTCCGAGGAGAGCGAATAGTGCCAGTTGCTTCTGACGGGCACTGGCAGCCTGTTGCTCGGTGAGTTGTTCTACCTTATTGATAATGACATTCTGCTCCTCTGCGTCGAGACGTTTTGCCTGGTTAAAGGCATATTCGAGTGAATCACAGATCTGTCTGCTGACAGCTAAAGCCGAATCGAGACGACCAGCTTTCAGATTGGTCTGGTATTTCTTCAGGGCATAGTCTCTGATATTGTCTATCGTATAGGCATCCTCCCCAGCAAACATGGCATCAAGGCTGCGGTAGTTAAAGGCAGCTTCATCCCAGCGGTTGGCTGCCATCAGATATTCGTTGGCGTTGATGCGACCTTCCGGTGTCTTGCTGAATTCGGTCTGAAGAAATGATTCGTAGATTTTATTGGCTTCTTCATGCTGTCCCAAGTGTTCGTGGGCGATGGCCTTGTAGATGCAGTAACGTGCTAACTGCTTGTCAGTATAGGTGCTGTTGATGCCTTGGCGTTGCTCATACTCACCAATCAATTTTCCGAAACGGTCAGTCCACTTCAGGGCTTGATTATAGTTCTCGGTAGTGATACAGGCGTAAGCGATATTGATGAGACCGGCAATGGCATCCTTATACGACTCGTCGTTGCGGTTTTGCTCTATGTTGCTGAGGTGTTTCTGATATGCCTGATCGAAACGTGCGGAAGTCTCTCTGTCGGCATTGCCGATACCCATTTGGCAACAACCGATATAGATGAGCAGATTCATGTAATCGCTGGTGGTATCGCATTTAAGTGCCTCCAGACGTTCTGCTGCAGGGATGGCTGCTTTCAGGGCATTCTCGTATTCGCCACGTACGGCAAGCAGGTTTGCCAATCGGGTGGCAGAATGGGCGTAGGTTGCCACCTCTTCAGGGTCATCGGAGTTGGCTGCTGTCTGCAAGGATGTCTTCCAATAGAACTCTGCCATACGCAACTTGCGCATCCTGTCGCTGGCATAGCCTCGCCAGTAGTAAGCCTTAGCTGGTGAGAGACAGCCATTACGCTCAAAGCTGTCGGCCAGCACCAAGAGTTGGTTATAGTTTCTTGCCCGTTGAGCGTTTTCCATTGCCTGCTCGGCATTCTGTCTCTGTTCTTTACTACTACCGCCTCCGCATGCCACGAAGATTATAGCGGTCAGTGTCAGTGTTACAATCGAAAAAGGTCTTCTCATATTGGTACCTGTTTTAAGTTGTATTTTGGTGCAAAGATAATGATAATTATCTAAAAAAGCTATTTTAATGAGATTTTTTTTGTACCTTCGCACCCGCAATGAGATATTTTGTCACTTTGAGTTACGACGGCACTCGCTATCATGGCTGGCAGATTCAGCCCAATGGCGATTCGATACAGGAACGGCTTCAAGGCGCGCTCTCCACACTTTTGCGTGCAGAGATCGGCGTGACGGGGGCTGGACGAACTGATGCTGGTGTGCATGCGAGGATGATGGTAGCTCACTTCGACTATGACAGTGAACTGGATGGCAAGCAGCTGTGTTATAAACTAAACAGACTGCTGCCCTATGACATTGCCGTACAAAAGGTGGAACAGGTGGCTGACGACCTGCATGCCCGTTTCTCTGCCACTTCACGTACTTATCACTATTATGTTCATACGCAGAAGGATCCGTTCTGCAGGGCTTACTCGTGTGAATTGCACTATCCACTTGATTTTGATAAGATGAACGAAGCAGCCGGTATG
The DNA here is from genome assembly GCA_946405145.1 of uncultured Prevotella sp. Classification (GTDB taxonomy): domain Bacteria; phylum Bacteroidota; class Bacteroidia; order Bacteroidales; family Bacteroidaceae; genus Prevotella. The sequence continues at coordinate 2,619 of CAMJGE010000034.1, forward strand.
CTTCTGAATTATGAGGACTTCGGTGCTTTCTGCAAGAGTGGGGCTGATGTGAAGACAACGCTCTGTCAGGTAACAGCTGCCAAGTGGCATCAGACCTCTGCGTCGAGCTGGTATTTCGAGATTACTGCAAACCGTTTTCTGAGGAATATGGTAAGAGCGGTGGTAGGTACGCTGGTGGATGTGGGGCGTGGCAGACTTTCGCTAGAGGAGTTTCAGAAAGTTGTAGAAGGGAAGCGCAGGACAGAGGCTGGCGAGTCGATGCCAGGTAATGCGCTGTTCCTGGAAGACATTAGATATTAAGTATTAAGCATTAGACATTAAGGATGTGGCTGATATTGGCATTTATGTCGGCAGCGATGTTGGGCTGCTATGACTCATTAAAGAAACATGCGCTGAAAGGGAATGCTGTGATTCCCATCTTGTTTCTGAATACACTGTTTTCGTCATTGATTTTCCTGCCGTTCATTGTACTGAGTGGCACAACGGACATACTCGACGATAGCCTTTTCTTTACAGCCAGTGGCGGTTGGGAGATGCATAAGTACATTGTGCTGAAAGCTGTGATCGTGCTTTCAAGCTGGATCTTGGGCTATTTCGGCATGAAGCATCTGCCCCTGACGATTGTCGGACCTATTAATGCCACCCGTCCAGTGATGGTGCTGGTGGGTGCACTGTTGTTCTTCGGAGAACGATTGAACGTCTGGCAATGGATCGGAGTGATGCTGGCGATAGCCTCGTTCCTCTTGTTGAGTCGTAGCGGAAAGAAAGAGGGTATCGACTTCAAACACGACCACTGGATCTACATGATTGTAGGTGCTGCGATGCTGGGAGCAGTGAGCGGTCTTTACGATAAGTATCTGATGGCACCGGTAGAGAGTGGGGGCGTGGGACTGGATCGCATGATGGTGCAGTCGTGGTACAACATCTATCAGTGTGTGATGATGGGCATCATGCTTTGGCTGCTCTGGTGGCCCAAACATGAACAGACCACCCCTTTCCACTGGACCTGGTCGATTGTTGGTGTGAGTGTGTTCCTCTCAACGGCGGATTTCATGTATTTCTATTCACTGAGTATGCCCGATGCGATGATCTCGATAGTATCGATGATCCGTCGAGGTAGTGTGATAGTGAGCTTTGGATTTGGTGCAATGTTCTTCCACGAGAAAAACCTCAAGGCTAAGGCTTTTGATCTGGCGCTTGTTTTGTTGGGGATGATTTTTCTTTACGTCGGCTCGAAGTAAACAGATCGCGAAGACTATTGAAGTCTTTCTTCATGATGATACCAAGCCCTTGCGTGTTCAGACTTGAACGCGTAAAATATCTGTCATTGGTCTGGTTATACACCTTCAGGGCGAGGTTGCCATTGGGGAAGAGCATGTATTGCAAGTCGAAGTCGCCGATGAACGAAGGATTCGCCTTGGTGGCATTATCGCGATAACCGAACTGTCCGTTGAAATGCAGACGGTTGTTAAGCATACGTCCGTTGATGATACCTTCATATTCTGCATTGTGCCAGCCTTCATTACCTGTTGAGATGTTGGCACCGAAGTTCCAGTTGTTGTTCTTGATGATCTGTCCAAGCAGGGTGTTGATCTGTGTAGAGAGCGTACCTGAGAGGAAACTTTGCATAGCCAATGAGGTGCGGTCGGTCCGCTCATCGTTGGCATTGTTGTTGCCCTGATTATAGAAACGTCCGATAGCCAGCAGATACACCACCTGTTGGTTCATTTCCTGCTGACCGTTGATGATGGAACGGATCATCTGCTGTTCGTCAGCATTCACAGTAGGCATCTCGAGGTCGAAATCCACCATAGGTGCTGCGGGCTGTCCTCCGATGTTCATCAGACAGTTCACACGGATGGTGTTGCTGCTGAACGAGTTGCCGATATTCAGATCTGAGAGGCTGACACCATTCACGGTATAGACGGCTTGCAGATTCAGTGCAGCCTGATAGGGATCGCCACCGAAGATAATCGTACCGCCTCTGTTGAAGGTGAAGTTTTTTTTGATGATGTTCTGGATGGTAATGCCATAGGTGCCATGATCAACGGTATAGGTGCCAAACATATTGAAAGCGCCCTTATTATGGTAGGTGGCCCGGATGGCACCTTCGCCATTCAGCGTGATATAGTCTTTTGTGTTGGTATCCATCAGGAGCCGTAGGCTGGCATCGGGGGTGGTGTTGATGAGGAAGTTGATGTAGATGTCGGTGTCGGTAGCCCTGCTGGGACTAGCCTTACTAGTACGACTAGGATTACTAGTATTACTAGGATCACTAGGATCCTCCCACTCGATAAACTCCTGCTTGGAGAGTGCGTCGGTCGTAGCGGCGTTATAAACGAAAACCGAATTCTTCTGGGGAGTTACATCGCAGTCGATGACCACTTCATTGCCACGTCCGTGGATGCCCACATCTCCTGTAGCATACACAGTGCCGTAGAAGGTAGATTCGCCAAAGTCGGTAAAGTCGTAGGCCAGCAGATTGTCAGCCGCCACGTTGAGATCGTAGGAGAGCTTGGTGAGGTGTTGGTGATGGATGCCGCCAGAGAGAATACCCTGATGCCCCTCGCGATCGAGAACCACCATGTTGTGCAGCTCAATCTCATCGGGAACCATGATCACCGTGTCGCTTTGTAACTGATAGGTGGTGTTTAAAGGTGTTATGGTGGCCTCACCATCTACCACAAGATTACCCGTGAGATTGATGTTGTCCAGCGTACCAGCCAGTCGGGCATTACCTTCTGTATGACCTGTGATGTGACTGACAAACGACTTGGTGAAATTGTGCATGAAGTCGATATAGGTGCCATTGGCCTGGATATCGAGATCAATGGTGTTGTGGACAGGTGACACGTAGCCGTTGATGATGGTCTGTGCCTCCGGACCGTCGTCGGCAACGGCACTGATGTCTATCTGTTCTTTCTCCTTGTTCCAGTCCACATCAGCATACAGCGTACCCATGCGTCCTTCTTCAAACTTGAACTGTCCAACTCTCAGTTTGGCGTAAGCAGCAAAATCTTTGAAGAGAGAACGGGCAGTTGCTCGTCCTGTGGCTTTTCCGCTGAATTCTACCGAATGGAAGTTCACTAGATCGAGGATATAAGCCACTTCCACCTCGTTAAGATCAACAATGAGACTGTCAGAAGCGTTTTCTGAGGCGATACCGTCGATAATGATGTGCTGTGTGCCGCGATGCACAACAAATTGATCCACGAGCAGGTGGTTCTTATGATAGAGGATGTCGGAGGGCTCTATATCCCAGGTGCTGTTATTCAGGATGATGTGAGAGGGCTGCACACGGAACTGGGCTTCGGGCAGTCCTGCAAGATTCTTGTAGAGTCTGACGATCGTGTTCAGATTGCCGCTCTGTTGCTTTTGGGGATCGTTATTGTCCCACGATAAAGAGGTGTCGATGTTGTTATGGGCAGCATGAGCCAGAAGGTTGATGTCCAGTTGTTGCCCGTCATCCATCAGTTTCTGGATGTTCAGGTCGCAGTTGAGCGTATCCGCAGGCGAACTGATATGGATTTTGCCGTTGGCATACCAGGAACCGTTATAGGCAAATGAAGGGAACTCGCCATCCAGGAAAATGTCTTCAGTCCTGTCGTTCACACGTGCTGAGAGCGAGATGGGCTGGTTAAGCGTCAGATCGACATTGAAGAACCGTTTCAGCCAGTCGGTCTTGCTCAGCATCAGGCGTAGGTTGAAGTTGTTGTCGGATACCATCTTCTTAGGCGGTAATCCAGGCAGAGTGGGGAGTTTCGACGCCACCAGATTGATGAAGCTCTGCGGCAGTGTCTTATAATCGAAATGTCCCTTGACCTCCGCATCAGCAAAATCGCTTTTGAGTGAAAAGAAGTGTACACCCTCATCGTAGCCAGAGGTGATTATCAGGTTGTCGAGCTGATAAGGCTTATGCTGTTCCGAAGCAGTAAGATTCAGGTTGCTGATACGGATATTACCTTGTGCATCGTGTACATTGTGGGCAGTGAAGTTGGCATCCAGCTCTGCTGACAGTACCGATGAGCCCAACTGCTCTGAGAGATGGGTGGCGGCAGGCGAGAAGTGGGAGAGTACCCCCTGCAGCTGCGCTCTCTTGACACCTTGGGGAGTGGCTGAGAACAGGGTTTCGGTGGCTTCACCTTTTAGCTCGAGTACCAGATTGGGGTCGTTGATATTGAAATGTCCTGCAATGGTACCTTGAATGTATTCGCCGTTGACAGAGATGTTCTGATAAGAGTAGCCTTGGTAATCAAACTGGCTGATCGTTCCCCTGACGTTTACCGTTGGCTTTTGGTCTGAAGGCCACCAACCCTTGAGAGTCATTTGGGTAGACAGTTTTCCGAATTTCTCTTCAGCAAGTATTTGCCCCAGTCGGATATCTCTGGTCTGAATCACTCCCGAGAAACGTTTGGCGGCATCCATTGCCACTGTGATATCTACATCGCCGGCCCCAGCGTGTATCACACTTTTCAGTGAGGTGTCGCCAAAGGCATTGCGACTGAAGTTGCCTGTCATGCGTAGATTGCCAATACGTCTGAGTTCCTGGGGGAGATCAGGGATTATCTTGGAAAGGAAGTCAATACTGGTCTCTGCCAGCGTCACCTCACTCATCTCCAGATGCCAGGCAGGTTTCGTGTCCCAGTTCTCAATCCATCCATTTACGTTGATGTCAATATCTTGTTCCGAGGTGGCGACATGAAGCGTTGGAATGGTGGCTTGCAGATCGGTTCCGTTAAACTTCGTGGCGATGGAAATTCCTCTTTGGAAATTCTTGAGCGAAGGAATGAAACATCTTAGGTCTGATGGTGTTATACTTGTGTTCTTGATTTCTCCTGAATAGGTGAGAGTGCCAGGTATAAGCCCTTTTTCATTCAGCTGGTAATCAGCTTTCAAGGTGTCGATTTCGAGGTTTGAACTCGGCATCTGTAACTTGAAGTTCTCAAGAAAAGCATGTGTCTTGCCTGCAGCCAACCTGAAGGAAAGACGACTGATGTCCAGTCCGGAAGTTTCCCTAAGCGATAGCTTCTTGACGTTCACATTCAGCGAGTCGTCGGTAAGTGTCCAAAGGTTGATATGGGCACTGAGGTCGCTGATGTGCAGGTGTTGGGGATTAAACTGTCCAACCGTTCTTGCCACATCCCTGCGGTCGAAGGTCATGCTGGATCGCCGGATGATCAGCGAGTTGATACGCAAGTCGAGTGGGGTGTGGTTCAGTGTGTCCTTAGATGCTAACGAATCGATGACAAACTGGAAGTTGGGCTTTGTCTGTGCATTCTTCTGGCTGAGGCGTGCGTGGGCGCCAAAGAGCTGTGCCGATGAGATGGAGATACGGCCTTTGGTAAGTGGCAGGTAATCCACTTTGGCAGATAGACGGGTGATAATCAGCATGGGTTGCCTTTGCTGATCGAGGATCGTGACATCATCGATAATGATGCGATCGAGGAAACCCAAATCCACGCGACCGATACTGACAGTTGTACCAAGGGCCTCGCTTAAAACGGCAGATACTTTACTACCCACAGACTGCTGAACAACAGGCAATCGGAGGACAGCTGCCGTCATCAGATTCAGGGCGATGACCGTCCAGATGGCTATGCTGATTATCCTTTTTAGTATCTTCACGTGGCAAAATTACAACATTTTATCGGGATTTCGTTAAAAAATTCGGATTTTTGTTTTTATTCTAACTGATTTTTACTAATTTTGCACACGCATCTTGAAACTATTCAATTAAAACTTAGATAAATGGCAAATGTAATTAAGCTACACAAGGGCTTGGACATTAACCTGAAAGGACGTGCAACTGAGCAGAAAATCCAGTTGAAGTCAAACGGCAAATACGCATTAGCGCCGGATGACTTTGAGGGTGTGACGCCAAAGGTTGTAGTTAAAGAGGGTGATAAGGTTCAGGCCGGGGATGCTTTGTTTATTAACAAACAGTATCCCGAGGTGAAGTTTGCCTCGCCTGTCAGCGGTACCGTTAGTGCCGTTGTGCGTGGTGAACGTAGAAAGGTGCTCTGTGTGAAGGTGGATGCCGACGCTCAGCAGAGTTTTGTAGATTTCGGCAAGAAGGATGTAGCTAAGCTTGATGGTAAGGCTGTCATCGAAGCACTGCTCGAAGCAGGTCTCTTCGGTTATCTGAACCAGTTGCCTTATGCTGTATCTACCAATCCTTCGGTGATGCCTAAGGCAATTTTCGTTTCTGCCCTGCGTGACAAGCCCCTCGCTGCTGATTTCGAGTACGAGGTAAAGGGTCAGGAAGCTGATTTCCAGACGGGTATTACCGCTCTTTCAAAGATCGCCAAGACCTATCTTGGTGTTGGTGTAGGCTCTGCGCTGGAGAATGTGAAGGATGCTGAGGTAACTGTCTTCGATGGCAAGTGCCCTGCAGGCAATGTGGGTGTGCAGGTGAATCATCTTGATCCTGTAAACAAGGGTGAGGTGGTATGGACCATTGGTGATCCTACCGTAGTGCTCTTCATCGGTCGTCTGTTCAACAGCGGTAAGGTGGATCTTCGTCGTACGGTAGCCCTCTGTGGCAGTGAGGTGAAAAATCCTGCCTATGTCGATATGCTGGTAGGTGAGGAGTTGGCAACATTGCTCTCCAACAGCTACGATGCCTCGAAGAATGTACGCATCATCAATGGTAATGTGCTCACGGGCAGACCAACCACTAAGGAAGGTTTCCTCGGAGCTCACAGCTCTGAGATCACTGTGATCCCAGAGGGTAATGATGCCGACGAGGTGCTGGGTTGGATCCTGCCTCGTTTCAATCAGTTCTCTGTAAGCCGCAGCTACTTCTCTTGGCTGTGTGGCAAGAAGCAGTACGCACTTGATGCCCGTATTAAGGGTGGTGAGCGCCACATGATTATGAGTGGTGAGTACGACAAGGTACTGCCTATGGACATCTATGGTGAATACCTCATCAAGGCAATTATCACTGGCGACATCGATCGTCAGGAGGCGCTGGGTATCTACGAGGTGAGCCCCGAGGATTTCGCGCTGGCAGAGTTTGTGGATTCCTCGAAGCTGGAGCTGCAACGCATTGTGCGCGAGGGACTTAATGTTTTACGTAAAGAAAACGCATAAAGACATGAGTGCTATAAGAAACTTATTTAACAAGATGAGGCCAAGTTTCGAAGAAGGTGGCAAGTTACACGCCTTCCGTTCGGTTTTCGACGGCTTTGAGACCTTCGCGCTTGTGCCTAATGATACTTCGAAAACAGGTGTCAACATCCATGATGCCATCGACTCGAAGCGTATAATGAGTATAGTGGTTATCGCTCTGGTACCTGCTATGCTGTTTGGTATGTATAATATCGGCTATCAGAACTATCTCGCCGCAGGAACCCTCGCTGGTGCCAGTTTCTTCGAGATTTTCGCTTACGGCTTCCTGGCTGTACTGCCAAAGGTTCTGGTGAGCTACATCGTAGGTCTTGGTATCGAGTTTGCCTGGGCTCAGTGGAAGGGTGAGGAGATCCAGGAGGGTTACCTCGTTTCTGGTTTCATCATCCCGCTGATCGTGCCCATCGGCTGTCCGCTGTGGATGCTGGCACTCGCCTGCGCCTTCAGTGTCATCTTCTGTAAGGAGATCTTCGGCGGTACGGGTATGAACATCTTCAACCCCGCCATCGCAGCCCGTATGTTCCTGTTCTTCGCCTATCCCTCAAAGATGACGGGTGATCAGGTCTGGGTGGCTCAGGACTCAATCTTCGGACTCGGTAACACGCTGCCCGACGGATTTACCGCTGCTACACCACTTGGTCAGATGGCACAGGGCATCAACCCCGATGCCTCTATCTGCAATATGATTTGCGGTTTCATTCCAGGTTCTATCGGTGAGACCTCACTCATCGCCATTGCCATCGGTGCCGTGATCCTGCTTTGGACTGGTATTGCCTCTTGGCGCACCATGCTGAGCGTCTTTGTTGGTGGTGCCGTTCTTGCATGCATCTTCGAGCAGACAGGTCAGTCAATGGTTTGGTGGCATCACTTCATCCTGGGTGGCTTTGCCTTTGGTGCCGTGTTTATGGCTACCGACCCTGTAACCTCTAGCCGCACCACTACGGGCCAGTATATCTACGGCTTCCTGATTGGTGCGATGGCTGTCATCATCCGTGTGATGAATGCCGGTTATCCTGAGGGTATGATGCTCGCCATCTTCTTTGGTAATATGTGTGCTCCGATGATCGACCACTTCATTGTGGAGCGTAATATCTCGAAACGTTTAAAGAGAGGAGGTATCAAATGAAACTGAATACAAACTCTAACGCGTACATTATTATATATAGCGCGATACTTGTGGTCATCGTGGCTTTCCTGCTGGCATTTGTCTATCAGGCTCTGAAGCCGATGCAGGATGCTAACGTGGCACTCGACATCAAGAAGCAGATCCTCTATTCGCTCAACATCCGTGGTCTCGACGGCGCTGAGGCTGAGGCCAAGTATGCGGCTGTTGTCAAGAGCGAAGAGCAGGCTAACGATCAGCTGTACTATGTCTGCGACATTGATGGCCAGAAGAAATATGTGTTCCCACTGAAGGGAATGGGTCTTTGGGGCGGTATCTCAGCCTTTATTTCTGTAGATGACGACCTGAACACCATCTATGGTGCCTACTTCAACCACGAGAGTGAGACCGCTGGTCTGGGTGCCGAGATTAAGGACTCTCAGGCTTGGCAGGAGAAGTTCAAGGGTAAGAAGATCTTCTCTGAGGACGGACAGGTTGCCATCGGCGTTGTGAAGAAAGTGGAGAATCCTGCCTCTGAGGTGGATTGCGTCACAGGTGCTACGCTGACCTCTAACGGTGTGTCTGACATGCTGCGCGATGGTCTGAAACAGTATATCACTAATTTGAAGGAGGACTAAGTTATGGCATTATTCAGTAAACAAAATAAAGAGGTTTTCACCAACCCGTTGAACCTCGACCATCCTATTCTGGGTCAGGTACTTGGTATCTGTTCGGCCTTGGCTGTCACTTCTCAGCTGAAGCCCGCCATCGTGATGGGTCTGGCTGTAACGGTGATCACAGCCTTCTCAAACACGATTATCTCTATCATCCGCAACACCATTCCTAACCGCATCCGTATCGTGGTGCAGCTGGTGGTTGTGGCTGCTCTTGTAACCATCGTTTCACAGATCCTGAAGGCCTTTGCCTACGACGTGAGCGTGCAGCTCTCTGTGTATGTCGGTCTGATCATCACTAACTGTATCCTGATGGGACGCCTTGAGGCGTTTGCCATGCAGAACAAGCCTTGGCCCTCATTCCTCGACGGTGTGGGTAACGGTCTTGGCTATGCCATGATCCTGGTCATCGTAGGTGCTGTTCGTGAGCTGCTCGGACGCGGTTCGCTCTTAGGCTTCCAGATTATCCCTGATGCCTGCTACGACTTCGGTTATGTGAACAACGGTATGATGACGATGCCTGCTATGGCTCTGATTCTCGTGGGTTGTGTGATTTGGGTTCATCGTGCTTACTTTTATAAGGAGAAATAAGATATGGAACACGCAATATCATTACTATTCCGTTCGATTTTCGTCGATAATATGATCTTTGCCTTCTTCCTCGGCATGTGTTCTTACCTTGCCGTGTCGAAGACCGTGAAGACCTCAATGGGACTGGGTCTGGCTGTGACCTTCGTGCTCACCGTCACCGTCCCCGTGAACTATCTGTTGCAGACAAAGGTGCTGGGCCCCGACTGTCTCGTTGAGGGCGTCGATCTCAGTTACCTGTCGTTTATCCTCTTCATCGCTGTGATTGCAGGTATGGTGCAGCTCGTGGAGATGACGGTTGAAAAGTATTCTCCCTCGCTCTATGCTGCCCTGGGTATCTTCCTGCCGCTGATTGCCGTTAACTGCGCCATCATGGGTGCCTCGCTGTTCATGCAGCAGCGTATCCTCATGGATCCCAGCAACTCTCAGGCCATCGGTTCTATCTGGGATGCTGTAGTCTATGGCTTCGGCTCTGGTATCGGTTGGACACTGGCCATCGTTGCGCTGGGTGCCATCCGTGAGAAGATGCAGTATTGTGATGTGCCCAAGCCCCTTCAGGGCCTCGGCATCGTGTTTATCACCGTTGGTCTCATGGCTATGGCGATGATGTGTTTCTCTGGCTTAAATATTTAAAAAGGTATGGCACAGTTTATAGCATATAGTATAGGAGTGTTCCTCCTGGTAATCATCTTGCTGGTGATTATCCTGCTCGTGGCAAAGAAGTATCTCTCTCCCTCGGGTAATGTGAATATAGAAATCAACGGCGATCGTACCATCTCTGTGGCTCAGGGCAACTCGCTGATGTCAACGCTTAATGAGAACGGTGTGTTCCTGCCTTCTGCCTGCGGTGGTAAAGCCTCTTGCGGACAGTGTAAGGTGCAGGTGCTCGAGGGTGGGGGCGAGATCCTTGACTCTGAGAAGCCCCACTTCTCCCGTAAGGAGATCAAGGCAGGCTGGCGCCTCGGCTGTCAGTGTAAGGTGAAAGGCGATCTGAAGATCCATGTCGATGAGTCAATCCTCGGTGTCAAGGAGTATGAGTGTACCGTTATCTCCAACAAGAACGTGGCTACGTTCATCAAGGAGTTCAAGGTGCAGCTGCCTGCAGGTGCCCATATGGACTTCCTGCCTGGCTCTTACGCCCAGATTAAGATCCCTGCTTTCGATTGCATCGACTATGATAAGGACTTTGACAAGAGTCTGATTGGCGACGAGTATCTGTCCTCATGGGAGAAGTTCGGTCTGTTCCCGCTGAAGTGTAAGAATCCCGAGCCCACCATCCGTGCTTACTCAATGGCGAACTATCCCGCAGAGGGTGACGTGTTCATGCTGACCGTTCGTATCGCCACACCGCCGTTCAAGCCCGATCGCAGCGGTTTCATGGAGGTGAACCCAGGTATTGCTTCATCATATATCTTCTCACTGAAACCAGGCGACAAGGTGATTATGAGCGGTCCTTACGGAGACTTCCACCCGCACTTCGACTCTAAGAAGGAGATGATCTGGGTAGGTGGTGGTGCCGGTATGGCTCCGCTGCGCGCACAGATCATGCATATGACAAAGACGCTGCACACCAAGGATCGCGAGATGCACTACTTCTATGGCGCACGTGCCCTCAACGAGGTGTTCTATCTCGACGACTTCCTGGGCTTGGAGAAGGAGTATCCCAACTTCCACTTCCACCTGGCACTCGACCGTCCTGATCCCGCAGCTGATGCCGCAGGCGTGAAATATACCCCGGGCTTCGTCCACAACGTGATGTTCGAGACCTATCTGAAGGATCACGAGGCACCCGAGGATATCGAGTACTACATGTGCGGTCCTGGCCCGATGTCAAAGGCTGTGGTAGGTATGCTCGACTCACTCGGCGTAGAGCCAGAGAGTATCATGTACGATAACTTCGGCGGCTGATGAAGGCGCAGAAGTATCAAACGTTAGTCAGTCAGATCGCTTCACTCATCGAGGGTGAAAGCGATCTGATTGCCGTTATGAGCAATGTGGCGGCAGCCATCCATCAGGAGATGCACTTCTGGTGGACGGGCTTCTACCGTGTTGTTGACAACGAGCTGCTGTTGGGGCCCTTCCAAGGTCCTGTGGCTTGCATGCATATCCCTTTCGGACGTGGTGTCTGTGGCACCGCCTGGCAGCGTCAGCAGACGATCGTGGTACCCGATGTGGAGCAGTTTCCCGGGCACATCGCCTGTAGCAGTGCCTCGCGCTCGGAGATTGTCGTACCCGTGTTCAATCGTGAAGGCACTGTCATCGCCGTGCTCGATATCGACAGTGAGAAGCTGGCCACGTTCGACGAGGTCGATCGCCAGTATCTGGAGCAAATTTGCCAACTTATAAAATAAACTATACTTATGGTGAAAAAAATGTTTTTCTGCCTGATGGCAATCATCAGCGTGCTGACCGTATCAGCACAGACGAGTGTGTATGATTTTAAAGTTAAGAACGATGTGGGTCAGGAAGTGTCGCTTGCCTCATACAGGGGCAATGTGCTGCTGGTTGTCAACACAGCCACCCTTTGCGGCTTCACGCCTCAATACACCGAACTGGAGGCGCTCTACGAGCAGTTCCATGAGAGTGGCTTGGAGATTCTCGACTTCCCCTGCAATCAGTTTGGCGAACAGGCACCTGGCTCCATCAAGGAGATCCATGAGTTCTGCACGTTGAAGTACAACATCGAGTTCCCCCAGTTCGATAAGATCGATGTCAACGGTGATCACGCCCATCCGCTCTACACCTGGCTCAAGTCACAGAAAGGCTTTGCAGGTTTCGATCTCAACGACAAGGTTGGTAAGATGATGGATGATATGCTTCGTCAGCGCGATGCCAACTACGACAAGAACAGCGACATCAAGTGGAACTTCACCAAGTTCCTCATCGGCCGCGACGGTAAGGTGCTGAAACGCTACGAGCCCACCGTCAAGATTGCCGACATCGAAGCCGATATCGAAAAGGCATTGTAAGTCATTTCACAGAAAGCTACAATGATATGGAAAAGTCCCCTAATAATCCCGGCACCCGCATCACACCAGACATGATTACCCGCTTGGCTCCAAACGAGGTATTTGTCTTCGGCTCCAATGGGCAGGGACTCCATTATGGTGGAGCTGCAAGAACTGCCGTAAGGTATTTTGGTGCCATCATGGGACAAGGCAACGGCCTACAAGGAAATAGCTATGGTATCAATTCGATGAGCGGACTTGGTGTGATGGGTGAACGTGTGAAAGAGTTCTGCGAGTTTGCTAAGGCACACCCCGAGAAACGCTTCCTGGTTACTGAGATTGGCTGTGGCATAGCTGGCTACTCTGTTAGTGAGGTAGCACCACTCTTTGAATGTTGCCGCGATGTGGAGAACGTCACTCTTCCTGCATCTTTCTGGGATCTTTTAGGTTAATAAATTCATGACCCTGCATCATCAAATTTAACTGCAACACTGCAACACTGCACTCCTGACAATACCCTAGACACACTTTGCATGTAAGGATTAGCATTTTAGACAAAAGAGATATCATCTTAAAAAACAAAACAACTTGTTTTGTATCGATTAAGATAGCTTTATTCATCGTAAAAGATGCCTTTTCAGACAGTAAAACAAGTTGTTTTACTATGCGTGATGGTAGTGATAGATGTTTAAAAAGTATCACCTTATATAACGAGCTGATATTAAATGGATTAAAGCGAAAAGTGATAGATAGTTGAAAAAAGACCATAAAAAAAGTATAACAGGTATAGACTTTTTCCCTGCATTACCTGACGGCATAGAAAACGAAGTTGAGTCTAACTGTAATTTAAACGATTGGTAATAATGAAATACGTTCCTCTATATCTCGCAGCGGTTTTACTGCTTTGTCTGGCACCGATGCCATATGGGTATTTTACTCTTGTCAGGGTGTTGGCAACGGTGGTGTTTGGAATCTATGCCTACAGATGTTATGTGGGTAAGAAGGAAGGGCTGACTTTGGTTTTCGCTACATTGGCTTTGTTGTTTCAGCCATTCGCAAAGGTCGGCTTTAATCGTGTTATCTGGAATGTAATAGATGTTATCGTGGCTATCGGAATGGTTGTCTTGTTTTTCTGGGAAAGGAAGAATAGAGAGAAAGCGGAACAGGGCAACAATCCGATACCGCCCAACAGCTCATTTAAGGTTGATATGGTTGAAGAGGCACACCATGATGGCAGATTGAGCAGGTTGGTTATCACTAAGGATTTCAGATTATTATTGCCTGATTTCAATCATATGGAAATCAAGATGGAACCATTAACCAAAGCTGTGTATCTGCTATTCTTGAATCACCCAGAGGGGATCGTATTTAAGGATTTGCCCAGTTATAGAAATGAACTGGCTGAGATTTATGGGAAGTTGAGGCCTGGAGGGCTGACGGATAGAGCCTCGCAAAGTATCGAGGATGTCACGAATCCGCTGCTTAATTCCATCAATGAGAAGTGTGCCAGGATTCGTGGGGCTTTTGTAGGTCAGTTTGATGACCACATGGCCAGGCATTATTATATTGATGGCAGGAGAGGGGAGGCCAAGAAGATCTCTTTGCCAAGGGAGTTAGTGGTTTGGGAATAAATGAAAAATAAAAGTCACCCTTTAGGTGACTTTTAAAATGGAGTAGTGTTGATAAAGTCTTGCTCCCCGTGGTGGGCTCAGAAGTGCCAGACCCTTCGTGCCCAATGAGGTCACTTGTCATCATAATGTCCATAGGCAGAGAGTACATCAACGTGGACTTCAGTCTCGAAGATGCGATACACCAAACGATGTTTCTTGGTGATCTGACGACTCCAGCGATTCTCGGGTTTCCCCTTCAGTGGCTCAGGATGGCCTGTGCCCGTTTGAGGATGATCAGCAATCTCGTTGAGCAATTTAACAGCTTTCTTGAAAGATGCAGGTTCGCTGCGCTTCAGCTTGGCAAGGCCCTCTTGGGCTTCTGGAGAATAAGTAATAGAATATTTCATCAGAGCGAATTTAGCCAAGCATTCATGTCGTCTTTATTCGTGAAGGTGACGCCCTTTCCCTCTGCAATATCTTTCTCTGCCTTATCTACACGGGCAAAGAACTCTTCTTTTGTGAGGAGTGTGGGGTCTGCTTTTTTCTCTGCAACGAGCTTGCGCAAGTATTTCGTAGCTCGCTTCAGCAGGTTCTCGTCTTCGGCAATGATGCTCATGTTTCGGAGCAGCTCTGCATTAAGTTGCATTGTTGTCATACCTAATAATTATTAATTCTGATTGCAAAAATAGATATAAATTCTGAAACTACAAAATAAAAACTGAAAAACAATATATATGAACGAAGTGAAGACACATAAAAGTGGGCTCAGAAGTGCCTCTGACCCCTTCGTGCCCTGCTACATAACTCCATCAATGAGAAGTGTGCCAGGATTCGTGGGGCTTTTACAAAAGAAGAAGGCCATTAGACTCACGTCTAACGGCCTTCGTTTCTCTCAATCGTTCGTCTGATTACTTAACTGAATCAGTAGCGGTTGTATCAACAGCCATGCTGTCAACTACGCTATCAACAACCTCAGCGATAGAATCGG
>CAMJGE010000035.1 GCA_946405145.1 uncultured Prevotella sp.
TGCAGACGACGGAACGGCGCTGAGAAAATCAAACGGTCGTAGTCGCGTTTGAATTCTGTCCGGTCGTCGTGGCGCTCAGGGTGACGATGCTCCTGCCCGAGACGTTTATTGGAAATTAATTGCTGCCAATTCATCATAATCAATGTGCAAAGGTACGAAAATAAACTGCAGATTCCGCAGATTTCGCAGAAATTAACGAAAAAATGAAAAAATAATCCCTTTCTGCTGTGATATGTGCTGTAAAAATGCTACCTTTGCACGGAATAAAATGAAATTTTAAAGTTCATGTTGAAAATACAAGTTGTCAATAAGGGGCATCAGCCCCTTCCGCAATATGCGACTCCGCAGAGTGCAGGTATGGATTTGCGTGCCAATCTCTCTGAGTCGATAGTCCTTAAACCTCTGGAGCGCAGACTGATTCCAACAGGTCTGCATATCGCTCTACCCGCCGGTTATGAGGCGCAGGTCCGTCCCCGCAGCGGTTTGGCTCTGAAAAAGGGCATCACCGTGTTGAATTCTCCAGGCACTGTTGATGCCGACTATCGTGGTGAGGTGGGCGTCTTACTGATTAACTTGTCACAGGAAGAATTCGTTGTTAACGATGGTGAGCGTATTGCCCAGATGGTCATCGCTCGTCATGAGCAGGGTGAGTTTGTACCTGTGGAGGTGCTGGATGAGACTGAACGTGGCGAAGGTGGTTATGGGCATACAGGGGTTAAGTGATGAAGAAGTGAAAGAGAATAGGATGATAAAAGTTGGTTGTTGGGAAAAGTGGTTGGTGAAAGTTGGGGTGATTATCTTCATCTTTCACTGTTCTTTTTTGACAGCTTTTGCTCAGACGAACAAAAGAACCTACGATCAGTTCTTTATGGAGGCGATGGTTCAGCGGCAGAAGGGAAACAATGATGCTGCCTTCGATCTTTTGCGCCATTGTCAGGAACTGAATCCTGATGCTCCCGAGGTATATTTCTTCCTTGGACAATATTATTCACTCTTGAAGAATCCCGAGAAGGCACTGGAGTGCGTGAAGCGTGCAGCAGCCCTTAATCCTGAGAGCGAAATCTATATGGAGACCTTAGCACAGGCTTATGTCCGTCAGCAGGATTTTGCCAGTGCCATCCCTGTTCTCGAAGGAATCTATGCCCGAAACAAGAATCGTGAGGATATGCTGGAGATGTTGTTCCAACTCTATCAGCAAGTGGATGATTATGAAAAAGCTATAGGCGTGTTAAATAGGCTTGAGGCTAATGATGGCAAGAGTGAGCGCCTCTCCTTGGCAAAGCGTGAGATCTATACGCGGATGGGTGATAAGAAAGCTGCTGTGGCAGAGATGGAGGCCTTGGCCAAGCAATACCCCCATGACTTTAATTATCTGGCCATGTATGGGGAGTCGCTGATGATGAACGGACAGGCGAAAAAAGCACTGAATCTTTATCATCAGGTATTGAAAGAAGAACCGGACAACAACCGTGTTCTCATGTCGTTGCGTACCTACTATCAGTCACAAGGCGACAAGGCGGTAGCTGATTCGCTGGCGGAACGCGTATTGTTGAATAAGAATGCGACACCAGAGGAGAAAGTGCATCTGTTGCGCCAGGAGATAGCCTCTAGTGAGGCCAGTGGTGACAGTACAAGGGTTCTGGCGCTATTCCGTAAAATGCTGTCTCAACCTCAGGCAGAAGTCGATATGGCCTTTTTCTGTGCCTCATATATGAGTGCGAAGAAGATGCCGAAAGACAGTATCCGTCCTGTATTGGAACAGGTACTGAGGATGGCACCGGATCAGGCGGCAGCTCGTCTGCAACTGGTGGGCTATGCATGGGAGGATGAAAATCTGGACCGGGTCATCGCCCTGTGTCAGGATGCCCGTCAGTATAATCCCGATGAGATGGCTTTCTATTATTATCAGGGTATCGCCTATTATAAACGAGACCAGCTTGACAATGCCTTGTCAACGTTCCAGAATGGCATCGGTGTAATTACTGATGACAGTGATCCTGTGATTGTCTCTGATTTCTATGCCGTCATGGGTGATATCCTTCATCAGAAGGGATTGGCAGAGGAGGCTTTTGCAGCTTATGATTCCTGCCTGCAATGGAAAGATGATAATATCGGTTGTCTGAATAACTACGCCTATTACCTGAGTGAGCGTGGTGAGCGGTTGGATACTGCTGAGGCGATGAGTTTCAAGACCGTGAAGGCAGAACCGAAGAATGCCACCTATCTTGATACCTATGCTTGGATCCTCTTCATGCAGAAACGTTATTCCGAAGCAAAAATCTATATCGATCAGGCTTTGCAACACATGGGTGATGATGCACCAGGTAATGAAGTGATTATTGAACATGCAGGTGATATCTATGCCTTGAATAAGGATATGGATCGTGCCCTGTCACTCTGGCGTGATGCCCAGCAGAAGAAACCTGAGGATCAGTTGTTACAAAAGAAAATCAAATTAAAAAAGTATATTAAAGAATGAAACTGTTCAGTATTGTAAAAGTGGCCGTATTGGCTTTGCCGTTAGTGCTGGTGTCTTGTAAATCACATAAAGCAGTCACTACTAATGATAGTAAAGCGGCAATGTCAACCATTAAGAAAGGTGAATTCCTTGCAGAAGTATTAGATAATGCTCAGACAGGTAAGTTCCTGACGTCGAAGGTGAAGTTTTCAGTGGAGGTAGGACAGCAGAAGGTGACACTCACTGGTAACCTGAAGATGAGACGCCATGACGTGATTCGGCTTCAGCTGATGGCCTTTGGTTTCGTAGAGGCTGGTCGTATTGAATTGACAAAGGACTATGTGCTCATCATGGACCGTATCAACAAACAGTATCTCCAAACGCCTTGGGCTTCGGTTGACTTCCTCCGTAATAGTGGGTTAAACTTCGAGACTATCCAGTCGCTCTTCTGGAATGAGCTCTTTGTTCCTACTAATGTAAACTTTGATAATCCGACAGAAAAGGGATCTGGGCCCTATAATGTGATAGAGAGTGGTGATGATATGATTCTCAGTCTGGAGTCTTCAAAGTTGGACTACAGCTGGCTTGCCAGTAAAAAGACGGCTCTGATCAGGATGGCGAATATCATGTATAAGGATAAGGTAAACGGGACTTCTCAACTGAACTGGGACTATGAGGAGTTCAAGTTTTTGGAAAAGAACCAGTTCCCTTATAAACATATCATTACGCTGAACACAGGTGGTAAAGAAGTGAAGCTCAGTATGACGCTGAATCATATCGGTTCGGATACAGAGTGGGAACCTCGTACAAAGATTTCTAATAAGTATCGTGAAGTGTCTGTGGATGAGATTTTGCGACGTTTCATGGCTCTTTAAATAGTGGATGACGCGTGAAACGGTTATTATTATTCTGGATCTTGACTTGCATGGTGGCAGTAGCTCCAGCCCAGCAGACAAAAAAGAAGTCTGCCAGGCCGAAGACAACTGCAACCAGCAAGACTAAAAAGACTAGTAAGACTAGCAAAACTAGTAAAACTGGCAAAACTACCAAAAAAACGCCCCCAGTCACCGTTAACAGCCTGAAGAACGAGCAGGCTCAGGTTCGCCAGCAGATTAAGGAACAGGAGCGCCGACTGCGCGCCAACGAACAGGATGTGAAAAAACGTCTGCAAAATCTTATGGTCATCAACAATGAGATAGCCGATAGGAGGCGTACGATTGACACCATCCGTGGCGATATCCATCGACTTGATGGAAACATTCATGTACTTCAGTCGCAGTTGAAAGTGTTGGAGCGTGAACTCGAAGAGCGTAAACAGCGTTTTCAGAAGTCCATGCGATATATGCATCGTAATCGGAGTATCCAAAGTCAGATGATGTTCATCTTCAGTGCGAAGAACTTCTCACAGATGTATCGTCGCTTGCGATTTGTACGTGAATATGCGGCTTATCAGAAAGCGCAGGGTGAGGCTGTGGAGGCTATGCAGGTACAGGTAGCAGAAGCATTTGAAGAACTGGAAACCTCGAAACGGCAGAAGAATGATCTGCTTTATCGTGGTGAACAGGAAAAGAAGACGCTAGAGAACAAGCAAGTTGAGCAGGAGCAGGTGGTGAACTCGCTGAAGAAGCAACAAAAGACCATCATCAGTATCATCGACAAACAGAAGAAGCGTGATGCTGAGCTGAATGCACAAATCGATCGCCTGATAGCAGAGGAGATAGCTCGTGCAAAGGCTCGTGCAGAGGCAGAAGCAAGAAGAAAGGCTGAAGCGGAGGCTGCTAGAAAACGGGCTGAGGAACTGGCAAGGAAAAAAGCTGAGGCGGAAGCTGCTGCCCGAGAGAATGCCCGAAGGATTGCGGAGGCAAAGGCGCGTGAGGAGAAAGCGAAGGCTGAGGCCAGAGCCGCAGCTAGAAAGAGTGCAGAAGAAAAAGCTGCTGCTGAGCGTGCAGCCCGTGAGGCTGAAAAAGCCCGTCTGGCAGCTGAACGGAAAGCAAAAGAGGAAGCCAGAGCACGTGAGAAGGAGGTGGCTGCTGCCAAGAAGTCGGCAGAGCAGGTCTATACTGTCTCTTCAGAAGATCAGCGTCTGAGTGGTAACTTTGAGAGTAATCGTGGGCGTCTGCCCATGCCTGTCAGTGGCAGTTACCAGATCGTACATCGGTTTGGAACGAATCACGTGACAGATGTGAAAGGGCATGTCACACTGGATAAGAAAGGTATCGATATCAAAGCGCAGCCAGGCTCTGCTGTTCGTTGCATCTTCGATGGTGAAGTGAGTGCGGTCTTTGGTTATGCAGGAACCACAGTGGTGATTATCCGTCATGGTAACTACTTGTCCGTCTATTGCGACTTGGCCTCTGTGAGTGTCAGTCGTGGACAGAAAGTAAGTACCCGGCAGACTATCGGCCGATTAGGTTCCGAAGGTGTGATGCAGTTCCAACTGCGACGTGGAAATGAAAAACTGAACCCGGAGGGCTGGCTGTCTAGATAGCCAGCCCTTCTAGTAGATAGATATAGGTCTCAATGGCCTGATGTATTTCAGAGATCTTGATAAACTCGTCTGCCGAATGTGAGCGACTTGACTCGCCTGGACCTAACTTGAATGAGGGGAAGGGCATCAGCGCCTGATCACTCAGTGTCGGTGATCCGAAGGGCTGCATGCCACGTTCCAGACATCTGCGGATGATGGGATGATCCTGTGAGATATTACTGGAATGAAGACGGAACGAACGGGGCCGAAGCTCACACTTCTTCATCTTCTTCTTCAAGAACTCATAGAGAAACTCATTCTGATAGAACTCATTGGTGCGTATATCAATAATAAAATGTAAAGAGTCGGGAACGACGTTGTGCTGGGTGCCACTCTCCACAACCGTTACCGTCATCTTGGTGGGGCCTAACAGTGGACTTTCCTTTCTGAACTTATAATCGCGAAGCCATACCAGATCGTCGAGTGCTTCATAGATAGCGTTCACACCTTCGTTTCTGGCTGCATGTCCTGACTTGCCATAGGCATAGCCGTCAATCACCATCAAGCCTTTCTCCGCAATAGCTGGTTGCATGCCTGTTGGTTCACCGACAATAGCTACATCCACTTTCGGTAGCAGTGGCAGCACTCGACTGAACCCATCAGCACCAGACACTTCCTCTTCTGCTGATGCTACCCAAAGGATATTATAGTTACGAGGGCGCTGGAGCATGATGCGATAGGCCTGAAGTAATGCTACCAGTCCACCGCCGCAATCATTGGAGCCGAGACCATAGAGCAAGTCGCCTTCCTGAGTAGGCGTAAATGGATCACGCGTCCAAGAGTCAACAGGCTTCACAGTGTCGATATGAGCATTCAGCATGATGGTGGGGCGGTTATTGTCCCAATCCTGACAACCCACCCATAGGTTGTTTCCTTCACGACCGAAAGGCAGGTTCCACCGATTCAGATACTCCGCCAGCTTGTCAGCGGCATTCTTCTCTTCACGGCTAACAGAAGGTATGGCTATCAGTTCCTTCAGTAGTTCTAAGGCGTCATTTGTGTAATTGCTAATCTCCATGACTTTGATGATTTGAGATGATATAAGATAGTCCCATTGAAAGGACCAATATGCCAAAGATAATAATTAAGGAGAGTGGGGTGGGCACTTCGATATCCCAGATAACTTCCAATAGCATCTTGATACCTACGAAACTGAGGATGATGCCAAGACCATATTTCAGATAAGCGAAGTACTTGGCCACAGCAGCCAGCGCGAAATAGAGTGCCCGCAAGCCGAGGATGGCAAACACGTTACTCGTTAGTACGATGAACGGGTCACGACTGACGGAGAAAACGGCAGGGATACTATCTACGGCAAAAGCTACGTCGGTAGTCTCTATCACGAGCAAGGCAATGAATAATGGGGTGGCAAGGCGCTTGCCGTTCTCTACGATAAAGAACTTGTCGCCGTGCATCTGATTGGTGACGGGGAAGAACTTCTTGAAGAGCTTTACGAAGATGTTTTTCGAAGGATCAACCTGTTCGTCATCCTGATGGCGGAACATTTTAAAGCCTGTATAAATGAGAAAGACACCAAATACACCGAGTATCCATTCAAACTGGTTGATAATAGCTGTACCAGCGAAAATAAAAATGCTGCGAAGCACCAAGGCACCGAAAATGCCCCAGAAAAGCACTTCGTGTTGATATTTCCGTTGAATACCAAAGAAGGAGAAGAGCATCAGGAAAACAAAAAGATTATCCATTGATAGTGATTTCTCTATGAGGTAACCTGCCAGGAACTCCATGGCTTTCTCGTCACCCTCATAAAGCCAGATACCACCGCAGAAAATCAGTGAGACACCAATCCAAACGGCTGTCATCTTCAGGGCCTCAGTAACACTCACCTCATGCTGCCCTTTCTTGCCAAACGACTTCAGGTCGATGACGAGCATGATCAGCACCAGCACATAAAACAAAATCCAAGCCCAAATGGGCATACTAATAACTTCCATATCGAGTGCAAAGATACAAATAAGTGTTCGTAAAACCAAATTTCTTTAAGAATGTTATGTTTTTTAGACGGAAAGTTGTATCTTTGCAACCAGTTAGTCAAGAATCGTATGAGAAACAGTGTTTCAGAAAAAGCCCCATTGGTCAAGATTGCCATCGGTCTGATGGCAGGAATGGTTGCGGCAAAGTATGTGGCTTCATTACCTCTTTTCCCGTTATTGGTTGGGTTAATATTAATAGCGTTTTGCCTGTGGCGGCATGCGTATCTGCAGTCAGCAGTCATTATCTTGTGTTTTATGGTATTAGGTGCACTCCTGATGCAACGAGCACAACAGGAACCGCCTCAAGTGTCAAGAATGGAACGGTCAAAAAACTATTTCCTATCTCAACGGGCACGATTGTTGGATCGCCTGTCAGAGAATGGGGTTGATGGTGATGTCTATGCGGTGGTGGCAGCGATGGCACTCGGCGATAAGTCTCAGTTGACAAAAGAGTTGAAGGAGACATACGCCGTGACTGGTGCCGCTCATGTATTGGCATTGAGTGGCCTGCACCTGAGTATCATCTATACGCTCCTGTCCTTACTTCTTGGTCGACGACGGTGGCAGGTTGTATCCCAAGTGCTGATCATTATCTGCATCTGGTTGTTCGTATTCTTAGTGGGCATGTCGGCTAGTGTGGTACGATCGGCAGTGATGCTGACTGTCTATGCGCTATTGTCTCTTGGTGATCGCAACCGGATGTCTGTCAACACACTTGCTTTCACGGCCATCGTCATGCTGATAGTCCATCCTTTGTCTCTTTTCGATATCGGTTTTCAGTTGTCTTTCCTGGCAGTCTTGGCTATCTTAATATGGTATCCCGTCTTCGAGGGTTTTATCCCGCAGTCGTTTCTGATGTCCCATCCTCTGGTTCGGTGGCTCTGGTCTTTATTGGCAGTCTCTTGTGCAGCTCAATTGGGAACGGCACCGCTGATAACTTATTATTTCGGTCGTTTCTCTTTTTTATTCTTGATGACTAATTTGGTAGTGATTCCTTTTGCTCCCCTGATCCTTTATCTCACGCTTGCCGTGCTGTTTGTCCCCTCACTCGCGTACCTATTAGTATATATTGTCAGTGCTCTCAATGCCATTTTGGCTTTTGTAGCTTCCATACCTTGGGTGAGCATCGAAGCGTTACATCCTTCCATGCTGCAGATCATCATGGTCTATGTTATCATAGCCGCTGCTTATCTGCTGATAGATAAGTTGTCAGGGACGTTTGAGGTATTCAGAAGAAAAAAGTAACTAATAAGGGAATACTGATCATGGAGAGGAGTGTGGTGATGAAAGTGACCTCAGTCATCATAGTGGTGTCTTTCTCATATTTCAGGCAAAGGATAGTACCATAGGTGGCTACAGGCATGGCGATGACGAGTGTGTTGATATTGACCACCATAGGGGAGAAGCCTGCAATGTTCATCAGGAAATGAATGCCTATAGGCAAAATTGCCAGACGGAAGAGTGTTGTGACATAGACGGTGGTATTGCCTAATAACGAACGCAGCGGAAGGTTCGACATCGATGAACCGATAATCAGCAGGGCTGCAGGCACGGTAATGTTGCCCAACATAGTCAGAGGCTGGCTGACGGCCTCAGGGATGTTGTCGATTTCAAGTGCCACGATGGCCATCGTCAGATAGGCTGCAAGCATTGGCGTGGAGTAGAGTACTTTCTTCTGAAAGTGCCCGTCTTCTATCTCACTCTTTCCTGTAATCAGGATGGTACCGATAGTAAAGACTGCAAAGGTGTTTACCACATTGAGTACGGCAGCATAGAAGACTGCTTCGTGACCGAAGATCGAAGCTACTACAGGATACCCCATAAATCCCACGTTACCAAACATCAGGGCAAAGCCGATGGAACCTTCGTCCTCTGTCTTCTTCGTTAAGTATCGGGGAAGAAGAAAGGCTCCCCCTGCCAGAATGATATATGTGATGACACTGATGAGCAATAAGGGCAGGATCAGATGACGGTCGGGCAGTGTACCTGTCATAGACGATGACAGGATCAGTGCCGGACAGGTGATGTTGATCACCAGTCGCGACAGCTGTCTGTCAAAATCACCACCAAGATAGCCCAGTTTACCCGCCACGTAGCCTACGACTACAAGGGCAAACAGCGTCAGCATCACTACTACCATAGATTACATGTAACCGAGCCAGCGGAGGATGTCATTCAGGTTTGCCACCACCATCAACAGTATCAAGATGCCGAAGCCTACATACTCAGCACGAATCATAAAAGTCTCAGAAGGCTTGCGACGGGTAATCATCTCATAGAACAAGAACAGCACATGACCACCATCAAGAGCAGGGATAGGCAGGATGTTCATGAAGGCCAGGATGATGGATAGGAAAGCGGTCATCTTCCAGAACATGTACCAGTCCCACATCGGAGGGAACAGACTGCCGATGGCACCGAAGCCGCCGAGTGATTTGGCACCGTCGGCAGTAAAGACATATTTCATGTCACCTACATAACCAGCCAGCACGTTGAAGCCATATTTGATACCTGCAGGGAAACTCTCAAAGAAACCATATTCTTTCGTGATGGGCTGGTAGATACCTGCCAGACTCTTCACAAAGAAACCAACCTTCAAGTCAGCAGTAAGCATCGTTGTCAGCGTATCAGTCTTGCTCTCACGGGCTATCACCATGGTAACGGTACGTACCTTCATGCTATCAGCTACCGTCTTGGCACCTGTCATCATGTCGCTTAGGATACCGATCTGATTGGTGAACTCATTATATGAGTCGATGGCCTTGCCGTTCAAAGCGATGATCTTATCACCTTTCCGCAAACCTATCTGGGCTGCAGGAGAGTTACCCATCACACTGTCGATTTCTGCCGGGATAAACGGACTGACAAATGGTGGCTCAGACTTCAGCATACCGAGGAGGTTGATGTCACCAGGCAGCTGTAAACTCATCGCCTGACCGTTACGGATAATATCCACCCGTTTGGCCTCAGAGAGATCTCTGAAAAGGTCGGCAGAGAAATCCTTGAAAGTGCCCTGGTCTGTACCTACAAGGATATCACCATCCTTGAAGCCGTACTGTTTAGCCTCAGTATTAAACTTCATACCGTAGGTCATATCCTTTACGGGAATATAGGTGTCCCCCCAGTAGAAGAGAATCATCGAATAGATGAATAGGGCGAGCAGGAAGTTTACCAGCACACCGCCAATCATAATCAATAGGCGCTGCCAGGCCGGCTTGGCTCGGAACTCCCATGGCTGTTCGGGTTGTTTCATCTGTTCGGTATCGAAACTCTCATCTATCATACCTGCAATCTTGCAGTAGCCACCAAGGGGCAGCCAACCCACACCATACTGGGTGTCACTGTTCTTTGGCTTCCATTTGAAGAGACTGCCATCCCATTTACCGATGCCCGGATCGAAAAACAGGTAGAATTTATCAACGCGTACACCGAATAGCTTCGAAAAGAAGAAATGTCCGCCCTCATGGAGCAGTACTAAAAGTCCGATTGCGAGCATAAACTGCAACAGACGTATCAAAAATATATCCATAATCTTTTTACCTTATTTCTTTTTTACCTTTTTACTTTTTTACCCTTTTACCTTTTTACTTTTTTACCTTTTTACCCTTTTACCTTTTTACCCTTTCATCAGTTCACTGGCGATGCGGCGAGCTTCAGCATCGGTAGCAATGTAGGTTTCGTATGAGGGCTCCTTGTCAAAGGTGGCACGCTGCATAGTCTCTGCAATGATGTCGCCCATCTGCAGGAAACCGCACTTGTCCTCCAGGAAACCACGGTTAACGATCTCATTAGCTGCATTCACGATACATGGCATGTTTCCACCTTTGTTAATAGCCTCGAAAGCCAGTGCCAGACAACGGAACTTGTTTAAGTCGGGCTCGAAGAACTCCAGATGCTGGGCCTTGAACAGATCAAGGCGTTCACCGCTCAGATGCAGACGCTGTGGGAAAGAGAAGGCATATTGGATGGGCAGACGCATATCGGGCACACCCAACTGAGCCTTTACACTTCCATCCTGGAACTGTACGGCACTGTGTACGATCGACTGAGGATGAACCAACACCTGAATCTTATCGGCTTCTACCCCGAAGAGCCATTTGGCTTCAATGACCTCGAAGCCCTTGTTCATCATCGAAGCAGAGTCGATGGTGATCTTGGCTCCCATATCCCATGTCGGATGGCGCAGGGCATCAGCTTTTGTCACATGGGCTATCTCCTCCATCGATTTCAGACGGAACGGACCGCCAGAGGCTGTCAGCAGAATCTTCTCAATCGGATTTTGATCCTCACCGACGAGACTCTGGAAGATGGCTGAGTGCTCGCTATCTACTGGCAGGATGGGGGTATGGTACTGTTGGGCGAGTTGCAGAATCAGCTCACCGGCAACAACCAGCGTCTCCTTGTTGGCCAGACAAATGGTCTTACCAGCTTTGATGGCATGGATAGTGGGGTTGAGCCCGGAAAAACCAACCATGGCAGTAAGCACCATGTCAATAGGACTTGCCTCTACAATCTCATCCAGTGCCTTGGCACCGGCATATACTTTGATGTCGGGCATGTCATTCATGAGCGATTTCAGCTCGTCGTAACGCTGCTCGTTGGCAATGACGATGGCGGCAGGCTTGAATTTGTGAGCCTGCTCTGCCAGCAACTGAACCTTATTGTTGGCTGTCAGACAATAAACCTCATAAAGGTCACTATGCTCCTCGATGACCTCGAGAGCTTGAGTTCCAATCGACCCCGTAGAGCCGAGAATGGCTATTTGTTTTTTCATAATTCCAAGATGCCTTCTGGCAAATTTATGTATATTTGTTGTTTCTTTGTATCTATATGAGTAATCAGTTCTTCCGAGGCGGGTATGAGTTTGCCGTTAGTCAACTCAAACAGGATATTGATGGTTGTGTCGTCAATGGATGCTATCTCGCCAATGACCTTGTCGCCATTGTTGTCGATGAGGCTGTAGCCCACCAGTTCTGCCCAAGAGATACTGTCATCATCATTGTCGGCAAGTTCACGGGGGAAATACACATCGCATCCAGTCAGCTCACGTGCTCTCTCCTGCGTGTCAATACCATCAAATTTCATCAGGGCATTGCTGTCGGTCTTGAAACGATATGAATCGATGAAGAAGGGTACCAGAATGCCATCGATGTCAAGAATGAGATAATCGGCATCTGTACGGTCGAACACATCATCATCTAGCAGAAAGGATATCTCTCCACTCACGCCGTGTGTCTTGCCCAGTTTCCCGATCTTATAAACTTCTTCTCGTTTAATCATTCTTCATTTAACCTCTTGTTATTTTCGCTCCGAGGGCATTCAAACGATCCTCGATGTGCTCATAACCTCTGTCTATCTGTTCGATATTGTCAATACGACTGGTGCCTGTTGCACTCATGGCAGCAATCAGCAGGGCAATACCGGCACGGATATCAGGACTGGTCATCCTACCTCCATGCAGTGTTATTTTCCGGTCGTGTCCTACAACAACGGCTCTGTGTGGGTCACACAGTATAATCTGGGCGCCCATGTCAATAAGCTTATCAACGAAGAATAGGCGACTCTCAAACATCTTCTGATGGAATAGCACACTGCCTCTGGCTTGTGTGGCTACCACAATGAGAACTGAAAGCAGGTCAGGTGTCAGTCCGGGCCAGGGCGCATCAGCCAAGGTCATGATCGTACCGTCTATAAACGATTGTATCTCGTAATGCTTCTGACGGGGAATCACCAAGTCATCGCCTTCCACCTTGATCTTGACCCCCAGTTTCTTAAAGGCATCAGGGATGATGCCAAGATCCTTTAATGAAACATCTTTGATGCGGATGCCGTCGCCACACATGGCTGCCATGCCAATGAACGAACCCACCTCAATCATATCTGGCAAGATACGGTGCTCTGCACCATGCAAATGATTCACACCTACGATGGTCAGCAGGTTTGATCCGATACCGCTGATGTTTGCCCCCATCTGGTTCAGCATCTTACACAACTGCTGGAGATAAGGCTCGCACGCTGCATTATAGATGGTGGTGGTACCTTTGGCGAAAACAGCAGCCATCACAATGTTGGCCGTACCGGTTACAGAGGCCTCGTCGAGTAACATATAGTTACCTTTCAGCTTTTGGGCTGCTATCTCATAGACGTCACGTCCCTCGATGCGGTTGAATTTGGCACCAAGTTTCTCGAAACCGAGGAAGTGGGTATCCAACCTGCGGCGACCGATCTTGTCGCCACCGGGTTTGGCTATCACGGCTCTGCCCATACGGGCGAGTAAGGGACCTATCATCATCACACTGCCGCGAAGCTCAGCACATTTCATCACAAACTCGTCGCTTTCCAGGTAATCGAGTTTCAGCTCATCTGCTTGGAAGGTATAGGTGTGCTCGTTTTTTACACCACGCTTTTCACACCTTCTCACTTTCACGCCGATGTCGCACAACAACTGAATAAGATTATTCACGTCCCGGATGTCAGGTATGTTATGAATCGTCACTGCCTCATGGGTCAGCAAGGTTGCACAAATCACCTGCAGTGCTTCGTTCTTCGCGCCCTGCGGGGTAATGGTTCCTTTTAGCAGATGTCCGCCTTCGATGATGAATGATGCCATCTTAGGTTATTTTTTCTTTTTGTTTTTCTTGTTATCGTCCATCACAGAGGTCTTATTGAACCTAAAGGTATCCAAGTCCAACTGAATGATGCCATCTGTGAAGTGTGCCAGATCGTCTGCCACCTTTTCGTCATCCATCGATCCGTGCCCCCATGTCATCAGGTCACGTTTCATTTGGTTGGCTGTGTAGTATGCCAGTGCGTCTCTCTCTTCGCCGGCAGGCATTGTCTTGAGCTGATCAAAGAGCTTGCAGACCAGTTTGCCATAGTGGCGCAGTCTGAGTTGCTCTTTGGGTAGTTGAATAGGACTGGGCTTGCTAAGGATTTTGTCTGCCTCTGACACATCGTAAGGCCAGTCAATATCTAATTCTCTGTGACTCATCAGATACAGATGATCCCAGAGTGTCTGCTCGAAGTCGGCATTCTCCTTGAGTTGAGGGTTCTTGGTCTCCATCTGGTGGATGATGGCCTTGGCACACTTCAGGCGCTCTTCCTTGGTGGGAAGTTCACAAGCATATTCCACCATCTTCTGTATCTCCCGTCCATATTCGGGCATAATCAGCTTCTCGCGCTGCGTGTTGTAGTCTAATCCTTTAATATCCATATAACATTTACTTTTCAATTTTCACTCCACACTCCTATACCAGCTTCTTTGGAAGCTTTGCAACGAAGTCTTTCAAGTAGAAAGGCACAAAGTATGCCACGTCCTCAAACTGCTCATTTAAGAATCGCTTCTCTGCCAATGGCTGCATCCATTTTGCCAGTGGCTCGATATTCTCAATAAAATGGGCATTTGGGTGCTGGATGGCAGCTTGGCATTTCTTGGCACCATTGCCAAAAAAGTACACGGGGTGCTCTTCAAGGAATGCCTGATAGGTCTCACCATCCACAATATCGGCCTGAATAGGTCTGACAGGTTTTAAACCACGGTCGTAGATACCGGCATAGACTTCCATCCTTCTGGCATCAAGCATTGGACAGAGCAGAGCGTCTTCCTCAGGAATCTCACGGAGCAGGATAGGTACACATAAAAGCTCCAGTGTCGGCACGGCAATCAATTTTAGATTTCGTCCATAACACACGCCCTTTGCCATTGACACGCCGATGCGGAGCCCTGTATAAGAGCCTGGACCGCAACTTACGGCGACGGCGTCAAATGGGATGGCGTGGTTGTCGGTAAATGAGAGTGCCTCATCCACCATTGTTCCCAGTCGTTCTGCATGGTTGGGACCACTGTGGTCTTCCTGGTCGAAGATCACTTGCCCATCTTCAGAAACGGCTACCGAACAGACGTCTGTACTTGTCTCTATGTGTAATATCGTCGACATGCTTTTTTCTTTCTATATTTAATAAGGTGCAAAGGTACTGCAATTTGTTGGAAATACAAAGCGTTTATCAGAAATTAACTAATACAGGCCTTCCTGAACTCCTTGTCTCCTTGAACGCTCCGTCTCCCTTTTTATATAATATAATAAGGTGTATCGCTGCTTTTGTTTTGACTTGCGTCAAGACCCGAAAAAATCTTGCCCAAAAACTGAAAAAAAGCTGCATAAAGTTTTGTTGGTTCGGGAAAAAGTCGTACCTTTGCACCCGCTTAACAGGAAGACCTCCTGCAAGAGCACGAAAGAAGAGTTCTTTGAAAGATTTACATAGACAGAAGTAGTACAAGAAGCGAGAGCAGAAATGCTCTTGGGTAAAAAGAAACAAACCGTTTCAATTTCTTATTAAATAGGAATAGAAATCTTGGATAGTCGTTCTGAGACAGATAATTTCTAGTATTCTAGTATTCCTAGTTCACCTAGGCATCCTAGTATAACTAGTAAAAGATATAAAATTTACAATGAAGAGTTTGATCCTGGCTCAGGATGAACGCTAGCTACAGGCTTAAC
>CAMJGE010000036.1 GCA_946405145.1 uncultured Prevotella sp.
ATTCTCGGCAAGACAAAACTCATCGCTGAGGCATGGGATGCTGGTGGACTCTATCAGGTGGGCTCGTTCCCCTCATGGGGGCGCTGGGCAGAGTGGAACGGAAAGTTCCGCGACAGCATCCGTCGTTTCCTGAAGAGCGACTCTGACGTGCTGGACGATGTGAAGGAGCGTATCATCGGTTCGCCAGATCTCTACGCCTCTCAGGGACGAGGTATCAAGGCAAGCGTGAACTTCGTGACAGCCCACGACGGTTTCACGCTGATGGACCTGGTGTCGTATAACAACAAACACAACGAGGCTAACGGTGAGGACAACCGCGACGGCGAGAACCATAACAACAGCTGGAACTGCGGCTGGGAAGGTGAGTGCGATGATCCCGAGATCAACCGCCTGCGCCATCAGCAGATCAAGAACGCCATCACCCTGCTGATGGTGAGTCAGGGTATACCGATGGTGCTGTCGGGCGACGAGATGGGTAACTCGCAGCAAGGCAACAACAACGCCTATTGTCAAGATAATGAGATCGCGTGGCTGGACTGGAACAATCTGGAGAAGAATGCAGATATCTTCCGCTATTTCAAACAGATGATTCAGTTCCGTCGTCAGCATAAAGTGCTGCGCTACGAGGATCATCTCCGCCATTGCGACTATCTGGGATTGGGCTATCCCGACTTCTCATGGCATGGCGTGAAGGCCTGGCAGCCTGAAAGCGGTTACAATAATCTCGCAACAGCCTTTATGCTGAACGGACGGTATGCGCCAACCGATGGTAAGCCCGACGATTTCATCTATGTGGCTATCAACATGCATTGGGAGATGCACGGTTTTGAACTGCCCCAGCTACCTCAGGATATGGCGTGGCACGTTTTTGCCAATACAGGGGTGCTGACACCTCAGGATATCTTTGAGCCAGGTAAGGAACCGCTTGTTGAGAGTCAGCATGAAGTGCTCGTAGGTCCACGCTCTATCATCATCCTCGTTGGCCGATAGACTGAATTGTAGATAATGAGAATGTTTTGACTATCGAAAAGGTGATATGAAGAGAAGCAAGCTTTCGCGCCGTATCACATGGCGTGTCATTGGAATCATGATATTCTTCAATGTACTGATCTTCGGAGCAGTGTTCTATTTCGACCTGGTGGCATCAAGGTTGGAAGGAGAGCTGCGCTCGAAACATGTGATCAGTGCCATCGAGGGCAGGCTGAACACCATCGTACAAGTGGTGAAGACAACGAGCCAGAACAACCTTGATGCCGTGGAAGCCAACTTGCAAAGTCCTGAGGCCGTTTTTCAGACGCTGGAGAAAGAACTCAAGTTGAACCCGCACCTGGTGGGGTGCTTTGCAGCTTTTGAGCCTGACTACTATCCTGAGTACGGACGATGGTTTGAGGCCTATGCCTATTTCGCAGACAGTACACATATCAATACGCAACAGATAGGTTCGCAACAACACGACTATTTCAACGGGGTGTGGTATGAGAAAGGCTTTAAGCTGGGATCGACAGAAGACGGCTATCTGACGGATCCCTATTTCGACGATACCGTTGAGAGCCAAATGTACTGCAGTTATGTCAGACCTATCCGCGACGCACAGGGACGGAAGGTGGGTGTCTATGGCATCGACCTGGACTTCAACTGGATCTATACGTCGATAGCTTTGGCAGAGCGGTTGGTGAAGGATTCGGAAGAAATCGAGGATGATCAGGAAGACCCGGATGACGCTGATGAGTTCTTTATCCTGATACTCGACAGCAAAGGTCAGAAGATAGCTGGCACCAAGGAGCTTGACAAGGAGACGGTCCAGACCATCGTGAAGGAAGGCGACATCGAATACAGACCTATGAAGGCGAATGGCTCTACCTATTATATCACCACCGACCACCTGACGCCTACTGGTTGTATCCTGGTGATAGCTCAGCAAAAGGATTTCGTGTTCCTTTCGGGGTATATACTTGGTGCGATTCTCATTATCTTCATGACGATAGGTGCATTGGTGATCTTCTTCTTCACAAGTCACAGCATCCGCCATGCCATCCAGCCGTTGGAGTTCCTCTCCGATTCAGCTCATAAGGTGGCGCAGGGTGATTTCAGTACCCCTTTGCCGGTATTCAAGCACAACGACGAGGTGGCTTATTTACGCGATTCGTTTGATACCATGCAGCAGTCGTTGACGCAATATGTGGAAGAGCTGAAAGCGACAACGGCTGCAAAGGCCTTGATGCAGAGTGAACTGAATGTGGCACGTAACATCCAGATGTCGATGTTGCCTAAGACATTCCCTGCCTTCCCCGATCGCAAAGACCTGGATCTTTATGCGACGCTGACACCAGCTAAGGCTGTTGGCGGTGACCTCTACGACTTCTTTATCCGCGACGAGAAACTGTTCTTCTGTATTGGCGACGTGTCGGGAAAGGGTGTGCCAGCCTCGCTGGTGATGGCTGTCAGTCGCACGCTCTTCCGCAACATCGCTGCC
Organism: uncultured Prevotella sp.; assembly: GCA_946405145.1. Classification (GTDB taxonomy): domain Bacteria; phylum Bacteroidota; class Bacteroidia; order Bacteroidales; family Bacteroidaceae; genus Prevotella. Next base: position 2,474 of record CAMJGE010000036.1, read on the forward strand.
CATACCTCGGAACCGCATCGGATCGTGGAGACGATGAATGTCAATATCTGTGAGGGCAATGACAATTGTATGTTCGTGACATTGTTCGTGGGTGTGCTCGACTTGCCGACGGGGCATCTTTGCTTCTGTAATGCCGGGCATGATGCGCCCTTCGTCGAGGGCACACAGATAGATTGCAAATCCCATCTGCCCATCGGCGTTGATCCTGACCTGAACTATTCAGATCAGGAACTAAACATGGTTCCCGGATCGATGCTGTTCCTTTATACAGACGGACTCACTGAGGCTGAAAATGCCAGTCATAAGTTGTTCGGAAAGGAAAGGGTTGCTGCTGTCGTCAGTACCTTCACAGGCTCTCCTCAACAACTTGTCGAGACGATGACAGATACAGTTCAACGGTTTGTCGGTGAAACAGAACAACATGACGACCTCACCTTGTTTGCTATGCAATATAAGGAAAAAGAAATTATCTGAACACAGTATATGGTCATGAGTTCTGGAAGAGCCAGCCAGGTCGCTATCCTGACAATTACTACGAGTTTATGTCAACGAAGTTCCGACTGAATGTGGCATTTGGTCAGCGTGAATTTTATTAAATTATATTGTTCTATCAATAATTATTCGTATCTTTGCAGCGATGAATGACCAAAACAAGATATCGGTAGTCATTAACACCTATAATGCCGAGCGTGATCTGGCGCAGGTATTAGAGGCGGTGAAGAGCTTCGATGAGGTTCTGATCTGTGACATGGAGAGTACTGACAGTACCCTCGACATTGCCCGTCAATACGGCTGCCGGATCGTGACCTTCCCCAAGGCGAATCATAAGAGTGCCGAGCCAGCACGTACGTTTGCCATACAGTCGGCAGCGAACCCGTGGGTGCTGGTGGTGGATGCCGACGAGATTGTGACGCCAGAGCTGCGCAACTATCTGTATCGCCGTATCGCAGAGCCTGATGCCCCCGCAGGGATCTATATCCCACGCTTGAATCGCTTTATGCTTCGCTATACGAAAAGCATCACCTATGACCGTCAGTTGCGCTTCTTCAAGCGCGAGGGGGTAGAGTGGCCTCCCCATGTCCACACCTTCCCAACGGTGCAGGGGCGTACGGAGAAGATTCCCGCGTCGGAGAAGAACGTGCGCTTTGTGCATCTGGCTGATGAGACGATAGCCGACCTGCTGTGTAAGACGAATGCCTATACCGATAACGAGATAGAGAAGCGCGCCTCGAAGAACTACGGGTTGGGTGCCTTGCTGGGGCGTCCGGCTTGGCGTTTCTTCCGCAACTATATCCTGAAACTAGGTTTCCGTGATGGTTTGCCAGGTCTCGTGCGGGCAGGTATGGATGCTTTCTATCAGTTTGTATTGGTGGCGAAGATGATTGAGAAACGTTATAGAAACAATTCATAATGGCAAACGAAAAAGAACTGTTTTCCATCCTGATCCCTTCGTGGAACAACCTCGCCTTCCTGAAACTTTGTGTGACGAGTATCAGGAAGAACTCAACTTTCCAGCATGAGATCTTGATCCATGTGAACGATGGTAGCGACGGAACCTTGGAATGGGTGAAAGCTGAAGGACTGAAATATACACATTCGCCGGAGAATATCGGCGTGTGTTATGCGCTGAACGGCCTGCGCCCGTTGGTAACGACAGACTATGTGCTGTTCATGAACGATGATATGTATGTATGCCCTGGTTGGGATACGGCACTTTACGATGAGATCAGAGCCATCGGGCATAAGCTGTTCTTCCTCTCTTCGACTTTGATACAGCCGCGCAAGTTCTTCTGTAAAAGTGTTATTGCGCCAGCTAACTATGGCGAAAGTGTGGAAACCTTTGATGAGGAGCGGCTGTTGAGTGAGTTTATGACACTGAAGCATGGTGACTGGCAGGGGGCTACGTGGCCTCCTAACGTGGTGCACCGTGACCTTTGGGACCTGGTGGGGGGCTATAGCGTGGAGTATAGTCCAGGCATGTATTCCGACCCCGATTTCTCGGCAAAGCTATATCATGCTGGCGTCAGGATCTTCAAAGGCATCGATAAAAGTCGTGTCTATCACTTCGAGGCGCGTTCTACCCACCGCATTGTGAAGAACGACGGCTCGCTGCAGTTCCTCCGTAAGTGGGGCATCACCTCCTCATCATTCATGAATGACGTATTGCATCGTGGCGAGCCTTTCGGGGCGGTAATCGACAGTCAGGATCAGCTGAAGAAGGACATCCTGCGCAGTAAATGGAAACGGGCGCTGACCATCTTCCGTCCAACGCGTGCAAAAGATATCTGGTAAATAGGCCTATGAAACTGCTTTACTATCTGACATACGTTGTACTTTGGTTATTCTCCCTGCTACCGATGTGGGTACACTACTTGATATCCGATGGTATCTATGTGGTGGTGTATCACCTTGTGGGCTATCGTAAGAAGATGGTGAGAAAGAATCTGGCAGACAGTTTCCCGAGGAAATCGGAAGAAGAACTAAGACTAATAGAGAAAGATTTTTATCGCTGGTTCTGCGATTACCTGGTGGAAACAATCAAACTGCTGACCATCAGCAAGAAGGAGCTGAAGCGCCGTATGGTCTTTAAAGGTACGGAGGTGGTGGATGAAATCGTTGGCAACGGACAGTCTTGTGCCGTCTATCTGGGACATTACTGCAACTGGGAATGGATCACATCACTGCCGCTCTGGGTGACACCTAAGGCGCAGTGCGGGCAGATCTATCATGTGTTGGAGAACTCGGATTTTGACCAGCTTTTCCTGAACCTCCGACAGAGGATGGGGGCGGTGTGTATCCCCATGGCTGAGACACTCCGGAGACTGGCGGAGTACAGACAGAAAAACCAGCCTGTGGTGATTGGCTATATCTCCGACCAGGTGCCGTTCTGGAACAATATCCACCACTGGCTGGATTTCCTGAATCACGATACACCCGTGCTGACTGGTACAGAGCGTTTGGCACGCAGTGCAGGCCATGCGGTGCTCTACATCGACGTGACGCGTCCTAAGAGAGGTTATTATGTGGCAGAGTTCAAACTGATAGAGAAGAATCCCAAACAGACGAAGGACTATGAACTGACAGATGCCTACTTCAAGATGCTGGAAGCATCCATCAACAGGGCTCCACAATATTGGCTCTGGACCCACAACCGTTGGAAGCGCTCTCACGAAGAGTTCAATATCCGCTATGATGCAGAGACGGGGCGCGTTAGTCTGGAGCCCTTGGAGGACATCAAACGAAGGAAAGGACTGATATGATATTTGTACACGATAAGGGGCGGATGGCTAACAACATGCTGCAGTATGGGCATGTGTATGCCTGGGCACGGGAACATGGACGAACCACGATGTCGATGCGCTTTGCCTATAAGTATCCCTGGTTCCATATCTGTAAAACCAGGCATCATCATTTTCTGATGTACCTCTTTGCCAAATATGGGGCGAAGTTAAGGCTCTTCCCAACCTTACACTTTGATCAGGAGAACGGCGACTATACTCGTGAGGAGCAGATGATGCTGGACAAACGACTGATCATGGTGACGGGATGGTATGCGCGTTGGTATGACCTCTTTGAGAAATATAAGCCTGAAATCAAGCAGCTCTTTGCCTTCAACAAGGATGTGTTGGCTGCCTCGCAGCAGAAGTTGGGCGAAGGTTGTGCTGTAAGAGTGGGTGTACATGTGAGAAGGGGTGACTATAAGACCTTTCAGGGCGGTAGGTTCTTTTATGATGATGCCCAGTATGTGGGTGTGCTGAAGCAGTTTAAGAAGCTGCATACTGGTGTAAAGCTCATCTTCTTTGTGTGTGGTAACGATCCTGAGCTGGACAGGGATTATTTCCGAAAGGAGCTGGAAGATGATTGGTGTAAGGTGGATTTCCCTGATGGGAATCCGGCAGAGGATATGTGTCTGTTGTCGTTATGTGACTGGCTGATAGGGGCACCGAGCACGTTCTCACTGGTGGCAGCCATGTATCGTGAGGTGCCGCTCTACTGGATAGAAGATCCTCAAGCACCACTGGCAAAAGAACAGTTCAAGTCTTTCAATGAACTCTTCCGACATATTTATTGAATCCTCTCATCTTTTACCTCTTTTAAGGTAAGAGACGATCTTCTTTCATGCGCGACATGTACTGTTGGATGATGGCCTTCAGTTCCTGTATCATCCAAGGCTGATCAGCCACTTTGCCATTGAGATTATTTTGCATGAGCGAATCGGTGAGGGCATACATGCCTATCGCCTTTTCACCATCAAACTGAAGTACATGACCTCTCTTCACATATTGATAGATGCCATTGAGATAGTTGACAGCCCACGTATCTTCAGATTTGGTGCTGAAGAGGTCGATACCGAAGGCAAAGTAGGGCTTTTGATAGTGGAGCATACCCATCAGCGTAGGCAGGATGTCAATCTGCTGGGCAATCTTATCCTGTATCTCGGGCTTCCTGGTATCATTGCCAGGCTCGTAGATAATAATAGGTGAGCAGAACCCACCTAAGTCGGTCTGGTAGTATTCATGGTCAGAAAGGTTGGTGTGGTCGCTGGTGAGTACGAAAATGGTGTTGTTGAACCAAGGCTCATGACTGGCTCTCTTAAAGAACTTACCGATGGCCATATCCGTATAGCGGATACACTTGTGGATAATGATGCCCTCTTCGGGGAAGGTAGCTTTATACTTCTCTGGTACCGCATAGGGATGATGACTGCTGGCGGTGAACACAGCTGTCATGAAAGGCTCCTTCATCTCCGACATCTTCGCGGCATAGTATTGTAGGAAAGGCTCATCCCAGATAGCCCAGGTACCGTCGAAATCGTCGTCGTTGCCAAAACGGGCATCGGCATTGAAGTCTTCACGTCCGTAATAGTCTTGAAAACCTGTGGCTTTGGCAAAGGCCTGAAAGCCCATAGAGCCTCGTTGGGCACCGTGGAAGAAGGCTGTCTGATATCCCTCGTCGTCGAGCAGACGGGCAATGCCACTTACCTGGTTCATGGAGGCTGGTGTCAGGAAGAAGGGCTCAACGAACATAGGAATACTGGAGAGAATGGAGGGCATACCGTCGATGCTCTTACGACCATTGCAGTAAGAATGGCTGAAGGTGACACTACGGGCGATGAGCGAATCGACAAATGGAGTATAACCTTTGTAGAGCCCATTCTCGAGAGACTGGTTCAAAGCGCCTATGTATTCACGTCCAAAGCTCTCGACAATCAGAATGACAACATTCTTCTTAATCAAACTAGAACCCCTAGTAATTCTAGGCTTATGAATCGGGCTATAGATTGTCTCAAGATCTTCTTTCTTAAAGTAGTTGGGCACTACAAAGACATCTTTGCCGATAGTGCGGTAGAGAGAGAAGGGCGTGTTGAGCACCAAAGCAGCCTCTACAGGATGGTCGGCATACTGATTGGCATTGCTGATGGTGATGGGGCGTACAGCTGTGGTAAAACCGCCTCGGATGCCTGCCACCCCAAAGGGAATAAAGATAAGGAGTGACAGCAGCATAGCTATGTCATACTGCCACCAGACATAATGGCGCTGGAGGAGTCGGGTGGTATGATAAAGGTAGTTGAGTGCCCAGACGACGGCACCGAAGATAAAGACAAGGTAAAAGTGATTAAACATCTCAGTAAAAAAGATAGAGCCGAGGTTGCCTTCATTGGAAAATTCACTGAAGATGGTGGTTGTAGTGCGACGCATGGTATAGCGGAAATAGACTGCATCGCAAAGGTTGATGAACAATGCCAGACTGTTGATGGTGACAAACAGCCAGCGACATATCTTTTGGTAAGTGGCAGTCTCCTTGCCATGCCAGGGCAGGAGCATAAGCACGATATAGAGACTGTTGGTGATGAGGATTGCCGATGTGTCAAACACTAATCCACCCATCAACAACTCCCACAGATGGCTGTAGGTCATGTTGATAGAAAAATAGGAGTAGTTGATCACCAGAAAGAGAATGCGGGCCAGAAAATACACGACGTAAGCCAGCATCAGATTATAGATGGTGGATCCGAGTGGAGCAAGGAGTAAAAGTCTGTGTTTGTTGGAGGTCATAATCTGTATTTATTTGGTTCCCATTGCTTTCAAGTCGGCTGTGGTAGCCTGAAGGATGGCCTTGCCCATATGCTCCAATCGTGAAGCCTGACTACTCTCGTTGGTGACGAGACGATTGGATTCCAGGTCGAAGGCGATAAATCCTGTGGAGTCGGCCACAGTGAAGCCGTTGTTGTAGTTGTGAACGGCGAAGGGATAGCGGTAGGAGGTACTCAGCACGTCTCGGCTCCAGCGATATTGGTCGTGGGACAATTGCAGTTGTGCCAACAGGGTAGCGGCCAGGTCAGTCTGGTTGCAGAGTTTGGTGATCTTTCTTGGCGCCTTGACGGCACCACCTGCCCACACCATTGGAATCTTATTGCGTTCTTGTAGGGCTTCTGTATATTGACCATAGTCGATGCTGTGGTCGGGTATGAAGATGATGAGCAGGTTCTTCCATTGTGGCAACTGCTTCAGTTTATCGATGAAATCGCCGATGCAGGTATCAAGATAGTAGAAGGCATTGGGTATCTCCTGGTCGAGTTTCTTCAGCGGCACATCCCATGGCTCATGGGAGCTGAGGGTGGAGAAGCCGAAGAGGTGTCGCTGATGGTTAGCTGCGGTATCGATGGCGGCAATCTGCTCGTAGAGGGTGGTGAAAGTGATGTCATCTCTCACGCCCCATTTGGCAGAGTTCTGCTCCTCACTACTATAGTCGGCTTTCCAGGTGAGTTTCTCCCAGCCAGTGGTGACGAGAAAGCTTCGCATATTGGTGAAGTTGATGTCGCCACCATATAGATAAGATGTCTGGTAGCCTGCCTCACGCAATGAGGCTGCGATGCCTGGCAGATGGTTGGTCTTCTGGGGCATCTTCATAACCGACGAGGTGGGGAATGAGGGGTAACCGCTATAAGTACAGACAGTGCCGCGATCAGTGCGCCAGGTGTTACCATAGCAGGCTGTGAAGTCGATGCCTTCTTTCTTGAGTCGTCGCAGATGGGGCATGACTTTTTCAAAAATGTCACCAGCACTTTCCATCAGTACGATAACGATATCGGGGCGAGTGGTAGTAAGCAGGGTGTCGGTAGTCTCTGAGGTTGTGGGATAGAGGTCTTTCGTCAGGGCATCACATTCACGCTGACTGAAGAAATCATAGTCCACGATGTTACTGGCGGTCTTTTCAAACGACGACAGGAAACTGAACACAGGGTTGACGGCTGAGTGGTTCAAAAACTGATTTTGGGAGAAATACACCTGTCCGATGTTGGTAGTAGATTCATCAAGACCACCACGGATACCAATAATAATCAGCGGGATGAACAGCAGGTTGGTGACTGTGGCTGAGCGGCGCTGGCTTGGCGCTTTAGTCCATAAGGATATAGCCTTGTAAAGACGATATATGGCATAGGATCCTCCAATCAACAAGATGAGGCGGACAGTCATGTAAACCCCAGATACACTGGCCCTGACTTCTGTGGGAGTCTCAAGGTATTGTAGACAACTGGCATCGAGCTTAAAACCCCAGAAGGGATAAAGACTGGTATCTGCTATAAAGGCGGACATCAGCATAAAGGCGATAATGGCATAGTAGATATTTAGGGCTGTCTGTAGCTGAAGGTGTGACCACCACATAGAGATAAGTGTAATAAAGAATGGTAGGATGAGGAAGTAGAGACTGGTGGAGAGGTCGAGCGACAGACCGTGGAAGATAACGTTAATCATATCGCCAGCAGTAAACGGATGGTCTGGATAGTTGAGAAGCATAAAGACAACCTTGGCGATGATGAACAGTATCAACGTCAACATATAAACCTTTATTAGATATAGTAACCTCTGTCTCATTTCTGCATCTCATGCAGTCGTTTATAATAGCCATCTTGCGTAAGCAATCCTTCGTGGGTACCACGTTCCACGATACGACCTTCGTGGAGCACACATATCTCGTCAGCATTCTTGATGGTGCTCAGACGGTGGGCGATAGCTACGGTAGTACGTGTCTTCATCAGTCGCTCAAGCGCATCCTGTACTAACCGCTCGCTCTCGGTATCTAGAGCCGAGGTCGCTTCGTCGAGGATGAGGATGGGCGGATTCTTCAGAATAGCACGGGCGATAGACACACGCTGGCGCTGACCACCAGAGAGACGACCACCCCGGTCGCCGATATTGGTGTCGAAACCTTGTTCTGAAGCCATGATGAAATCGTAGGCATTGGCAATCTTGGCTGCCTCTTCGATCTGTTGCTTGGTGGCATTCTCCACACCAAAGGAGATATTGTTACGGAAGGAGTCGTTGAAGAGAATGGCCTCCTGATTCACATTGCCGATGAGTTGGCGCAGATCATAGATGCCGAGGTCCTTCACGTTGATACCATCGATAAGCACTTCGCCTTCCTGCACATCGTAGTAGCGAGGGATCAGATCGACGAGGGTGGATTTCCCGGAACCGCTCTGTCCCACGAGTGCGATAGTCTTGCCCTTAGGGATTACAAGATTGATGTCGCGCAGTACCCACTGCTCCGCATATTTGAAACTGACATGACGGAACTCTATCTGATGCTCGAAACTGGGTATGTGCTTGGGATCTGCAGGTTCCTGGATATGGTTCTCAGCCATCAGGATCTTATCCACACGTTCCATCGAAGCCAGTCCCTTGGGGATGTTATAGCCCGCCTTCGAGAAATCCTTCAAAGGGTTGATGATGGAATAGAGCATCACCATATAATAGATGAAGATAGGGCCTGAGAGGGTGTGGTTGTTGATGACAAGGATACCACCGAACCACAATACGATGACAATCATGATGGTACCCAGGAACTCTGACATCGGGTGGGCTGACGACTGGCGGATATTCACCCGCATGATATCGTTACGGTAGGCAGAGTTGATGCGGTCGAAACGGCGGTTCATCTTCCCCTCTGCACAGAAAGCCTTGATGATGCGAAGTCCACCGAGTGTTTCTTCTACCTGACTCATCGTGTCGCTCCAGAGTCCTTGCGCCTTGATAGACTGTGCCTTCAGTTTGCGGCCAACCCAGCCCATGAACCATCCCATGATGGGGACGATAACCAGGGTGAAGAGGGTAAGTTCCCAGGAGATGAATATCAAAGCTGCGAAATAGCTGACGATAAGAATCGGGTTCTTGAACAGCATCTCGAGTGAAGCCATGATGGAGTTCTCTATCTCCTGCACATCACCACTCATACGGGCAATGATGTCACCCTTACGTTCTTCAGAAAAGAAGCCGAGTGGCAGGGAAGTGATTTTCTGGTAGAGTTGGTTGCGGATGTCGCGTACCACACCTGTACGGATGGGAATGATCGTAGCTGCAGAAAGGAAATAAGCACCTGTCTTCAGGAATGTCATAACAGCTAAGAACAGGCCAATGAAGAGCAGGGTTGTGGTCTGGCCGAACTGGTCGATGAGGCCATTCACATAATAATTCATGTTGTTCATCAGCACCGCTTGGATGTTCCCCCAGTCCCATGCCATCAGGGAGGTAGCTGTCTCTGCGTCACTTGTCTGGAAGAGAATCTGTAGGATGGGTATCAGAGCTGCAAACGAGAAGATGTTCAGCACTGCCGATAGGATGTTGAACACTACCGACAGCACCAGGTACTTCTTGTAGGGTGGCACAAACCGCCGCAGGACATTCAAGAACTCTTTCATATATTATCTCCTAATAATGTAGCACTGGTGGAACCTGTGATGCGGACTCTGACGGTCTCGCCGATATGATGCGAGCCTTTGTTGAAGACTACCATCTTATTCTGCTCGGTGCGTCCGCAAAGCTGTTCGCGACTGCGCTTGGAGAAACCCTCCACCAACACGTCGAACACCTTACCCTCATCCTTCTTGTTCTGGATGGCACTCATCTCCGTCTGCAACTGGATCAACTCATTCAGTCGGCGGATCTTTTCTTCTTCGGGTACATCGTCAGGCAGATGTTTCGAGGCATAGGTACCGGGGCGCTCAGAGTATTTGAACATAAAGGCTGAGTCGTAGCCCACCTCACACATCAGCGAGAGTGATAGCTGGTGGTCCTCCTCCGTTTCAGAATGGTAACCTACGAAAATGTCCGTAGAGAGTCCACAGTCAGGGATGATACGACGGATAGCCTCTACTCGATCCATATACCACTCGCGGGTGTATTTGCGATTCATCAGTTTCAAGATACGGTCACTGCCACTCTGTACGGGCAGGTGGATATGCTTACACACATTAGGCATCTCGGCAATCACTCGCAGCGTATCATCACTCATGTCCTTCGGATGCGAGGTGGTGAAACGGATACGCATCGTGGGGACTTCCTCTGCTACCTTTCGCAGCAGTTGGGGGAAATCTAGGTGAGCTGGTCCATCTAGGTGATAGCTGTTTACATTCTGGCCTAACAGCGTCACCTCTTTGTAGCCACGGTCGCGCAGATCTCTTACCTCACGGAGGATGCTCTCTAGGTCACGACTGCGCTCACGACCACGGGTGTAAGGCACAATGCAGTAGTGGCAGAAGTTGTTGCAACCACGCATGATACTAACAAATCCTCCGATTTTATGACCCAGACCGATGCGTTGAGGCACTACGTCACGATAGGTCTCTGTGGTAGAAAGCTCAATATTCATCGCCTTATGCCCCAGCTCTGCCTGGGCTATCAAATCGGGTAGGGAGAGGTAGGCATCAGGACCTGCCACCAGGTCGGCATGGTGCTGTTCTAACAACGCCTCTTGGGCACGCTCTGCCATACATCCAAGCACCCCCAAGATCATCTGGTGCCCTTTGCGGCGCTCTGCGTCGAGTGCATCCAGACGGTGATAAATCTTCTGTTCTGCGTTATCTCTGACACTACAGGTGTTAAGGAAGACAGCATCAGCCTCTTCCAATGTCTCGGTGGTCTCATAACCTGCCATCTGCATCACAGATGCCACTACCTCCGAGTCTGCCACATTCATCTGACAGCCATACGTTTCAATATATAGTTTCTTCATCATTCTTTAAATTATAGGCAATGATATGCCGTTGATTTTCTGATAGATATCAAGAGCATAGACATCGGTCATGCCACTGATATAGTCGATGACAGCCATCAGGCGTGTTTCAAGATCAGGCGCATCAATGTCGTACTGGCTCGACACACGACTGATAAGGTGTTTTGAATAGAAACGGTCAGGATGGACGGCAGCCCCGATGAACTGTTGCATGAGTGTCTGGATAATCTGATAACCGGATAGTTCGACATCAAGCACCGGACGACTCTTGTAGATGCGCTTCACAGAGAGCGAACAGCACCGCTGATAAGCTTCTTTTTGCAAATCGCTGATATGGTCGATGAGGCTGCCTTGGAATGTGCCGCTGAGAATCGACTCCTCATTGTCAATAAATACGCGGACGCACTCATTCTCAAGTTTACCAATGACGCAGGCTCTCAGATAGACCACCTTTTCATTGTTGTCGGTTACACCCTCTTCCTCAATACGCTGAAGGATGTGTTGCTGACTCTCGGCATCAAAGAATCCTAAGAGTAGCTGCATCGTGTCGTCGTGCGAAAGAATTTTAAGTTTGTGGGCATCTTCAATATCCATAATCTCATAACAGATATCATCGGCAGCCTCCACAAGATATACCAAGGGATAACGGGCGAAGCGTAGGGGCTCACCCATCGCAGACAGGCATGGAATACCGAGTTCTTCAGCTATCTTGAGGTAAGAATCCCTTTCGGTGTCGAAGAATCCAAATTTGCCTTTCTTGCCAGCAGCTGTAGAGGAATGTGGGTACTTAACGATGCTGGCGAGGGTAGAATAAGTCATTACAAATCCGCCAGATCGCCGCCCCTTGAACTGATGGGTCAGGATGCGAAAGGCATTGGCGTTGCCCTCGAAGTGGGTGAGGTCGTTCCAAAAAACTGGTGACACCTCACGTTGTAAGTCCGTACCAGCTTCTTCGAGAAAATAGGCTTGCATCGCTTTCTCACCACTATGACCGAAAGGGGGATTGCCTAAATCATGAGCCAGACAGGCTGTGGCAACAATCTGTCCAATCTCTTGAAACATGGTATCTTTCAGCTCAGGATGACGGATGATCAGTTGCTGAGCCACATCATTACCTAACGACATACCCACACTTGCCACCTCTAAAGAGTGAGTCAGACGGTTGTGGACGAAGATGCTGCCTGGTAAGGGAAACACTTGTGTCTTGTTTTGCAGACGACGGAACGGCGCTGAGAAAATCAAACGGTCGTAGTCGCGTTTGAATT
>CAMJGE010000037.1 GCA_946405145.1 uncultured Prevotella sp.
GGGGTTACAACCGAGAACATATTCCCCGTCATCAAAAAGTTTCTCTATAGCGATCACGAAATATTCCTCCGTGAGATGGTATCAAACGCTGTTGATGCCACCCAGAAGATGAAGACACTGGCAGCACAGGGCGACTACAAGGAAGAACTGGGCGATCTGACTGTACGCGTAAACTTCGATGCCGAAAAAGGCACTATCACCATCAGTGATCATGGTATCGGCATGACTGAGGAGGAGATTGACAAATACATCAACCAGATTGCATTCTCTGGCGTGAGCGACTTCCTGGAGAAGTATAAGGACAACGCCAACAACATCATCGGCCACTTCGGACTTGGTTTCTATTCTTCATTCATGGTATCAAAGAAGGTGGAGATCATCACAAAATCGTATAAAGAAGGTGCAAAAGCTGTGAAGTGGAGCTGCGATGGCAGTCCTGCCTACGAGATTGACGATGCAGAACGTGAGGAGCATGGATCAGACATCATCCTCTATATCGATGACGACTGCAAGGAGTTCCTCGACAAGAGCAAGCTCGAAGGTCTGCTTAACAAATACTGCAAGTTTATGGCTGTGCCTGTGGCTTTCGGAAAGAAACAGGAATGGAGCAGCGAAGAGAAGAAGATGGTTGATAAAGACGAGGACAACATTATTAACAATGTAGAGCCTCTCTGGACCAAGACACCTTCATCACTCAAGGATGAAGACTACAAGTCGTTCTACCGCACACTCTATCCCATGAGCGATGAGCCCATGTTCTGGATTCACCTGAATGTGGATTACCCCTTCAACCTGACTGGTATCCTCTACTTCCCACGCATCAAGTCGAATATCGACCTGCAGCGCAACAAGATTCAGCTCTATTGCAACCAGGTGTTTGTAACCGATCAGGTGGAAGGTATTGTGCCTGAGTTCCTGACACTGTTGCATGGTGTGATCGACTCACCAGACATTCCTCTGAATGTAAGTCGTTCTTACCTGCAGAGTGATCGTGAGGTGAAGAAGATCTCTACCTACATCACCAAGAAAGTGGCAGACCGTCTGAGTGCCATCTTCAAGGAAGATCGTAAGCAGTACGAAGAGAAGTGGGATGATCTGAAGCTCTTTATCAACTATGGTATCCTCTCAGAGGATGGCTTCTATGATCGTGCAAAAGACTTTGCCCTGTTTAAGGATACAGAAGGCAAGCACTTCACCTTCGACGAGTATAAGACACTCATTGAGGCCAACCAGAAGGACAAAGATGACCAGCTGGTATATCTCTACGCCACAGACAAGGAGGAGCAGTATTCTTACATCAAGGCTGCTCAGGACAAGGGCTACAGCGTACTGCTGCTTGACGGACAGCTTGATGTGCCTACTATCCAGACCTTGGAGCAGAAGTTTGAGAAGAGTCGTTTTACCCGTGTGGACAGCGACATCATTGATCGTCTGATTGTGAAGAGTGATGCACCTAAGACGGAACTTACAGAAGAGCAGAGTGACAATCTGTCAGCCGTATTCCGTACACAGTTGCCAAAGATTGACAAGGCAGAGTTTATGGTACAGGTAGATGCCCTTGGCGAGGAGGCTCGTCCTGTCATCATCACCCAGAACGAGTATATGCGTCGTATGAAGGAGATGAGTCGTTTCCAGCCAGGTATGAACTTCTACGGCCAAATGCCAGACTCCTTTAACATCGTACTCAATGCCAACCATCCGCTGGTGAAGAAGGTTCTCGCTGACAGTGAGAGCGCTACTGCTGAAGCCCTGAAGCCTATCGAGGCAGAACTCAAGGGACAGGAGGCTCGTCTGGCAGCTATTCGCCAGCAGCAGGACAAGAAGAAGTACGACGAACTGACGCAGGAGGATAAGGACCAGAAGGCTGAAGCAGAGAAGGCTGTTCAGGAGCAAAAGGACAAGAAGACAGCTGTTATTGCTGACTACGCAAAGGACAACTCTATCGTTCACCAGCTCATCGACCTTGCCCTACTTCAGAACGGTATGCTTAAAGGCGAAGCACTTGATCGCTTCCTGAAGCGTTCGGTTGATCTGATCAAATAAACATCTATCAAATAAAAAGGCTCCCCTCGGGGGAGCTTTTTTTATGGCTATTACTTTCGCAGGTCTTTCAGGTGATTCTTATAGGTCTTACGCAGTTTACGGATGGCCTTGTCACGAATCTGTCGTACTCGTTCGCGCTTCAGCTCCATATCTTCTGCAATCTCAGCCATCGTCTCATGCTCCTGTCCGATGCCAAAATAGGAATATATCACCTTACTCTCACGCTTATCGAGAGAACCTAAGGCAAACTCCACAGCATCCTCTATCACCTCAGAGTGAACACGTTCATCGGCTAATGGTGCGTCTTTATTCACCAACACAGAAAGCAGGCTCATATTGGCACGATGGCCCAAAGGCGCATCCACAGAAAGAGGCATGCTCTGCTGACGAGCCACATCATCATGCTTTGCATCCTTAGGTACCTGATAAAGACCGGACTGCTGGGCAATGGCTTTCTCTATCTGCTGACGTACATGAACGACTGCATAGTTGACAAAGCGAACACCTCTGCTGGCATCAAAATTAGCAGCAGCCTTCATCAAGCCCATGTTTCCTTCACTGACCAGATCTTCCAACTCAACACCCTGGCCTCTATATTGGCGTGCCACAGTGACTACGAATCGGAGATTGGCTTCAACAAGCTTTGACAATGCCCGCTGGTCACCCTTCCTGATCCTGTCAGACAATTCGCGCTCTTCCTGATCGGAAAGCAGGGCCTCCTTACCTATCTCATCGAGATATTTATTAAATATTGAATCTTCCATAACTGGTTGCAAAGATATAAAAAATCTGCAAAAGAATAACATATTTAAACTATAATTCGTATATTTGCACTATCAAAGGATAAAATATATGTAAATGACGTGTATATGAAGGAGTTATTGACTTGTTTATTGGCTACACTGGGCCTGACAACGGCTTGTGCCAAACAGAATTTTGAAAATGCGGATGTGCAAGAGTTCGCAGAACTGATTGCAGATACCAATGTAGTAGTACTTGATGTACGGTCAGCTGCTGAGTTTGCAGAAGGGCATATTCAGAGGGCAATCCTGATAGATCAGGGTCAAAGTGATTTTGTGGAGAAAGCAAAGGCTACTCTGCCTACAGACAAGAAGATTGCTGTCTATTGCCGCAGCGGTCGTCGTTCTGCCAATGCTGCCGGAAGACTGGCTGATGTCGGTTATAAGTGCGTCAATCTGAAAGGTGGCATCATCGCTTGGCAAGGAGCCAATATGCCTGTAATAAAGGAATAAAAACAAACATCAAACATTATGAAAAAATAATTTTTTAATTTTGCAACAGCACTATTATGTTGTACCGTGATGTTGTCGATACTCACATCGTGTGTAAACGAAGACAACCCTAAAACGACACCAGTGCCCGATCCATCCCAACTAGCCGATGTCACTATTATGTATTATGCCCATGGCGGCGGCACCCTCGACAAACACGTTATAGACAACTTACGCAAAATGTATAATGCAGAACGGTCGAGCTACAATAATGTGAGAATTGCCGCAGAATGCAAATTCTCCAATAAAGATTACCTTCCTAGCACGGATGACGATTTGTTTAAGACGGTACTGGAAGCTGATTTGAATTAATACGGAGAAGAAGCCGAAGAAAAGTTGGATAATATAACTTACCTATTATGGATGGCTCCTGAAGCAAACAGTACTTTCCGTATTACAATCGACCCTACTAAGACCTTGAAAGAACAGGTTAAGGATCATTATCTCCCTGGTAAGAATTGCGACTTTACCACCCCCGACTCTCTGACCAACTTCATCAACTGGGCCGCAAAAAACTGTCCCGCCAAGAGATATATTCTGATATTACACGATCACGGTGGCGGCTATCGGCCTGAAGCGGATCTTTATCAAGAAAACGCTAAGACAGGTTCCACCCGAGGCGTCATCTTCGACAATGGTAACCCAGGTCATAATTTCTCGGCTCCTTCTTTAGCACATGCCATCAAGGCTGCCGACATCCGACCTGATGTAGTGATATTCGATGCCTGCATGATGTTATGACACATTTATAGAGTGCATATCTGCCGCATCTGACAATTTGAAATACGCTCTTGAAAAGTATATAGAATACGATGCTAAGCACTTTGACGAACTTTCAAAGATGGATCATATGCATATCTTTTACAATGATATAACCGTGACTGAAACAGCACGGCTCAACGTATTGGGCAAGGTGATGCGAGAGTTTACCGATCGTCTCTGCGACACTTACAAAAATGGAACCGCCGAACAGAAACAGAAGATAAACGATGTGACAAAGAATGCTGTTAAGATTAACGAGAATAATCCCTTATATGATATCGGCAGATATATGGAAGGCATGAGAAAAGCGTTGCCAGAGGTGTTCGACGATGCATTCTGGACTGACTTGAAGTCGGCATTTAATAATTGTATCGCTGCGCAGTATGCCAGCCAATATCTGCTCGATCACGACTATCAGGTAGATTACAGTGTACTGATGGCAATAAAGGGTGCCTATCAGCGTACAATGTGGTCTTCTGGTACGGGATCAATGATTCTTAACGAATTGTACAACTTTCATCCTGACGGAAAGCTCACAACTTACATCGTGGAAAACGGTGAATTTAAAGCAGATTTCGTACCCGATTATAAGTTGAAGGTTAAAAGCGAAGGTCAAAGGGGCGGCACATTCGAATCAGTCTATGGCGCTCTGGCATTTGATAAAGCCACTGGATGGAGCCGCTGGCTGTTGCTTAACGAGCAACAACCCTCACTCTGGTGCAACAACGATTTCAAAACTCCTCTGCCAGATTCCAGTCAATAATGACATTTCAATGCAAAGAAGATGCTTATGATATAACCTGACCCCACAGAGAGCAATGCCCTTTGTGGGGTTATACATTTCCCCCTTTGGGACAGTATTTATTTTCTGATTTTTGGTAGTTCTAAAAGAGCGTTGATTCCCCAGCTTATAAGGAATGACGCAACCAAAGATACCACTCCGATGAAAAGGAATTCAGGTATTGGTCGGGTAATCATTCCATCGGTGAGAAACTGAATAAGGATCATCAAAGGCAGGTGGACAATATAAACCGCGTACGTCTGTTTACAGGCCCATTTGAAGAAAGAGTTGGTGCCATTGAACAGTTCCTTGAAGACCCATATAAGGCCGAAACTGATGGAAATGCTCATCATTGACTCGTAGAATCCGAACCAGTGATCAACAAATGAGCCCCATGGACCGCTTGAACGCAAATAGTTCCCTAATGTCAGCAGCAGACCGATAATCAGGCAGTTGAAGCCAGTCCTACAATCTAAGTTCTCCATCATGCGGCGCCTTTCCATATAAACACCCAGGATGAACATTACCACGTACTGCGGATATCTGGCTGGCTCGAAATAAAGGATGTTGAGAACATTGATCCACCTGTCCTGTGGACTGAACCCACGAACGATCTGAACAGCTAGGCCCATAACCATTGCGATGACAAGGAACCATACCATCGACATATTGCGTGGCTCCGTCGGATTATACTTCGGCTTGAAGACCAGTCTGTAAACAACATATAACAGAGAGAACACTAGAAGGTTTTCTACAAACCACATGTGCCCGATTTCAAAATGTCCGACCATCAGGGAAAGGATCATGCTCATCAGGGCGCAAGGAATACCGAGATGCAGAAGTTTCTTTTTTACGAAAACACCGGAATTTTGTCTGTCATAGCTGATGGGAACAAAATAGCCTGCAATCAGAAAGAACAAGCCCATGAAGAATGAAGCGTTGGTAGATAAGAACTTCCATATCCATGGAATAAGCATGGAAGTGTCCTCGAAAGAATAAGGCCAATATGCTCCCTCATTATGTGCCTGAGCAGCATGATGAAAGACCACCAACACGGTCAGTAACAGCTTCAGATTATCCAGGAAATACTGGCGTCTCGAATCGGTTGAGATGGTGTTTGTTCCCATATAAATATATACTTTTTCTATTTGACGTACCCGATAGCCGAAAAGTTGCAAAGTTGTTATATTAAGGAAAAGAAGATTATCATGAGCACACTTGCAGCAGTAGTTTTATCATTCGTATTCACAACCAGCGCAAACCTCGAACAAATTCTGGGTATCCGCGTAAGAGTCCGCGTATAGCATCCACTGATATAACAGACTACTTCTATTATAAAACTCGACCCCACAAGGGACATTGTTCTTTGTGGGGTTCTTTTTTTTACGACTTAAGGAGCTGCGAGACTTCTATAATATTTAATATATCGAGCGCGCCAAGACGGTTAAATCTCCAAATTTTCCAACTTGATTCTTACCAATAATTTCACTTGCAAAACAAATAATCTATGTTACTTTTTAAAATGTGGTGAAAAGTTGCAACTTCGATATACTTTCAGTTCATTTCTCTTTGGCTTGTCTTGCAAACTCAAACAGCGACAATGGCAGGTGGCAGTAGCCGTCGGGATTCTTGTCGAGATAGTCCTGGTGATACTCCTCGGCAGTGTAGAAGCTCTGCAAGGGCAGTTTCTCTACAGCTAATGGCTGGTCATAGTTCTTCTGTTCCTCGGCAAACACCTTCTCGATGACGGGCAAATCTTCCGCATCAGTATAGTAAACACCAGTACGATAGCGTGTGCCCTCGTCGTGGCCCTGCTTGTTGAGACTCGTCGGGTCGATGGCTTTGAAAAACATCCTCAACAGGAATTCAAGACTGACCACATCGGGATAGAACCTCACGAAGACGGTTTCGGCAAAGCCCGTCTGGTCGGTATAAACCTCCTTATAAGTAGGATGCTCCGTGTGTCCGTTGGCGAATCCCACCTCCGTGACGGCGACACCCTCAATCTGCTTGAAGTAATGCTCCGTACCCCAGAAACAGCCCCCGGCTAGATAGATATCCTTTGTAGGCTTTGTTTCCAAAATACCATCCACCTCATGCTCAACGAAGGGACCGGCTTTACATTCCAGCAGGACGCTCGGCTCCAGACATTCCAAACCATGCCAGACGTTCTTGGGAATGTCCACACCATAACGGCCACTTTCCTGACTGAGAACGCAGGATTCCACAATCTCACCCGCGTCGTTAAAGGTCGACACCCTGAGCTTGCCCCTCAGTATCACGAAGGTCTCGTCCTTGTCGGGATGGTGATGCACAGGGATAAAAGTGCCCGGCTCCAAAGCATTGAGAAATCGGTGGCACTTGTCCTGCAAACTCTGATGGAAGTTATAGTTCTTCCTCAATCTCGGTGACTGTTTGGCTTCTTCAGCCAGCCCGTCCATTAACTGTTCGTCTATTATCTTCATTGCTTTTTCTTTTTAATTTCACGATATTCAGAGAGAATATTACAAATACCATCTTCTGACAGTATTAATAGTTTTACGTATTTCATAATGATAGTTTATTGCATTTTTGTCATGTGATCATAAAACATATATTTGGGCAAAGTTACTTATTTTGCTGCAAAATCACTATTTTTGCAGCAAATTATTAAAATAGTTTAGCATATTTGATATTCCACATAATTGCGAAAACTGTAAGTTCAGGGCACACTATGACAAGGGAAGGACCCGCGATATTGATAACATCGTGGGAGGGTACCAGCCCGATTCGATGTTAGGCAAGTATTACAGATCGGACAGACTGTCCCTTACGTACTGTACACTCGTCACATACGCCTCGTCGGTAGTCAGGTGCTCGATGATCATGGGCATGCACGGGTTCTCGGCTGTAGCCAGTTGGGCATAAAGATTGATATCCAGCGTACCCTCGCCGCAGGCACACTCCTGAAGCTGGAAGGTGTATTCAGGCTTCAGCAGGATGTCCTTCAAGTGGCAACTAACAATAGTACCGTGGAGTTTCTCAAAACACTCACGCAGAAACTCGTCGTTGAAGAAATATCTGCGAGGCGAGGTAATCATGTTCACCACATCAAGGTGGGTGCCGAACTCGGCTCGATCCACATTATCTATCAGACGCAGATACTCGTCTGGACCACTCGGTATCATCCAAGGCATTGACTCAATGCAGAACTTGGTATGCTGAGGACGGGCGGTATCGATGACCTGACGAATCATCTTGACAGCCATTTCCCATAGTTCACGACTGAAGTTACCGCGATAGCCACCATCCCAGCGAGGACCGTAGGGCGTGCCCACCACATTCACACAACAGGCGGCACCAATGGCATCTGCCATGCGGAGTTGGCGGACGGCATAGTCTATCCAATGCTGTCGCTCATCGGGATCTGCAGCTAGTGTGTTGCGCCACACGCCCACTTCGGCAATCGTGAGTCCAGCCTCGTCAGCAGCCTTTTTATAAGCCATGATGGTATCCTCACCGTCGTCACAAGTGACGGGAAAATTCACACACTCCAACCCAAGAGCCTTATGCTTCGCAGCCCACTCCTCAGGGGATCCGTGCTGCAATGATGATGAAATGCCTAAATACATCAGAACGCCCTCCTATGAATAACCGTTGCATCCATCTTATTCAACGCACTCACACCAGTACGAGCCATCACGCCTGCCAGTTCGGCGGTCATCTCGTTGATGCGCCCTGCTACCGCATCTGCTCCGTTTTTAAGTAGAGGCATCAGGTGGCGCCCCACCGATACAGCTTTGGCGCCGAGAGCCAGACACTTGTAAGCATCCATACCACTTTCTATGCCGCAATCCACAAATACGGGTATGCTACCACCCGTAGCCGACAGAATATCGGGCAGTGCCATCAGTGGTGGGACAGCATACTGCACCATACCATGATGGTGCGAGGCCACCAGTCCCGCGCATCCTGCTTTCAGGCACTTCTCGGCATCACGCGGACTAAGCACACCTTTCACTATAAAAGGCACACCAGCCGCCTCGACAAACTCAGCCAACTCCTCAGTGGTCTTGGCCTTCATAGGCAGGCCGAAGATATTGTCGTAACCGCCCGATGAATTGAAGGCATGGTCGATATCCATACCTACAGCAAAGCAGCCCACCTTGACGGCATGCTCAATCTTGCGTAGCACCTCGCGGTTGTCTGCATGCGGTTTGATAATCTTGATGGTTCGGGCACCTGTGGCCACAATCTCTTCTAATTCCTCATCGCTGCCCATGCCCACCCAATGTACAGCTCCGCTCTGGGCTGCAGCATGGGCATAGATGGTCATGCCGTTTTGTGCCGTGTTATGCAGATGCGACAGGGCGGCTGTCATAATCGGCGTGCGGAAGGTCTCTCCGAACAGCGTCATCTCCGTCGTAGGGAGACAAGAGTCCAAATAGCGGGTCTCTATCAAAAGAGAGTCAAAATAGTCTCTCGTAATCTTGTCAGAATTCGATGTCAGTTGCATATTCTTACCTTTTTACTTTTTTACCTTTTTACCTTTTCGTTACTATTGCATTCAGTTCGTCGATCTTCTCATCAGAAAGCTCATACTTACCTATCACAAAGATCGCCAATACGAACAGGACGGCAGGGATGAGTGTCACGAGCCAGAGGATGCCTTGTTCGGCCATCGGCGTCTGCACCGACTCTCCAGCCTTGAAGCCCACCCAGGCCAGCACCAGTCCTGGGATGACTCCACCAAGCGCCATTCCAGCCTTCATGAAGATGCAGATGAGTGCATTCACGATACCTGACACTCGATGCCCGGAGACATACTCGCTGAATGTCACCACCTCAGGCACGAGAGCCCACATATAGCCAGTAGCCACCACCACACCCGTACTCTTCACGAACTGCACCACGAATATCAATAGGGTAATGGATTTGAGGCTTTCGACCGACATCATCAGATACATCAACAGCATAGCCACAATGGCAATACCAAGGAACAATCTGAACATGCTGCTCTTGCCGATTCTGCGCTTGATGGCAGGCACCATCGGCATAAAGATAAACGCAGGAATCGTGCCAAGCCACATAAACACAGTCGTCATCAGCGGCGTCGCGTGCATGTTGAAGGTCATGAAATACGAATCGGCAGCATTGCTGATGCTCATGGTGGTGAAGGCGATGACGAAGAAGAACGACAACACGCGGAGCGGACGGTTTCTCACCAGCTCCATCCAAAGGTCGCTCACCTTGACCAGCGCACTCTCGCTCTTGTCCATCACCACGCGCTCCTTGCTCTCAAAGAAGGTAACAAGGAGCAGCACCAGCCCCGTCAGCGCGAAGATACTCATGGTGATAAACCATGCATCTCCTGCCTCTGGCGTATTATAGACTGCCTCCATCTCGCCCGTCTGCGGATTCAGCACCTTGGGCGCAAAGAGTACAATCACCAGGGGCAGGGTCTTGATGATCAGTCCTGCCAGATTGGCCATCACCATACGTACGCTAGTCAGAATAGTGATCTCGTCAGTATCGCGGGTGAGCGATGAGCCGAGAGCCGCATATGGTACATTGACGAAAGTAAAACTCATGCTCATTCCTACATAGGTGATATAGGCGTAGAGCAACGAGCCGCTGAACCCGTTCCAGAAGCAGAGTGTGGCAAAAGTCGCCAACAGCACAGCACCCAGTATCAGCCACGAACGATACTTGCCCCAACGAGGATGCGACTTGTCGACCATCGCCCCCACCATTGGATCCCAAACAACATCGATGATACGGACCACTAGGAACATCACAGCCACGACAGCAGAGTCTAGCCCGTACACATTATTATAATAAAAGAGCAGCCAGATGCTGACAGTCTGGTAAATCAGGTTCTGCGCAAGGTCGCCCGAACAGAACCCAATGCGTTCCCGCCACGAGAGCCTGTAACATCCGTTCATCATACTAATAGTCTTTTGTGTAGGGTTTAATTATAAATTATCAATAATGCTGGTACAAATATAGATAAAATCAGTTAATTATCATGATATTTGCAGACAGATTTAAGTGTTTTTATAAAAAGATGAAAGAACTCTTACCCACAACACCACTAGTTAATGTTTTGAGATTAAATAAAAGAGCAGAAGAGTATCACTACTATCCTGCCCCCCAAAAAATAGATATTATTACATAAAAAAAAATTCGATTATATGATTCTAACCTATCATTGGATAATAATAATCTTGGCTATCTCATTACGGGCTTGCTTGCCGTCAGCACTTGGCCAAAGCGGATAGACGTGACCCATCTTCTCCTTCGTGTGCAGTCGGACATCAACGCCTGCGGACTTCATCTCGTTGTATGTCTTGAGAATATCCGTATAGAACACTTCCCAAGTGCCTGAATAGAGTTCTGTGGGCGGCAACCCTTGCATATCACCATATAAGGGTGAGACAATGGGGTTGTGAACATCGAGTTCTCCAGCCCAGTCAGCTCCTACAAGTCGAAGCACCTCCAAGTTTAGGAAGGTATCGTATTCCTGCAAGGCATCATCGCCTCCCGTTACGTCAACCCAAGGTGAGATAAGTATCAGACGGCTGGGCAGATCTATTGAGTCTGCCTTCAGCTCTTGTGCTAAAGCCAGGGAGAAGCCACCTCCTGCTGAATCACCTGCGATGATGATGCGCTTTGCGGGGAAGCGCTCCAGCAGCTGGCGATAGAGTAAAAGCATCAGCGGATGGGCATCCTTCACTGTATATTTATAGAGCATCGGATAGTTTGGAGCCACGATGCCGCAGCCTGTTTCCTTTGCCCATTCAGCCATAGCCATCCAATGCAACTTAGAGAAGTTCTTGTAATAGGCTCCGCCGTGGATGTAGAGCAAGACGGGCTTCGAGTCATCTTGAGGGGCAGACTCGAACACCTGCATGTCGCCTACCCTGTATTGTGTCACTTCACGGGGGAATCTAATGTCGCTTGGGATCGCAACGGTACCCTTGTCCGTCGTGTCGGCCTTATTTTTCTCATAGGTTTCCAAGGTTGACTTTGACAGGGCATGTGATACAATGAAAGATAGTGGCGAGCGTCCGTCAATAAGCCAGAAGGCAAGAACGCTAACGATAATCACAATAATGATCGTCAATAGTGACAGTGATAGTTTTCTTAGAATTTTGATTGTACTCATAATCGTTTTTGCGTTAAATTTCGTCTGCAAATATACGAATAAGAAATGATAACAAAGCATTAATTTATAGATTTTCTTGCTTTTCAAGAAATAATTGTACGCAAACTAGTCGATACCGGTTTTGGCGAGCTCATCCTTCAGATCGACACTCGGAGTGAAGATGATACTGCTTTTACTTTTAATGCCTTTTCTTTTGTATTTCACGATATTCAGAGAGAAGATTCCAAATTCCATCTTCTGACAGTACTCCGCGTTTAAGGTCAGCGGGGAGATTCCCTGCTTCATCAGCTGCAAAGTCTTGTTTCCACAACTCGCTGCCAAAGTATTTGCTGAGTTCGGCAACATCTTTTTTGATGGCCTTCAACGAAACAGCAGACCCATCCTTCATGGTAGCTATGGCTTTATTGAAGCGTTGCTCCATCCACTTGATTCGCTCAACTTGCAAAAGCTTACAAATAGAGTCTTCTCTGATAACCTTGGGTGCAGACTTTCCTGCCAACACCAGCACTTTGACTTTCTGTCGAGCCTGCTCACGCTCGGCAGAGTCGATGCCAACATCATTCTGCTCTCGCTTACTCGCAGCCTTTTTGTCGTTACGATAAATATGAAGCTGACGGGAACGGACGACAGCAGTCAACTCGGCATCATCCTGCAAAGCTAACCAAAGCGGATGATAGATGCCATCCTCTTCAAACAGCTTCTTCTGAAGTTGCGAGCACATATTGGTGGTATCGATAGTCATCATCAACTGTTTTATTCCTTTAACTTTCCTTTCGCCCAAATTTTGTCATGTGATAACCCATTCGCTTTAGCTGCATGGCGGTATCTCTTCAAATTCTCCATATTTCTATAACATGTTTTCTAAACGTTCTACTGCTTGTGTAATATCCTCGGTAAACCGTTTGTGGTCACGGAGGAAGTCAGCCCTGCCGCCTCTGATGGCTTCATATAAATCCCGACTCATGTCATCTACATAGGACGCAATAGCATACTCAATATCATCCTTCTGCCAGTTGAGCGAAGAATGGATATAGACATTCCGCTTCTGATGTAGGAAGCTATATGCAGTCTCTATGCTATCCTTTGTAATCATTGGTCGTAGCCGATGGGTCTGAATTGTTTCTGAGGCTCACTCCATACGAAGCCATACTTCATGAGATAGTCCTTAATTTCCTTGGCTTCTCTGCTGAAGGCATAGCATAGTGATTCGAGACTGTCAAACTCTTCGTCTCTCAGAAGCATGTTGACACTCGAAACGAGTATGGCAGGGTCTTTGGGCAGATAATCCATATCAGTAATACATAAATTCACTTAAATCAGAGGGCAAAGATACTGATATTTGGGGGATTTTTGCTACTTTTGCACACACATTTAACAATAGTTGAATCTTGTCACGACTCGGCAGAGTAGATGCGAGCATATTTCTGCCCTCGCTGCTCCAAGAATTAGGATAGTTTATGATAGAAACAGGTTTGAAACATACAAGCAAGTTGACGGTTACGGATGCCGTTACTGCTATAAAAGTTGGTTCTGGTGATATGCCAGTGCTGGCTACACCGATGATGATGGCACTTATGGAGAATGCTGCTATGCTTGCCGTCAAAGATGAATTGCCGGAAGGTTGTACCACTGTTGGAGGTCATATCGAGTCTTCTCATTTGAAGCCGTCGAAAATAGGTGATGTGGTGAAGGCTGAAGCAGAGGTAACAAAAGTGGATGGCAAGAAAATCGAGTTCAAGGTGAGTGCCTACTCGGGCGATGTACTTCTTGGCGAAGGTACACACCTGAGATTTATTGTTGATAGAGAGAAATTCTTGCGTCCCGTTGGTAGCAAGCGACCATAGGTCGAGCGCATGTCAAAATTTCAATGACAATTAAGTGATATGGTACAGCAGATAGAGATAATCCTGAAGCCGAAACGTAGAGGCTTCCACTTGGTGACGAGTGAGATTCTGAGTCAGTTGCCCAAACTGCCGAAGACCGGTATCGTGAACATCTTCACGAAGCATACCAGTTGCGGACTGAGCATCAATGAGAATGCAGATCCTGATGTCCGTTTGGATATGGAAACCATCTTCAACCGTCTGGTTCCTGAGAACCGCCCAGAGTATGAGCATACCTTGGAAGGTGCCGATGATATGCCTGCTCATGCCAAGTCCACGTTGAGCGGTGTCAGCATTACTATTCCCATTACTGACGGACGTTTGAATCTTGGCACTTGGCAGGGCATCTACTTCTGCGAGTACCGCAATTACGGTGGTTCCAGAGAGTTGGTGGTAACGATTATAGGAGAATGAAGCATAAGGGAATCATCTGCGGCATACTGGCTGCTGTCTGTTATGGCACCAATCCGTTAGGAGCTTTGCCGCTCTATGCGGAGGGTGTGAATACGTCGTCCGTCCTTTTCTTTCGCTTTTCTA
>CAMJGE010000038.1 GCA_946405145.1 uncultured Prevotella sp.
CCTAACCGTGGTAATGTCTATGGTTCTGGCTGCGGTACGGATACCTATACAGGAACTGATAGTAAGACATACTTCGACTTCAATGCTGGCATCGTGCGTGGCAATACGACTGTGCTGATAGATGGTGGTCATGTGGTACACAATGTCTATGGTGGTGGCGCTATGGGCTCTGTGGGCACATATACTTTTAATGACAATGGCAAACCAATCTCTTGCGCAGAAGGAACTGGTACTTGTACCGTTACCGTTAGCGGAGGACAGATTGGTGTTGCTGGTGCCACTATGGCGGGCCATGGCAAGGGTGGTCCTGATGACTTCGGTCATGTGTTTGGCGCTGGTCGTGGTGAGATGCATGATCCTGACGAATATCCTAATGTGGAGACTTGTGCATACTTTAATAAAGCAATATTGAATATCAGCGGTAGTGCCTTCTTGATTGGTTCTGCCTATGGTGGTAGTGAGAGTGGACACGTGCTTGGTGATACCGAAGTAAACATATCTGGCGGACAGATTGGTTGTGGTAAGAACGCGATAGCACGTTATGAAGACAATGTGTGGGAAAATAATAACCCGACAGAAGACCTTGAGTGCGCCAGCTGGCCATTTGCATCGCCATTCGCACCATACGATCCGTTTGCGAATGCAACAGGTAACTTAGATCGGTACAGCAATGGAAGTTTGACCGAAGGTGGCAGATTGGAGGCTTCCGATGGTCATACTTATTTTGGTAATGTGTTTGGTGGCGGTTCGGGTAGTGTTCCTTACTTTGATACAACCCAAGGCATCAGTAAATATCTGAGTACGGCAGGAACCGTTGAGGGTAATACCAAGGTGACTATCAGTGGCGGTCATATCCTGACAAATGTCTATGGTGGTTGTGAGGCAACGAATGTAAAAGGCTCGGCTACCATCAAGATGACAGGTGGCACTGTTGGTGTACCTCGTACTGATGCTCAGATTATCGCTCATCCTCTCACTGGTTATGTCTTCGGTGCCGGTAAGGGTGACCAGCGTATCTTCTTCAATAAAGAGACTAACGTTAATCATTCTATCGTTACGGTTGAAGGCGGTAGAATCTATGGATCCGTCTATGGCGGTGGTGAAGATGGTCACGTGTTGGGCAATGTAACGATGACGATTGGTAAGACAGATAATGAAGGCCCGACAATCGGAACACGAGGTACCTCATACTATGATGGTCATGTGTTCGGTGGAGGCCGTGGATTCGGTGGCGAGGCTCTGACTGCCGGTAATGTGGGCGGTGCTGTCACACTGGACATCCAGAGTGGACAAATACTCGGTTCCGTTTATGGCGGTGGCCGATTGGCCTCTGTGGGCTATGGTCTGTATCTCTCAACGGGTGATGAGGCGGCCAAATATGGCGTGATGCGAGAAGATAATGAGTACGATGGCTCTTATCCTAACCCGAGCACTCAAGATGCTTCAACCTTTTATAATAAGGGTCGTGGTAAAATATATTTAACTGTCAGTGGCGGTACCATCGGTAACAATGTGGTAAATGACAAATACGGTGGTAACGTTTATGGAGGTAGTATGGGACGTATGACTAAACTTGACGGTTCGGATTTCGTTGATCCTGATCACTGGAAGTTGTTGGCTACTGTTAAGCAGACAACACTCAATGTTACAGGTGGTACCATCAGGCGTAATGTCTATGGCGGTGGCGAGTTGGGTGTCGTTAAAGGTGATGTAGCAGTCACTATCGATGGTGGAACCATTGAGAAGGATGTCTATGGCGGTGGTGCACTTGCCAATACGAATACTTGGGCGGAAGAAAATTCCTCAAGCTACACCACAACAGTCAACCTGCTTGATGGCCTCGTTAAGGGTGATGCCTACGGTGGCGGACTGGGGCAGAAGAAAGAATTTAATGGCGCTATTTCGGATATTGAGGCGACGGTTTATGGTGATATCACTGTGAATCTGGGTTCTATTGTAACTCCTGCGGCAGAAGAAACTCCTGCTGTATTTGGACTATCGGCAACGAAGTTTAATATCAGCTACGAGAATACGGGTGATAAAGATGACCAAAATAACTATATCCAAGTCGTGAAGAGCGGTCGAGTATTCGGCTGTAACAACCTGAACGGTTCGCCTCAAGGTAATGTGACAGTGAATATCTATAAGACGGTGGAAGGTAATGTTCCTAGGACTGCAGCAGATCCTAATACAGGACAGGCTAATAGAACTACCAGTGTTGACCACAACTACGAAGTTGCTGCCGTTTATGGTGGTGGTAACTTGGCTAACTATACAGCATCAGGCAAGAAAGCCAATGTCGTTATCCATAGTTGTGATGTCAGTGTACAATATGTTTATGGTGGCGGTAATGCTGCTGCCGTTCCTGGGACTGATGTTTATGTGAAAGGTGCATGGGAAATAGATCATGTGTTCGGCGGTGGTAACGGTAAGGATAAGTACAAGAGGGGCAATGAGTGGATGACGAATGCGGGAGCTAATGTTACAGGAAATACCAACACCCTCCTGATTGGTGGTTACATCCATGAAGCGTACGGCGGTAGTAATGAAAAAGGTACTATTACGGGAAATGTTACCATCAACACGAAGGCAAACGATCCTGCCTGTGTTTGTGATTTGGATTTGACAAAACTCTATGGCGCTGGTAAGAATGCCGATATTGAGGGAGACTTGATCGTTGTCTTAGACTGTGCACCTGAAACCAAGACGGCAGAAATCTATGGTGGTGCTGAAAATGCAAACGTTAAAGGCAACGTGGAACTGACTATTACCAGTGGAAGCTTCGGCAAGGTGTTCGGTGGCAATAACCAGAGCGGTGCTATCTTTGGACATATCATATTGAATGTTGAGGAAACGAGTTGTCGTCCGATTGTCATCGAAAAGCTCTATGGCTGTGGTAACAATGCGGCTTATTCGGTTTATGGCTATAAGGACGGAGGAACTGATGCTGACGGCTATCCCATCTATATTCCAAGAACTTCGATAAATGATGGAGCTGCTGTTACGTTTACCGGTAAGCCTCATACTGATCCGGGAGAACAGGGCTATGACGATCCTCAAGTGAATATCATCTCTTGCACACGCATCGGACAGGTGTTCGGTGGTGGCCTTGGTTCTGGTGCTACCGTCTATGGTAATCCGACGGTGAATATCGATCAGATACCTGGTGCATTTGCAGCTCAGATAGATCGTGATGGAGAGGATGGAGCCGATAACAATTCAAATGCATTGGGAGAGATCGGTGACGTGTTTGGTGGTGGTAACGAAGCTAATGTCGTAGGCAATACGAATGTGAACATCGGCACGAAAGATAAAGTTAAACTGCACCTGAGTGTGGATGGAAATGGTACTTATACTTATAGTGAAGACAAGACCGTTCTAGGTGCCAACATCACAGGTAATGTCTATGGCGGTGGTAATGAGGCCGAGGTGACGGGTGATACCAATGTCAACATCGGAAAAAGAGTGAATTAAATGGCAAAAGTGTCACTTTCTTTGTAAGCTGCTGATTCTCATTCGGTTATAGAGGTGATAGATAATTTTTATCTATCACCTTTTATCTGTTTTGGAGGGGGTCGGGATGCAAATCTCTTATGAATTGGGGTAACTCATGATACTTCGCTAACAACAAAACAAGTTGTTTTACTATTGAAGAAGTGCCTTCTTACAGGCAAAGAGATAACCAGAACAAAGGTAAAACAAGTTGTTTTACTGTAAGAGATGACGTTTCTCTGATTGTCGTAGATTATTTTTTCTTCGATAATATTTGGAGGATTCGCTTATTTATCCTATCTTTGCACTCTTGCAAAGAATAATAGCGTACATAACATGGATAAAATAGGAATATACGATTTTATGGCGGAGCCGTTTCATTGCGATTTCTCGCAGCGGCTCATGATGGGACATCTGGGGAACAATATGTTGAATGCGGCGGATTTCCACTCGACGGATCGCGGCTTCGGTATGCGCTATCTGTTGACCATCAACCGCTCATGGGTGCTCTCCCGTCTTGCGATTGAGATGGAGGAGATGCCTAAGATGTACACGAAGTTTAAGGTGGAGACCTGGGTGGAGAGTGCGATGCGCTATTTCACCAGCCGTAACTTCCGTGTAGTAGGTGAGGATGGTAAAGTGTATGGCTATGGACGCAGTATCTGGGCGATGATCGATACGGAGACGCGTCAGCCAACGGACATCTATGCCATCGACAACGGGGCTATCAACAACTGGATTGTGACGGATAAGGATTGCCCGATAGATAAGGGTGGGCGCGTGAAGATGGACAATGATGCTGAACTGGTGCGTACCATCGATACCTATTATAATGATGTGGACATCAATGGGCATATCAACTCGGTGAAGTATATCGAGCATGTGCTTGATCTCTGGGATCTCGACTGGTATCGGGAACATGCCATCAAGCGTTTTGAGATCGCTTATGTCGCAGAAGCCCATCAGGGTGATAAACTGAGTTTCTATCGTGAGCAGACAGGAGAGCAGGAGTACTGCGTACGTATCTGCAAAGACGACAATGTAGAAACTTGTAGGAGCAAAGTGACGTTTTTTTAATTAAAAATTTGGCTATGTCATGTCAAATGATTAATTTTGCAACCGATTTCAATTAGTTAACCCCTTGTTGTGCCCTCGAGTAGGGTGGGAGCGGACTATAAGAAGCCGGTGGTGAACACCGACCGGCCGGTTCTCGAGTAGGACTGGCATGGAACGCAGGGAGAATATTAACATTTAAATTAAAAGTAAAATGGCTGAAATGAATTTTGGTGGCGTTGTTGAGACTGTAGTCACCAGCAAAGAGTTCTCTTTGGAGAAAGCACGTGAAGTATTGAAGAATGAGACTATCGCTGTGATCGGTTATGGCGTTCAGGGTCCTGGACAGGCTTGTAACCTCCGCGATAACGGATTCAATGTGATTGTCGGACAGCGTCAGGGTAAGACCTATGACAAGGCTGTAGCCGATGGATGGGTTCCTGGTGAGACGCTCTTCTCTATCGAGGAGGCTGCCGAGAAGGGTACTATCCTCTGCATGTTGCTCTCTGATGCTGGTCAGATTCAGCAGTGGCCCACTATCAAGAAATATCTGAAGCCTGGTAAGACACTGTATTACTCTCATGGCTTCGCTATCAACTGGAGCGATCGCACAGGTGTTGTTCCTCCAAAGGATGTTGATGTGATCATGGTTGCTCCTAAGGGTTCCGGTACCTCTCTCCGCACGATGTTCTGCGAGGGTCGTGGTCTGAACTGCTCTTATGCTGTTTATCAGGATGCTACTGGTAAGGCTACGGAGAAGACACTGGCCTTCGGTATCGGTATCGGTGCCGGCTATATGTTTGAGACAACCTTCCAGCGCGAGGCTACTTCTGACCTGACAGGTGAGCGTGGCTCACTGATGGGTGCTATTCAGGGTCTGCTGCTGGCTCAGTATGAGGTGCTCCGTGAGCACGGACATTCTCCCTCAGAGGCTTTCAACGAGACTGTTGAGGAGCTGACTCAGAGCCTTGGCCCGCTCTTTGGTGCAAAGGGTATGGACTGGATGTATGCCAACTGCTCAACAACAGCTCAGCGCGGTGCGCTTGACTGGGCTCCCCGTTTCCACGATGCTATCAAGCCTGTGATGGAGTGGCTGTACTACTCTGTACAGACTGGTAACGAGGCGCAGATCACTATCGACGCCAACTCTAAGCCCGACTATCGTGCTGGTCTGGAGAAGGAGCTTGAGGCCATGCGTAATCAGGAGATGTGGCGTGCAGGTGAGACCGTACGCAAACTTCGTCCGGAGAACCAAGACGTATAATCATAGGAACACGGGGACGCTAAACGAGCGCCCCCGCGTTTCTTTTTAATCAACTATAATGGGAAAATTAGTAATTAATTCGTATGATGAATTTGCTGCTCATCTGGGTGAGGAACTCGGTGCTTCTGAGTGGCTGTTAGTAGATCAGGATCGTATCAACCTCTTTGCCGATGCCACACTCGACCATCAGTGGATCCATGTAGATGTGGAGCGTGCCAAGAAAGAGAGTCAGTATCAGAGCACCATCGCTCATGGCTATCTGACGCTCTCGTTGCTGCCCTATATGTGGGAGCAGATCATTGAGGTAAACAACATCAAGATGCTCGTGAACTATGGTATGGATAAGATGCGCTTCGGACAGCCTGTCATCACTGGTTCAAGAGTTCGTCTGGTCACCAAGCTGCACAACATCCAGAATCTGCGTGGCATCTGTAAGGCGGAGATTGAGTTCAAGATCGAGATAGAGGGGCAGCGCAAGCCCGCACTGGAAGGAATTGCTTCGTTCTTGTATTACTTTGTGTAAAGGTAAAAAAGTAAAAAGGTAAAAAGTAAAAAAAGGATAACATATATGGGAGGATTCTTTGGAACCATATCAACAAAGTGCTGTGTCAATGACTTGTTTTACGGCACAGACTATAACTCACACCTTGGAACACGTCGCGCAGGTCTTGTAACATATGATGAGGAGAAGGGCTTCAGTCGTAAGATCCACAATCTGGAACGTGACTATTTCCGTTCCAAGTTTGAGGATGAGCTCGACTCTTTCTCCGGCCATCAAGGGATTGGCGTCATCAGTGACACAGACCCGCAGCCTATTCTTGTCAACTCGCATCTGGGGCGTTATGCTGTCGTGACAGTTGCCAAGATCAATAACCTAGAGGAGATTGCACAGGAACTGCTCGACCGTCGTATGCACTTCAGCGAATATTCAGCCAACACCATCAACCAGACGGAATTAGTGGCACTACTCATCAACATGGGCCGCACCTTTGTAGAAGGTATCAATCTGGTCTATAGGAAGATTGAAGGCTCTTGCTCGATGCTGATCCTCACCGAGAAAGGTCTTATCGCTGCCCGTGACTTCCTGGGGCGTACGCCTATCGTCATAGGAAAGAAGGAGGGGGCTTATGCTGTCTCAAGTGAGACCACCAGTTTCCCCAATCTCGACTATCATCGTGTGCGCGACCTTGGTCCCGGTGAGATCGTTTATCTCACTGCCGACTCCATGGAAGTGCTGCAGGAGCCCTTCAAGCGCGAGCAGATCTGTTCTTTCCTCTGGGTCTATTACGGTTTCCCCGCATCCGACTATAACGGTATCAATGTAGAGGCAGTACGTGAGGCCAATGGTAAGAAGATGGGTGAGAACGATGAGACTGAGGTGGATAGCGTCTGTGGCGTGCCTGATTCTGGTGTCGGTATGGCTCTGGGTTATGCCGAAGGTAAGGGTGTGCCCTACAAGCGCTCGGTTCTGAAATATACGCCCACATGGCCCCGTTCTTTCACACCTGGTAATCAGGAGCGCCGTGCCTTGGTAGCCAAGATGAAGCTGATTCCAAATCCAGCCCTGTTGAAAGACCAGCGTGTGGTGTTCTGCGACGACTCTATTGTGCGTGGTACCCAGTTGAAGGATAACGTAAGAACCTTCTTCGAGTATGGTGCCAAGGAGGTTCACTGCCGTATCTCCTGTCCGCCTCTGGTTTATGGTTGTCCGTTTATCGGCTTTACTTCTTCCAAGAGTGACATGGAGCTTATCACCCGTCGTATCATCAAGGATTTCGAGGGCGATGACAAGAAGAATCTCGAGAAGTATGCGCAGACCGATTCGCCAGAATATAAGCGCATGGTGGCAGAGATCGCCAAGCGTCTGGGACTCACCACGTTGAAGTTCGCAAAACTTGAGGATCTGATAGAAAGCATCGGCTTGCCGAAGTGTCAGGTCTGCACACACTGCTTCGATGGCAGCAGCTATTGTCATGAGCATGACAATAAAGATGAGCGCCAGTTGAAGCTCGATTTTTAATTAGTGTTTTCTGAGGCATCCGTCTTCCTGGCGGATGTATTCCTCTTTCATGAGATAGGATAGCGCGGCATCCAGTTCGTCGGTAGGCAACTGGAGGTCGCGCAAGTCTGTTATAGGGTGGGACTTCCCGTCTCCTAACAGAGCGAGAATGCTTTCCATCGCCTGGTTCAGACGAGGCTCCGACACCAGTCCTCCGGCTCGATGACTCAGGCACACATCACACTGATGACAGTCCTGGCTGCGTTCTTCGCCAAAGTAGTTCAGCAGCTGTCTGCTGCGGCATATATCATCGTTTGTGGCATAGTCTATCATCTTATGGATGCGCTCCGCAAACTGTGCCTTTCTCTCTTCATATACCTCAGGAGTCAGCTGAACGTGCTCCATATCCTCCCGCCGTTGTGTATAGCGGATATACGGTGTCTTCTTCTGGGGAATGAAATGCAGGATATGCTTCTGACTCAGATTCTTCAGGATGAGGTAGAGCTGTTGAGGCTGAAGTGCTGTCTGACTGGCGATGAAACTCTCGTCGATATAGTTGTAGTCGGTAAACAAGCCGCCGTAGTTTCTCAACAAGGCGGTAATCACCTTGTCTTCGTTGGGTGTGTTTCCTTCCAGACGATATAGGTCGTTCCTGCTGACGGTGAACATCACCCTTGCCTGGTTATCCTGTTCCTCAGTATATTCGATGTAGCCTGCACGGTTCAGAATCTTCAGGGCAGAATCCACCTGGATGGGGAAGTGATGGAAGGTATGACAGAACTCGTCGATATTAAATTCGAAGGTGTGGTTGTAGCCCGATCCCACGCCTATCTGGTAATAGTAGGCCAGGTGCTCATACACCAGTCGGATATAGTCTTTTTCAGGGAAGGTGTCTGCAATGCGTTTCTCCAGCTTCCGACGGTCGGCGTCGTTATAGAGCAACACGGCATACGATTTTCTGCCATCGCGCCCGGCACGTCCTGCCTCCTGGAAATAAGCCTCGATACTGTCAGGACAATCCATGTGGATCACGAGTCTCACATCGGGTTTGTCGATACCCATGCCAAAGGCGTTTGTTGCCACCATCACGCGCACCTTATCCTGCTGCCAGTCTCTCTGTCTCTCATCCTTCACCACAGCATCCAGTCCTGCATGATAGAAGGTGGCAGTGATGCCAGCCTCATTCAGCAGTTCGGCAAACTCCTTGGTGCGTTTTCTGCTGCGGGCATAGACGATGGCGGAACCTTTCATGCTGTTTAGGATATGCAGGAGCTGCTCTCGCTTGTCGGTGGCTTTTCGCACGACATAGGCGAGGTTCGTGCGCTCGAAGCTCATGGTATAGAGATTGAAACTAGGCTGACTAGGCTTACTAGGCTGGCTAGGAAGGCTAGGGAACCTAGCCTGGCTAGATAATTTCTCCTGGATATCCTGCACGACGGCGGGGGTGGCAGTGGCGGTGAGAGCCAGGATGGGGGCCTGGGGTACAATCTTGCGAATCTTGGCAATCTCCAGATACGACGGGCGGAAGTCGTAGCCCCATTGCGAGATGCAATGCGCTTCGTCAACAGTGATGAAGCTCACCTTCATGTGGCGTAGCTTCGTCTGGAAAAGCTCTGAGGAAAGGCGTTCTGGCGACACATACAGGATACGGATGTCGCCAAAGATACAGTTCTCAAGGGTGATGATGATTTCTTCACGGGTCAGTCCTGAGTAGATGGCTGCGGTACGGATACCTCTGCGCTTCAGGTTCTCCACCTGATCCTTCATCAGGGCGATGAGCGGGGTGATGACAATACATGTTCCCTCTTGCGCCAATGCAGGCACCTGGAAGGTAATCGACTTACCACCACCTGTCGGCATCAGACCTAAGGTGTCGTGTCCGCTACCGATTGACTCGATGATCTCCCGCTGAATCCCGCGGAAGTCATCGTAGCCCCAGTATTCCCTAAGAATCTCCCGATACCTCATCAGAAGGCTTGATGTCTTCTATCTGCAACTGCACCTCGCTGCGCTTGTAGATATTATCCTCGATGGTATAGACAATATCAAACGAACGCTTCGACTTGATGAATCGTGCGGAGTCGCTCTGTCCGAAGGCAATACCATTGAGCACGTTGCTCGACTTCGAATCTACCAGCTCCAGTTTGATATGCTCCTGCTGACGTCCCACCACCTTTGATGTACCATAGTCATACACGTTGCGTGTGCAGAACAAGGGCTTGGGGTTGTCGGGACCATGAGGTGCAAACTTCTTCAGGTCGTTATGCAGTTTCTTCGTCACCTCCTTGAAATCTATCACCGCATTGATATCGAGTGTTGCTTCTGTCTGTTCAGGCAGGATATGCTCGCTGACGTATTTCTGGAACCGGCGACGGAACTCAGGGATATTCTCAATACGCAATGAGAGTCCCACGGCATAGGTGTGTCCGCCGAAGTTTATCAGCAAGTCGCGACAGCTCTTGATGGCATCATAGAGGTCGTAGCCAGCCACACTGCGTGCAGATCCTGTAGCAATACCATTGAACTTTGTCAGCACCACCGTCGGACGATAGTAGAGTTCCGTGAGTCTGGAAGCCACAATGCCTATCACACCTTTCTTCCAGTTCTCGTCGAAGAGCACGATACTCGACTGGTGCTCCTGACTCTCGAGCTTCTCCACAATCTGGTTGGCCTCCTCTGTCATCTGCTTATCCACATCTTTACGCTGTTCATTGTATTGGTTGATATGGTTTGCCTCTGCCAAAGCCTTCTCCAAGTCGCGCTCCACCAGCAGATCCACTGCCTCAGTACCGTTCTGCATACGTCCGGAGGCATTGATGCGTGGTCCGATCTTGAACACAATATCGCTCATCGTAATCTCACGACCTGTCAGACCGCAGATGTCGATAATCGACTTCAGACCTACCGACGGACTCGTTGTCAACTGCTTCAGTCCGTGGAAGGCCAGAATGCGGTTCTCACCCATGATGGGTACGATGTCTGCCGCAATACTCACGGCACAGAAATCGAGTAGGGGAATCAGTCTTGAGAAGGGAATGCCATTGTTCTTGGCAAATGCCTGCATGAACTTAAAGCCCACGCCACAACCACAGAGATCCTTGAAGGGATAGGTAGAGTCTGTGCGCTTGGGATTAAGGATAGCCACAGCATTAGGCAACTCATCGTCTGGCACGTGATGGTCGCAGATAATGAAGTCTATACCCAGACTCTTGGCATAGCTAATCTCTTCAATTGCCTTGATACCGCAATCGAGAACAATCACCAGTTTAACACCTGCTTCTTTCGCATAGTCTATTCCTTTCTTGCTGATACCATAGCCCTCTTCGTAACGATCGGGGATATAATATTCAATGTTGGAATAGAACTGCTGTAGAAACTTATACACCAAAGCTACCGCCGTACATCCATCGACATCGTAGTCGCCATACACCATGATGCGCTCCTTGCGCCCCATCGCGTCGTTTAGTCTGTCAACCGCCACGTCCATGTCGTTCATCAGGAACGGGTCTATCAGCTCGCTTAGCATAGGACGGAAGAATCGCTTAGCCGCGCTCTCCGTCTTGATGCCCCGCTGAATGAGCAAGTCTGCGAGGATCGGACTCATGCCGATCTTCTCTCCCAGCTCTTTAGCTGCCGTCTGTCGTTCTGATGTAGGTGGTTCGTAATTCCATTTGAAATGCATTAATATATTTATTTTTTATTCTTGTCGCTTTGGTGAAAAAAGCCTATTTAGGCAATTTGGGTGTAAAGTTACGCATAAAATATGAATTAAGGGCACAATCTGTTTAAAATTTAACAGATTATGCCCTTTTTTATCTTATTTAAGAAAAATCTTAGAGGCCGAGTTTCTTTCTGATTTCAGCAGGAATAGCGTTTTTGTTGATCAAGAAATCCATGGTGTTGGCAGCAATGAAGGCCTTGGTCATGTACCAGATACCCTTGTAGTCGCCGGTCTCACCCCATGAGTTCTGTACCATATAGTACTCCTTGCCGTTCTGATCCTTGGCCACACCGAAGATGTGCATGCCGTGATCGTCGGTCAGCTCCCAGTTGTCGAAGCGCTCCTGGCGCATCTCCTGTGTAGGAACGATCTCAGGTACTGTAACACCTAATGAGTCGATGATGTCACGCTTCTTGGAAGCGGTCATCTTCAACCACTTGGCCATATCGCTGCCCTGAAGGCTCTGAGTCTTCTTGCCGTCGATGGCATAGGCCAGACCCTTACGGGTGAATCCGTCCTCAGAGACATCACCGCCCCAAGCTACGGTGTAACCGTTGTTGATGGCGTTGTCGATAATCTGCATCATCTCGTCCATCGGCACATTGTAGCTCAGAGGGAAGCGCCAGTTATCCTGCACCTCTACGGCGAAGGCTGTGTAGAAGGGGTGGTGGGTATAGCTGGTGATGCTCACATAGTCGTCGAGGTTGATACCCAGTGAAGCCATGAAGCTCTTCGGGGTATATTCCTTGCCCTCGTAGGTGAACTTCTCAGGGCACTTGCCCAGATAAGCGTCGAGGATGCCCTGCATACCGGTCTTCCAGGCATTGCTGATCTTCTTGGCATCGCTCTTGGCAACAGCGGCCACATACGGCTCCAGCACACCGAAGAACTCGTTGAAGTTGTTGAGGGAGTCACCATAGAGTGAGCCGGGGAAAGGCATTGCGTCGATGGGGCAGATACCATATTTCTTCAGGGTCTGAAGCACGTCTTCGGCACTTCCGCCCTGTGCAAACTGACAGTCACCGTGATAGCGGACCACCTGGATGGCACGCTCCATATAGGTCTTGTTGGCTACGAAAGCCTCACAGAGGGTGTACTTCTTACCTGTAGCCTTCAGAATCTCTGCCTCGAAGAATGAGAGGGTAGAGTAGTCCCAGCAAGTACCCGAACGGTTCTGGTCCTTGATAGTCGTGATCGGATTCTCCTTGATGATGGTGAATACAGGCTTGTTAGCGTCTTTGGCGGGTGCCTTCTTCTTGGCAGCCGATGCACTGAGGGCGATAGTAGCCATGAGTGCAAAAGTTAGAATCTTTTTCATTTGATAATTTTACTTTTTACTATTATACCATTTAGTTTCTGTTATTTGCCATGAAGGCTTCGAGTTCCTCTGGATGATAGGGGATACGCTTGGTACCGAGGAATCGGCAACCGTCCTTGGTAATCAGGATATCATCCTCAATGCGGATGCCTCCGAAGTCCTTATAGGTCTCCAGCATCTCGTAGTTCAGGAACTCCTTGCAGTGTCCTTTTGCCTTCCAGTCGTCTATCAGGGCAGGGATGAAGTAGATGCCGGGCTCGTCGGTCAGCACAAAGCCTTCCTCCAACTTGCGACCCATACGCAGACAATTGGTACCAAACTGTTCCAGGTTCGGACGTGTCTCCTCGTCGAAGCCCACGTAGATCTGTCCCAAGCCCTCCATGTCGTGAACGTCCATACCCATCATGTGGCCCAATCCGTGAGGCAGGAACATGGCGTGGGCTCCGGCAGCAACGGCCTCGTCGGTATCGCCCTTCATCAGACCGATCTCCTTCAGACGCTCCGTCATCAGACGGCACACGGCAAAGTGAACATCCATATATTTCACACCGGGTTTTGCCACATTGAGCACGTAGTCGTGGCACGCCTCCACGATCTTGTAGATCTCCAGCTGGCGCTGGGTGAACTTGCCTGATACAGGCATGGTGCGCGTGTGATCAGAGCAGTAGTCGTTGAGCTCGCAACCTGCATCACAGATCACCAGTCGTCCGGTTTCTAACTTTGCATCCGAGGGATTGCCATGCATGATCTCTCCATGCTGAGAGAAGATGGTGGCAAAACTGTTGCCCTGAGCCAGACTGCGGGCAATGCCATCCACCTGGCCTGCTACGAACCGTTCTGTGATGCCTGGCTTGATCAGCAGTTGTGCGGTGGTATGCATCACATACCCTACGTCGCAGGCGCCTTCGATATAGGCTATCTCCTCAGCACTCTTGGTGGCACGCATCTTCACAACGGCTTTAATCAGCTCGAGCGAAGCAGCTTCCTTCTGCTTGGAAGGGTGGATGCCCAGCAGATCCATGATCTGTATCTTCGTGTCGAAGCGATAGGGAGGGAGGAAATGGATCTTTGAGGTCTGGTGCTTGATGTAGGATGTAAGCTCCTTCATCGGCGCAGTCTTGGTGACACCGACCTCTGCGGCGAGGTCGGCTACCGACGGGGTATAACCCATCCATACGATATCCTCCACGTCGATGTCATCACCGAAGAGTATCTCTGTATCATTGTCGATGTCAATCACACCAACCAGTCCGTCACGATGCTGCCCGAAGTAATAGAGGAACGACGAGTCCTGTCGCATTGGCGCATATGAGTTTGCGGGATAGTTGGCTGGCGACTCATTGTTGCCAAAGAGTACAATAACGCCGTTGCCAACGAGCTTTTTCAACTCTTCACGGCGTTTGATATAGGTTTCTTTCTTAAACATATTTGTTTTATTTATACAAAATTGTTGCAAAGATACGTCTTTTTTTAGATATATGAACATAAGTGCATGTTTTTTATGTTTCTTTCAATAATTAATTTGGTTTTTTACTCACTTTACACTACCTTTGAGCTTCGCTCGAAGATACTCACGTTCGAAAAAACTCAAATATAT
>CAMJGE010000039.1 GCA_946405145.1 uncultured Prevotella sp.
GTAGCAGTGATTGGACTCATCGCCCTCGACCGTGATCCGGATATCATCCAGGGACAGGTAGAGGTGAGCGAGTATCGTGTATCAAGTAAGGTGCCTGGTCGTATCCTCGAACTTCGTGTGAAGGAGGGTGACTATGTGAAGGCTGGTGATACCCTTGCCATCCTGGATGCACCAGAGGTGCGTGCGAAGATGGAACAGGCCCAGAGTGCCCAGAGCGCAGCAGCGGCACTGGAGCTGAAGGCTCAGAACGGTGCGCGCAAGGAGCAGATCCAGGGCGCCTTCTCTGTGCTGCAGCAGGCAAAGGCAGGCTTCGAGATCGCAGAGAAGTCGTATAACCGTGTGCAGCGCCTCTTCGACGAGGGGGTGATGAGTGCCCAGAAGCGTGATGAGGCATTTGCCAGCTACAAGGCAATGGAGGCTCAGATGAAGGCTGCACAGAGTCAGTATGACATGGCCGTGAACGGTGCCCGTATGGAGGATAAGATGGCCGCTACGGCTCAGGTGGGCCGTGCCAAGGGTGCTGTGCAGGAGGTGAACTCCTATATCCACGAGACGGTTCAGATTGCCCAGAAGGAAGGCGAGGTGACCGATGTCTATCCAAAGGTGGGTGAGCTGGTAGGTACTGGTTCGCCAATCATGTCGATTGCCATGATGGATGATATGTGGGGTACCTTCAACGTGCGTGAGGATCAGTTGAACGGCATGCAGGTGGGCACAGAGTTCTCTGTGTTCGTTCCAGCCTTCAACAAGGAGGTGAAGATGAAGGTCTATCACCTGAAGGATCAGGGCTCGTTTGCAGTATGGAAGGCTACGAAGGCCAACGGTCAGTATGACCTGAAGACATTTGAGGTGAAGGCCCGTCCGGTGGAGAAGCTCGAAGGTCTGCGTCCTGGTATGTCACTTGTGATCAAAAAGTAAAAGGTAGGAAGTGAAGTATCTACAACTTTTAAGAGCTGTCATCAAGCGTGAATGCAAGATTCTATATGTGAATCCCATTTACTTCTACAGTATGGTGGTGTTCCCGCTGTTGGCGATGGTCTTCTTCACCACACTATTGGATGACGGTGTGCCGCAGGAGATGCCAGTGGGTATTGTCGATCTCGACAATACCACGATGACACGTGCGCTGGGACGTAAGCTCGACGGTTTCCAGAGCTCGACGGTGGTGGCTCACTATCCCTCTGTGGCGGATGCACGTAAGGCGATGCAGGCCAATGAGATCTACGGCTTCCTCTATCTGCCGAAAGGTACGACGGAAGAGCTGCTTGCCAGCAGGCGCCCCACCATCTCGTTCTATTACAGTCAGACCACGTTGTCGGCTGGCTCGATGGTGATGAAGGACCTGAAGACCACAGCCACGCTTGGTGCGATGGGTGTAGGACAGGCTACGATGCGTGCGAAGGGACTGACCGACAAACAGATTCAGACACTGTTGCAGCCGATCCGTATCGACCTCCATCAGATTGTGAATCCCTGGAGCAACTATAATACGTATCTCTCAACGGTGTTCGTGCCTGGTATAATGATGCTCTTCATGTTCCTGATCTCAGCCTATTCGCTGGGAATGGAGCTGAAGTTCGGTCGTGGTAAGGAGTGGCTGGGATTGGCTGACAATAATATTGTCATTGCCATCCTGGGCAAATATCTGCCTCAGGCGTTGATCTTCTCTGCCATCATCTTCTTCTATGAGTTTTATATCTACGCCATCCTGCACTTCCCCCATGAAGGTGGGCTGTGGGATATCCTGTTGCTGATTGTGCTTCAGGTGTTCAGCTCCATAGGTTTCGGCATCTTTATCTTCGGTCTGATGCCTTCGCTCCGTATGTCGATGAGTATCTGTTCGCTGTGGGCGGTGCTTAGTTTCTCAATGGCAGGCTCTGCCTTCCCCATGATGGGCATGGACTCGGCGTTGCAGTCGCTGACATGGCTCTTCCCCTTGCGCCACTATTACATGCTTTATCAGATAACGGTGTTCAATGACTTCCCATTGGCTGATGCCTGGTTTCATCTGGTGGCGCTCTTGGCTTTCACGCTGACACCCTGGTTTATTCTCAGTAAGGTTAAAAACGCAATGCTCAACTATGTCTATATACCGTAAGATAATCAACTGGCTCGATGATGTTGCCCACGTATGGCGACAGGAATTGAAACATGTGTTTCGTGATGAGGGCGTACTGATGTTCTGCATTGTAGTGCCTTTAGGCTACCCCTTGCTCTATTCATGGATCTATAATAACGAGACGGTGCATGAGGTGCCTGTGGTGGTGGTTGACCAGTCAAACTCACAGGAGTCGCGTAAGTTCATCCGTATGTGTGATGCCTCGTCAGATGTGAAGATCGCATGCTATGCCGTGGATCTCGACGATGCGAAGTCGCTCGTGTCACGACAGGTGGTGAAGGGTATCTATTTCATTCCAGAGGACTTTGCCACCAAGCTGAACCGGATGGAGCAGAGCACTATCAGCGTGTATTGCGATATGGCGCTGATGCTGACCTATAAGGCTGTCTATCAGACTGCCTTGGCGGTGACGACGGAGATGGGTGTCGAGATCAAGAAACACCTGATGGGCAACTATACGGCGCGTGACGATCTGATCTCTACCAGTCCGTTGCACGTGGAGGAGGTGTCTATCTTCAATCCGTCGGGTGGTTATGGCTCGTCGGTGCTTCCAGCGGTGCTGTTCCTGATCATTCAGCAGACACTCGCCTTGGGTGTGGGTATGGCAGCCGGTACGGCTCGTGAGCGTAGCCGGTACAGTGATATCGTACCTGTTGACAGATGTTACTCCAGTGTGGGACGGATTCTCAGCGGCAAGTCGTTGTGCTATCTGATGATCTATGCCGTGATGTGTACTTATCTGGCTATCGTCGTTCCGAGGATGTTTAACTTCATCCATATTGCCACCTGGCAGAGTCTGCTGGCATTGTTGATACCTTATCTGCTGTCGTGTGTGCTCTTTGCCCAGACGGTATCCTGTCTGGTGCACTATCGTGAGAATGTGATTCTGCTGATGGTGTTTATGTCTGTACCGCTGTTGTTTATGAGTGGTGTGTCCTGGCCGCAGTCATCGATCCCCAGCTTTTGGCAGGTGGTGTCCTGGATCTTCCCAAGTACCTTTGGCATACGTGCTTTCGTGAGACTGAACTCGATGGGTGCCACCCTAGTGGATGTGAAGCATGAACTGATCTGTCTGTGGCTCCTGGTTGGTTTCTATTTCGCTATGGCATGTATCGTCTATGGCATAGAGATGAGTCGGGCGAGACAGCATATAAAGGAGCGTC
Organism: uncultured Prevotella sp.; assembly: GCA_946405145.1. Taxonomy (GTDB): domain Bacteria; phylum Bacteroidota; class Bacteroidia; order Bacteroidales; family Bacteroidaceae; genus Prevotella. The sequence continues at coordinate 3,283 of CAMJGE010000039.1, forward strand.
TGGAGGCGCTGCGGAAGAAACGTGAGGTGCGCCTGCAGTTGAAAGCAAAGAAAAAAGGATCCGAGGCTTAGTCCGGATCCTTTTTTCTTATCATCGCTTTGCAGTCTATTTATTCATTCCCACAATCTTTGTCTCTGGCTGCTCTTTATTGCGACGGTTCACAACGGTGACAACAGCCTGTGCCAGGTTGATAAAGGCAATGCCTGTGGCTGTCTCACTGCTCAGGGCAGCTGGTGTACCGGCATCGCCATTGTCGCAGATGCTCTGTACGAGTGGGATCTGTGCCAAGAGGGGCACATTCATCTCTTCTGCCAGTTGCTTACAGCCTTCCTTGCCGAAGATATAGTATCTGTTTTCAGGCAGTTCGGCTGGCGTAAACCATGCCATATTCTCAATGAGGCCGAGGATAGGTACGTTCACCTTCTCATTCCTGTACATATCGATACCTTTGCGGGCATCAGCCAGTGCCACCTGCTGCGGGGTTGATACGATGACAGCTCCTGTGATGGGCAGGGTCTGGAGCAGCGTCAGATGGATATCGCTGGTACCTGGAGGTGTGTCGAGGATGAAGTAGTCGAGCTCCCCCCAGTCGGCATCGGCAATGAGCTGTTTCAGGGCACTGGTAGCCATACCGCCACGCCAGAGCGTAGCAGTGGTAGGCGATACGAAGAAGCCGATGGAGAGCAGTTTCACGCCATACTGTTCGATGGGAACGATCAAGTCGCGACCGTCTTTCTTGATAGCATAAGGACGTTCGTCTTCCACATTGAACATCTTGGGCATCGACGGACCGAAGATATCCGTATCAAGCAGTCCTACCTTGTAGCCCAGACGTGCCAGTGCGATGGCGAGGTTGGCAGAGACCGTGCTCTTGCCGACGCCACCCTTACCAGAGCTGACGGCAATGATATTCTTAACACCTGGGAGCATCTGTCCGACCTCAGGACGGGGGGCTGTCTTGAACTCAGTCTCTATCGTTACTTCTACATCTTCTCCACAATGGTATTTGATAGCTGCCTCAGTGGCCTTGATGGTAGATTTCAGGAAGGGATCGGTATCGCGTGGGAAGGTCAGTACCACCTTTACCTTCCAGGGTTCACCATCTTTTTGTGGCGCAGCCACCGACGGGGTGTCAGCCACCATCTCACTCTCAACAAGGTTTTTCTTCGTGCCGGCATACGTCACCGTTGCCAGCGCTTCCATAATCATTTTGGGATATAATACTTTCTCCATTTTTATTTTGCTTTGTCAAGGCTGCTGCGCTTCGAGCGGTGATAGGAGCGGTAGTCATCGAGTTCGATCTCTACATCAGGCTCCTCCAGTTCTTTTACTCTTGGCAGCTGCCATTTCAGATATTTGATGTTCAGTCCACGGGCTATCCACATCGACTCATAATAAGTCTGGATGGCGAGGATCTTCTTCGTGTCTTCATCGATACGCTCATCGTGATAGAGGTCTTCTGTCCTGAAGATGACGGGCAACTGGTTCTTCTCCACTATATAGGTCGTATAGGTGAAGAGGAAGTTGGAGTCGGTCTTCAGGTGAACGATGCCACCATCGACGAGAAACTTCCGATAGCGCGCCATGAAGTAGGTAGAGGTCAGACGCTTACGGGGGTTCTTCATCTGCGGGTCGCTGAAGGTAAGCCAGATCTCCTGTACCTCATCTTCTGCGAAGAAACGCTCAATGATTTCGATGTTGGTACGGAGGAACGCTACGTTCTTCAGTCCTTCGTTGAGGGCCTGGGTAGCCCCCGTCCACATACGGGCTCCTTTGATATCCACTCCGATGAAGTTCACGTCGGGGTAGAGCTTGGCGAGCTCCACCGTATATTCGCCCTTACCACAGCCCAGTTCGAGCACGATGGGGTTCTGATTGTGGAAGTACTGCTCGTGCCAGTGGCCCTTCATATCAAAAGGAACATGTTCCACTACCGAATAGGGGTACTGGAACACGTTCTCATAAGTCTCCATGTCGGCGAATTTCGCCAGCTTGCCTTTTCCCATCTATACTTATTTGATATCCTCGTAATAGTGTGATAAGGTCGTTTCCATGTAAGGTGCCAGAAGGAAGAAGCCAATACCGAGGGTGAAGAGGCTGAGGATGATCCAGCCGATAAAGCTGAGACCAAGCCAGAACAGCTTCATCTTGTGCCCCTGGGTCAGCTGCCAGCTCTTCATCAGGGCATCCATCGCACTGATATCCTTGTCGTCCTTCATAATGAAAGGAGCCATACACAAACCAGTGGCGAGGATGATACCGGGAATAATCAGCAGACAGAAGCCAATGGCTATGGCGATACAGGAGAGGAACTCCATCAGGAAGATACGGATGAACTCCTTGTAACCCTCGAAGAGACGCTCATAGCGGATATCCTCCTGGCGGATTAGGTTAAGGAAATAGACTGTGTATCCCCATTGGAGCGGCAGACAGAGCAATGACCAGATGCCATTGGTGCCCAAGCCTAAAAGCGCATCGTTGCCCATTGGTAAAGTAATGACGCTGCTGATACCGCCAGAGATAATCGCGATAATCAGCGTAGCTACAGCTGCAGTGCCCCACTTACCCTCCAAAGAGGCAAGAGCACGTTCCTTATAAGACTGGTTAATTCCCATATCCTTTTACCTTTTTACTTTCTTACCTTTACTCAATCACCACTGTTGTCCAACCGTGCTTGTCTTCAATCTCACCATATTGGATGCCACGGAGGGTGTCGAAGAGTTTCTTAGACTGCGGACCGGGCTTGTCGCCGAATGAATAGCGCTTGCCAGTGTCAAGGTCGTCGATATAAGAGATCGGTGAGATCACAGCTGCAGTACCGCAGGCACCAGCCTCTTCGAAGGTCTCGAGCTCCTCTTCAGGGATAGGACGACGCTCTACCTTCATACCTAAGTCTTCAGCTACCTGCATCAGACTCTTGTTGGTGATAGAGGGCAGGATAGAGGTTGACTCCGGTGTCACATAGGTGTTGTTCTTGATACCGAAGAAGTTGGCAGCACCACACTCGTCGATATACTTCTTTTCCTTAGCGTCGAGATAGAACTCGCAGGCGTAACCCTTCTCATGTGCCAGGTTGTTGGCGAAGAGCGAAGCTGCGTAGTTACCACCCACCTTGTACTTACCAGTACCAAGAGGTGCAGAACGGTCGTAGTCGCGAACGATCACATAAGGATTAGACTGGAAGCCACCCTTGAAGTACGGGCCTACCGGTGTTACGAAGATCAGGAAGCAATACTCCTTGGCAGGGTGTACACCAACCTGAGCGCTGGTACCGATGAGCAGCGGACGGATATAGAGTGTGGCACCACTCTCGTAAGTGGGGATCCACTCCTGGTTGAGGCGAACCACCTTCTTAACCATCTCTGTAAAGAGCTCTGTGCTTACCTCAGGCATCATGATGCCACGGCAGGTTGACTGCAGGCGCTTGGCATTCTCGTCAACACGGAAGATGCGCACCTTGCCGTCAGGACAGCGATAGGCCTTCAGACCCTCGAATGCCTCCTGACCATAGTGCAGACAGGTAGCTGCCATGTGCAGGTTCAGATACTCGTCGGAGCAAACCTCGATTTCGCCCCATTTCCCGTCGCGATAGTAGCAACGTACATTGTAGTCGGTCTTCATGTAGCCAAATGAGAGGCTACCCCAATCTAAATTCTTCATATCGTTTCAATACTGTTAAAGTTTCAATTCTGGTTGCAAAAGTACACATTAAATGGTAAATATGCAACAAAAAAGGGGATAAAAGTGATGAAATGACAGTTTTTGGGACGAATGAATCAATCCTGAGCGAGGATTTTCTTGATTTCATCATCCGTTTTCGTCAATTTGTCCTTGCAGAGCTTGATTAACTCCTGCGCACGTTTCAGCTGATCCGCCATCTGGTCGATGTCGAGTTCATCGTTCTCCATCTTTCGCACAATCCCTTGCAATTCCGCATAAGCGGCTTCGTATTTGATATCCTTACTCATTTCCAATTTTTATTTTTTACATTTTTACATTTTTAAATTTTGAATAGATTGTTCCTTTTTCCAGTCGTGTCTCAATCTCATCGCCAGGGTGCAGAGCCTGAGGGTCGCGTACTGCCTTGCCGTTGAAGAGTGTGATACTGTAGCCACGCTTCAATAAGAGGGTAGGATCGAGTGCGCGCACTTTCTCCTCCAGCATCTCCAGGCGATGATGCTCTGAGATCAGTCTCCGTTGAAGAGCCGTAAGCAATCCCTGTTCGAGATGACGGATATCTGCCTGCGAGGTTACGGCTCGTTGCTGAACTCTCATCAGGATCCGCTGATACAGATGATCCAGTCGGGCCTCTTGACGGGCTTTTACGACAGAAAAGAGTTTGGGAATAGCCTCAGAGAGTGTTGTGAGTTGATCTAAGACAGTCTTCAGATGATCAATCAGAAAGGCGGCTGCGGCAGTAGGGGTCTTTACCCTTGTGTGACTCACCATATCGAGGATGCTCTCATCACGGTCATGTCCGATACCCGTAATGATGGGTATGGGGAAGTTGGCTACATTCTCAGCCAATGCCAGGGTGTCGAAGCCTGTCATATCACTGGTGGCACCACCGCCACGAATGATCACCACCGCATCATAATCATCACATGCCGCATTGATGCTGTTGAGGGCTTCGATGATGCTTCTCTCGATACCATCGCCTTGCATGGTGGCAGGAAAGAGCTGTATTTGAAACTTAAAGTTGTAGGGATTGTCGGCGAGCTGGTGGCAGAAGTCGCCATAGCCGGCAGCCGTCTCACTGGAGATGACGGCAATGCGCTGACAGAACAGCGGCAAGGATAACTCCTTCTGCAAGTCGAACACCCCTTCAGCTTTCAGTTGGTTGATGATCTCCTGACGCTTACGAGCCATATCACCCAACGTGTAGGTAGGGTCGATATCCGTTACGATCCAAGAGAAGCCGTAAGCCTCATGAAACTGGGCATACACCTTCAGCAGCACCTTCATGCCAGCCACAAGGCGTTGTCCTGTGATACGCTCAAAATAAGGTCTGACCATTAACCATTTCGATGCCCAGCACTTGGCACTGGCTTTGGCAACAGGTGTCGCAGAAAGCTCATCTTTCTGGATCAGTTCCAGATAGCAATGACCTCTATTCTCACGACAATCCGACAACTCAGCCTCTACCCAATACTCATCGGGCATCTCACATTCAATCGTTTCGCGTAAAAGACGATTGAGTTCTAATAGGGTTATGGACTTCTCACTTCTCACCTTTCTCCACTTTTCCAATCATATAGGCTCGCCAGAAGTTGGGCATACCATAGCCATAGATGTTGTCGGGCTTCTGGTAGCTGTCGCTGGTCTTGCGGACCAATTCCATAATCTCCAAAGCCGACATTCGGGGAAGGGCTTGCCACAGACAAGCCACCAGTCCTGCCACAACGGGCGTAGAGAACGAGGTGCCCATATCCCTGACGATCGTACCACGGCCAGAGATCAGGGCTGTCGGACTCCCCAATGCCATCACATCAGGTTTTACGCGTCCGTCTTGAGTAGGGCCAACGCCACTGAATGGCGCATTCTTCTTTTCCATGTTCAGTGCCCCAACGGTCAGGATATGGTCGGCATCGGCAGGAAAAACGATTTTCTTCCAGGGACCCATACCTGAGTTGCCTGCAGAGTTGACGAGGATGATACCTTTCTGAGCCAGCATCGAAGCCGTATGACTGATAAGGGCTGTATGCCCGTCAAGGTCGCGCTGGTGGTAATAATTGGGGTAATCATCGTAATCATTATAGCCCAGACTTGAACTGATGATATCTACGCCAAGCGAGTCGGCAAACTCAGCTGCCATCGCCCAGTAGTCTTCTTCTACAGGCTGTTCTGTCTGCTGGTCTTCACAGCGCAGGAGCCAGTAACGGGCCTCTGGTGCTGAACCAACAAGTACCTGTGGCTCATTGGACCCCAAGGCAGAGAGCACCTTCGTGCCATGATCCGTCTCTTGGAAGAAATAGAGACTATTAGGGAAGACAAAGTCCTTGAACCCAGCGATATTGATATGCTGCAAGGCAGGGATGGCATCCGCATTCTGGAAACCACCATCGAGTATGGCAATCGTCATACCCTTGCCCTTCATTCCGATATTATGGAGGCGTTGGCCATAGAGCATTTCTATCTGTTCCTTGCCACATCCGTAGAACTCTCCCTTGAGACTGTCCCAGGGGTTGAACGAGGTGTGTGCCTTCTGGCGGATCATTCGGGGAATACTGTCAGGTGAGGTCCATACATGTTCAGCCTTACGCATACAGTCGAGCGCAGCGATACGTTGCAGGATCGTGGTATCGTTGGCTCTTACCAATACCGTATTGTTCCATCGTGAGGTGCCGATGATGGTCCACTCGGCAGAGCGTTTCTTCATCTCACGGATGGTCTCTGTCGACGTCTTCTCAATCTGTCTGAGATAACGGCTGCTTACGGGCAGGTCTGTAGAATCCAGTTCCAGTCCTTGGCGCTTCCTGCGCTCTATGCTCTTGTGAGAGAGGAAACGACCTGGATGTGCGATGGAGTAGGGCGATCCCTGCTTATCCTTCAGCGTATAGCGCCAGATATAGTATTTCCCACCTGGATACTTTGCCTTCTGGCTCGTGTCGGCTATGGCAGGCACCATAACCCATGAAAGCACGAAACAAGCGATGAGTCCGTATAAATATCTGTTATAATTCATAGTGCAAAGGTAGTAAAAATAATCATGTGAACCAAACCTTTCTTGAAAATTCTTGGAATGTTAGGGTTATTGTTTGGTCATATCGCAGAAAATATGTACCTTTGCACCGTAAAAATAGAATAGGTAAAGATGGATAATAAGCAAGTCGCACTTGAACTTGGTACGAAGCCCGTAGGACAGTTGCTTTGGCAGTATGCCTTACCTGCTATCGTGGCCATGTCGGCTTCGAGTCTCTACAATATCATCGATCGCGCTTTAATCGGACAGATAGTGGGCCCAGAGGCCATTGCAGGTCTGGGTATCACGTTTCCTCTCATGAACCTGAGTGCTGCCTTTGGTGCAGCGGTGGGTGTGGGCTCGAGTGCCAGTATCAGCGTGAAGCTGGGACAGAGAGACTATCAAACGGCTCAGAACTTGCTGGGAAACACAGTCACGCTGAACCTGATTATTGGTTTCTCGTTTATGGTGATCAGTCTGCTGTTTCTCGATCCTATCCTGTATTTCTTCGGTGCCAGCGATGTGACATTGCCTTACGCCCGGGAGTTTATGACGATCATCCTGTTGGGTAATGTGATGACTCACATGTATTTTGGCATGAATGCCGTGCTGCGAGCGGCGGGAAAGCCCAAGCATGCGATGTACTCGGTGCTGTTTACGGTGGCGATGAACATCGTGTTGGTCGTGATGTTTGTGTGGTGGTTCCGATGGGGCATCCGAGGCGCTGCCTTAGCGACGGTCACCTCGCAAACGCTGGCGATGTGCTGGCAGTTGTGGCTGTTCTCTGACAAACGGGAGATCCTGCACCTGAAACGAGGCATCTATAAGCTGAAGCAGCGGTTGGTCACGAGTATCATTGCCATTGGTATATCGCCTTTCCTGATGAACGTTACCTCTTGTGTCATCGTGATCATTATGAACAACCAGTTTGTGCGCTATGGCGGTGATATGGCTGTGGGTGCTTATTCGATAGCCAACTCGGTGGTGATGATGTTCTTTATGTTCGTGATGGGCGTGTGTCAGGGTATGCAACCCATTGTGGGCTATAATTACGGTGCAGAGAAATATGACCGCATGTTGCGCTGTCTGTTTCTGGCCATCGGCTATGCGACACTGATCCTGCTGATAGGTTGGGCACTCTCGATGCTCTTCCCAAGGGAGATTGCCCGTATCTTTACGACCGATCCCACCCTGATGGACATGTCGGCAAGGGGTATCAAACTCGACATGCTGGTGTTCTTCGTGGTAGGTTCACAGGCTACGATCACCCATTTCTTCCAGAGTATCGGTAAGGTGAAGGTGTCGATCTTCCTGTCCTTATCGCGCCAGCTGTTCTTGTTGCTGCCAATGGCTTATGTGTTCCCGATGTTCTGGGGACTGGATGGTGTGTGGTACTCAATGCCTGCCAGCGACTTCGGCTCGTTTGCGATGACGATACCGATGCTGATGTGGTATATGAAGAAGTTTAGAAGTGAGAAGTTATGAAGCATGTTATTATTAATGTAGGCAGACAGGTTGGTGCTGGCGGTCAGGAGATTGGTCGCATGCTGGCACAGGATTTCGATGCAAAGTTCTACGATCGGGAGCTGTTGAATCTGGCTGCCAAGGAGAGTGGATTCTCTGAGAAGATCTTTAAGCAGAACGATGAGAAGAAAGGATTTCTGAAGGGACTGCTCAATGTGCAGATGCCACATCTCGTTGGAGGAAATCTGTACGACTCAAACTTCTCGCAGGAGAGCCTGTTTCAGTTTCAGAGCGATGCCATCCGCAAGGCGGCATCCGAGGGCAACTGCGTGTTCTTAGGCCGTTGTGCCGACTATATACTGAGAGACTTTGAAAACGTGGTGAACGTGTTCATCACAGCCTCGATGGACTTCCGTGTGAAGCTGGTGTCGAAGGTAAAAGAGCTGGATGCCGAGCATGCCCGTAAGCTGATTGAGCAGGTGGAGAGTAGGCGCCAACAGTATTACAACTACTATACTGGTAAGAAATGGGGTGCTGCAGAGAGCTATGATCTCTGTATCGATGCCAGCATATTGGGGCTGGAAGAGACTGAGAAGCTTATTGCCGAGTTTATCCGTAAGAAGCTAGAGAAATGAAGAAGATAGGCATATTAAGCGATACACACAGCTATTGGGACGATAAGTACCTGCACTACTTTGAACCATGTGACGAGATCTGGCATGCAGGCGACATAGGAAGTGTGGAGGTGGCTGAACGGCTCGCTGCCTTCCGTACGTTCAGGGCTGTCTATGGTAACTGCGACGGAGGTGACCTGAGGCTGATGTATCGTGAGTTGAACCGCTTTAAGGTTGAGGATGTGGATGTGCTCATCAAGCATATCGGGGGCTATCCAGGCAACTATGACTACTCTGTCAGGAGTACCCTCTATGCCAATCCGCCACAGCTCTTTGTGGCTGGTCATTCACATATCCTGAAGGTGAAGTACGACAAGACGCTGAACCTTCTACACATCAATCCTGGTGCTGCGGGCATCCAGGGTTGGCACAAGGAGCGGACGCTTATCCGTCTTACTATCGACGGCAAGGAATTTAAAGATTTAGAAGTTATAACATTAGGAGATTAAAATATGAAGCGAACAATCGTTATTACTGGTGGCGCAGGCTTTATAGGAAGTCATGTGGTGCGCCTGTTTGTGAACAAGTATCCAGAGTATCACATCATTAACCTCGACAAGCTGACTTATGCTGGCAATCTGGCCAACCTGAAGGATATCGAGAACAAGCCCAACTACGAATTTGTGAAGATGGATATCTGCGACTTCGATGCCTTCTACAAGCTGATGCAGGAAAAGAAGGTGGATGGTATCATCCATCTGGCTGCAGAGAGCCATGTGGATCGCTCTATCAAGGATCCCTTCACCTTTGCCCAGACCAATGTGATGGGTACGCTCTCTCTGCTGCAGGCTGCCAAGCTCTACTGGGAGTCTCTGCCTGAGAAATATGTGAAGGTGTCCCCGTCAAACGGGGAAACCCCTGAAGGAAGGGGTGAAAGAATCCCTTGCAGATTCTATCATATAAGTACCGATGAGGTGTATGGTGCATTGGAGCTGACACACCCAGAGGGTATCGAACCGCCATTTACCACGACTGCCTCAAGTGCAGAGCATCATCTGGCCTACGGTGATAAGTTCTTCCTGGAGACTACCAAGTATAATCCTCACTCACCTTATAGCGCTGCTAAAGCAAGTTCCGACCACTTTGTGCGTGCTTATCACGACACTTACGGCATGCCAGTGGTGGTGACCAACTGCTCGAACAACTACGGTCCGTATCAGTTCCCTGAGAAGCTGATTCCACTGTTTATCAACAATATCCGTCATCGCAAGCCGTTGCCCGTCTATGGTAAGGGTGAGAACGTGCGCGACTGGTTGTATGTAGAGGATCATGCACGTGCTATCGACGTGATTTTCCATGAGGGAAAGATTGCCGATACGTATAACATTGGAGGCTTCAATGAGTGGAAGAACATCGACATCATCAAGGTGGTGATTAAGACTGTTGACCGTCTGCTAGGACGTAAGGAAGGCGAGGATATGGATCTGATTACCTTCGTGACGGATCGTGCCGGTCATGATTTGCGCTATGCGATTGACTCCACCAAGTTGCAGAAGGAACTTGGATGGGAACCCTCGCTGCAGTTCGAGGAGGGTATCGAGAAGACCGTCCGCTGGTATCTCGATAACCAGGAGTGGCTCGACAATGTGACCTCTGGCGATTATCAGAAGTATTACGATAACATGTATGCCAACAGATAATCTCTCACGTGA
>CAMJGE010000040.1 GCA_946405145.1 uncultured Prevotella sp.
TGTTCTCAGAGAACTTCCCTATCACCGATACACGTAATAATTTCGTTCTTGAGTTTCTGGATTACTACATCGACCCGCCTCGCTACACCATTGACGAGTGTCTGGAGCGTGGTCTGACTTATAGCGTACCCTTGAAGGCTAAGCTGAAACTGTATTGTACTGATCCGGATCATGAAGACTTTGGAACGGTGATCCAGGATGTATTCCTTGGTCCTATTCCTTACATGACGGCTAATGGTACTTTCGTTATCAATGGAGCCGAGCGCGTTGTCGTTTCACAACTGCACCGTTCTCCTGGTGTATTCTTCGGACAGAGTGTACACGCTAATGGTACACTGCTCTATTCTGCACGTATCATTCCGTTTAAAGGCTCATGGATCGAGTTTGCAACAGACATCAACAACGTGATGTATGCTTACATCGATCGTAAGAAGAAATTGCCTGTTACAACACTGCTTCGTGCTATTGGCTTTGAGACCGATAAGGAAATCCTGCAGATCTTTGATCTGGCAGAGGAGGTCAAGGTCAATAAGACTAACCTCAAGAAGTTTGTAGGTTGCAAGCTGGCTGCCCGTGTACTGAAAAGCTGGAATGAGGATTTTGTAGATGAGGATACTGGTGAGGTTGTTTCTATCGAGCGTAATGAGGTGATCATGGAACGCGAGACAGAGATCACAGATAGTAATATGATGGAAATTCTGGAGAGCGGTGCCCAGACGATTCTTGTTCACAAGAACGAGTCGTTGGCTCAGGATTTCTCTATCATTTTCAATACGTTGGCCAAAGACCCGTCTAACTCAGAGAAAGAGGCTGTGCTTTATATCTATCGTCAGTTGCGTAACGCAGATCCTGCCGATGATGCAAGTGCTCGTGAGGTTATCCAGAACCTATTCTTCTCCGACAAGCGTTACGATCTGGGTGATGTAGGTCGTTACCGTATTAATAAGAAACTTGGTCTTGACACCGATATGGATGTCCGCGTTCTGACAAAGGAGGATATCATTGAGATTATCAAGTACCTGATTCAGCTGGTGAACTCAAAAGCAGCAGTCGATGATATCGACCACTTGTCAAACCGTCGTGTACGTACTGTTGGTGAGCAACTTTCTAATCAGTTCTCTATCGGTCTGGCACGTATGAGCCGTACTATCCGTGAGCGTATGAATGTGCGTGACAATGAGGTATTCACACCAACAGATCTGATTAATGCAAAGACAATCTCGAGTGTTATCAACTCGTTTTTTGGTACCAATCCGCTGTCACAGTTTATGGATCAGACGAACCCGTTGGCTGAGGTAACTCATAAGCGTCGCTTGTCAGCTCTGGGTCCTGGTGGTCTGAGCCGTGAGCGTGCAGGCTTCGAGGTTCGTGACGTACACTACACACACTATGGCCGTCTGTGTCCTATTGAGAGCCCAGAAGGTCCGAACATCGGTCTGATTTCCTCACTCTGTGTATATGCCAAGATTAATGAACTGGGCTTTATTGAGACACCGTATCGTAAGGTTGAGAATGGTGTTGCCAATCTTAGCAACGATGAAATTGTATATCTGACAGCCGAGGAGGAGGCGGAGCATATTATCGGTCAGGGTAATGCACCGTTGAACGACGATGGTACCTTTATCCGTGAGGTGGTTAAGTGTCGTCAGGATGCTGACTTCCCTGTTGTACCACCGACGGATGTTGACCTGATGGACGTATCTCCCCAGCAGATTGCTTCTATTGCAGCATCGTTGATCCCATTCTTGGAGCATGATGATGCTCACCGTGCGTTGATGGGATCTAACATGATGCGTCAGGCTGTTCCTCTGCTTCACAATGAAGCTCCTATCGTAGGTACAGGTATTGAGAAGCAGGTATGTGAGGATTCTCGTACGATGGTTACTGCTGAGGGGGAAGGAGTTGTAGAGTATGTTGATGCTACAACTATCCGTATCCTCTACGACCGTACAGAGGATGAGGAGTTTGTCAGCTTCGAACCTGCATTGAAGGAGTATCGTATTGCCAAGTTCCGTCGTACCAACCAGAATATGACTATCGACCTGCGTCCTATCTGTGAGAAAGGTCAGCGTGTGAAGAAAGGTGATATTCTGACAGAGGGCTATGCTACAGAGAATGGTGAGTTGGCTCTTGGCCGTAACTTGCTTGTAGCCTATATGCCTTGGAAGGGTTACAACTATGAGGATGCTATTGTGCTGAATGAGCGCATCGTCCGCGAGGATGTCCTGACATCTGTTCATGTTGATGAGTACACACTTGATGTCCGTGAGACAAAACGTGGTGTCGAGGAGTTTACTGCAGATATTCCTAATGTCAGTGAGGAGGCAACAAAAGATCTTGATGAGAATGGTGTTATCCGTGTAGGTGCACGTGTTGAACCAGGTGATATTCTGATTGGTAAGATATCTCCAAAGGGTGAGAGTGATCCTTCACCAGAGGAGAAACTGCTTCGTGCCATCTTCGGTGATAAGGCTGGTGACGTGAAGGATTCTTCTCTGAAGGCAAATCCGTCACTGTCGGGTGTTATTATTGACAAGAAGATGTTCCGTCGTGCCATCAAGGATCGTAAGTCAAAGCAGCAGGATAAGATTACGCTTGCTAAGATTGACGAGGAGTATGAGGCAAAAGTCAATGACCTGCGTGATATTCTGATCGATAAGCTCCTGGAGTTGACTAAGGGTAAGACTTCTCAGGGTGTCAAGGACTATACTGGTGCCGAGATCATTACAAAGGGTAGTAAGTTCACCGCTACAGCCCTGCGCAACCTTGAGTATGGTGACATCCAGAGCAATAACTGGACAAATGATGAGCATAAGAATGAGTTGATAGCCAAATTGATTATCAACTTCATGAAGAAATATAAGATGCTGGATGCTGAGATGAAGCGTCGTAAGTTTGCCATTACCATTGGTGACGAGCTTCCTAACGGTATTCTGCAGATGGCTAAGGTTTACGTGGCTAAGAAACGTAAGATCGGTGTTGGTGATAAGCTTGCCGGACGTCACGGTAACAAGGGTATCGTGTCAAAGGTAGTTCGTCAGGAGGATATGCCGTTCCTTGAGGATGGTCGTCCTGTTGACTTGGTACTGAACCCACTGGGTGTGCCTTCACGAATGAACCTTGGTCAGATCTTTGAGGCTATCCTCGGTGCTGCAGGTAAGCGCCTTGGTGTGAAGTTCGCAACCCCGATTTTTGACGGTGCAAAGCTCGATGACCTCGCAGAATGGACTGACAAGGCAGGTCTGCCTCGCCTCTGCTCTACACATCTCTATGATGGTGAGACAGGTGAACGCTTCGACCAGCCAGCTACTGTGGGTATTACCTACTTCCTGAAGCTTGGCCACATGGTTGAGGATAAGATGCATGCCCGTTCTATCGGTCCGTACAGCTTGATTACCCAGCAGCCACTTGGTGGTAAGGCACAGTTTGGTGGCCAGCGTTTTGGTGAGATGGAGGTTTGGGCTCTTGAGGCATTTGGTGCCAGCCACGTTCTGCAGGAGATCCTGACTATCAAGTCAGATGATACTGTTGGTCGCTCAAAGGCTTACGAGGCTATTGTCAAGGGCGATCCTATGCCAACACCAGGTATCCCTGAGTCTCTCAATGTGCTGCTGCACGAGTTGCGCGGTCTTGGCCTGAGCATCACGCTCGATTAAATAATATATAAGGTAAAAAAGTAAAAAGGTAAAATTGAAATATGGCTTTCAAGAAAGATTCAAAAGTAAAGAGTAATTTTACGAAAATTACCATCGGACTTGCTTCGCCCGAAGATATCCTCGAGAGTAGCTTCGGTGAGGTTACCAAACCTGAAACCATCAACTACCGTACCTATAAGCCGGAGCGTGACGGTCTGTTCTGCGAGCGCATCTTCGGTCCTACCAAGGACTATGAGTGTGCCTGCGGTAAGTACAAGCGTATCCGTTATAAGGGTATCGTTTGTGACCGTTGTGGTGTTGAGGTGACAGAGAAGAAAGTTCGTCGTGAGCGTGCCGGACATATCGAGTTGGTTGTCCCTGTGGCTCATATTTGGTATTTCCGTAGTCTTCCCAATAAGATTGGTTACCTGCTCGGACTTCCCACAAAAAAGTTGGATGCTATCATCTATTATGAGCGCTATGTCGTGATTCAGCCAGGTGCAATGGCTGGAAAGAAGGATGCTGAAGGTAACGATGCTATCGGCTCAAATGTGTATGATCTGCTCTCAGAGGAGGAGTATGCTGAGATTGTTGACAATCAGATTTCTCCTGAGAACGACTATCTTGATGATAGCGATCCTAATAAGTTCATTGCAAAGATGGGTGCAGAGGCTATCTACGACCTGCTCGTGCGTCTAGACCTCGACTCTCTGTCTTATGAACTGCGCGACCGCGCCAATAGCGACTCTTCAATGCAGCGTAAGAACGAGGCTCTGAAGCGCCTGCAGGTAGTCGAGTCCTTCCGCCAGAGTGTTGAGAAAGGTATCAACCGTCCGGAGTGGATGATTATGAAGATTATCCCCGTCACCCCGCCAGAGCTCCGTCCATTGGTTCCACTGGATGGTGGTCGTTTTGCAACATCTGATCTGAACGATCTTTATCGTCGTGTTATTATCCGTAATAACCGTCTGAAGCGTCTGATGGAGATTAAGGCTCCTGAAGTGATTCTCCGTAATGAGAAGCGTATGCTGCAGGAGGCTGTTGACTCATTGTTCGACAACTCTCGTAAGTCAAGTGCTGTAAAGAGTGAGTCTAACCGTCCGCTGAAGTCTCTGTCCGACTCCCTGAAAGGTAAGCAGGGCCGTTTCCGTCAGAACCTGCTCGGTAAGCGTGTTGACTACTCAGCCCGTTCGGTGATCGTTGTAGGTCCTGAGCTGAAGATGGGTGAGTGCGGTCTGCCGAAACTGATGGCAGCAGAGCTCTATAAGCCGTTTATCATCCGTAAGCTCATTGAGCGCGGTATTGTGAAGACGGTGAAGAGCGCTAAGAAGATTGTAGATCGTCGTGAGCCTGTAATCTGGGATATCCTGGAAAATGTGATGAAGGGTCATCCCGTACTGCTCAACCGTGCACCAACACTGCACCGTCTCGGTATCCAGGCCTTCCAGCCTAAGCTGATTGAGGGTAAGGCAATCCAGTTGCACCCATTGGCTTGTACGGCATTTAATGCTGACTTTGATGGTGACCAGATGGCTGTTCACCTTCCCCTGTCTAACGAAGCAATTCTTGAGGCTCAGTTGCTGATGCTTCAGAGCCATAACATTCTGAACCCAGCTAACGGTGCACCTATCACTGTACCTTCACAGGATATGGTACTTGGTCTTTATTATATCACCAAGATCCGTCCGGGTGCTAAAGGTGAAGGCTTGACTTTCTATGGTCCAGAAGAGGCCATTATCGCACACAATGAGGGCAAGTGTGATCTTCATGCCCAGGTGAAAGTGATTGTTGATGATATTGTCGATGGTAAGCCTGAGCGTCACATGGTAGAGACATCTGTCGGTCGTGTGATTGTTAATGGCATCATCCCGAAGGAAGTTGGTTACGTTAATAAGATTATCTCTAAGAAGAGTCTTCGTGGCATTATTGCTGATGTTATTGAGAATGTAGGTTTCGCAGAGGCATGTGAGTTCCTTGATGGTATTAAGAACCTCGGTTATCGTATGGCATATCTTGCAGGTCTGTCATTCAACCTCGATGATATCATTATCCCGAAGGAGAAGGCTGATCTTATTAAGAAAGGTAATGATGAGGTGCGTCAGATTACTGACAACTACAATATGGGATTCATCACTGATAACGAGCGTTACAACCAGGTTATCGATACTTGGACGCACGTTAATAATGATATTGGTAATGTCCTGCTGAAGCAGATGACAGAGGCAGACCAAGGCTTCAATGCTGTCTTTATGATGCTGGATTCTGGTGCCCGTGGTTCTAAGGATCAGATCAAGCAGCTTTCTGGTATCCGTGGTCTGATGGCAAAGCCTCAGAAGGCAGGTGCTGAAGGTCGTGGTACAATTGAGAACCCGATTCTGTCAAACTTCAAGGAGGGTATGTCTGTGCTTGAGTATTTTATCTCTACTCACGGTGCTCGTAAGGGTTTGGCTGATACTGCCATGAAGACAGCTGACGCAGGTTACCTGACTCGTCGTTTGGTTGACGTTTCTCACGATGTCATCATCACAGAGGAGGATTGTGGTACCTTGCGCGGTCTGCAGTGCTCTGCTCTGAAGAGTGGCGACGAGGTGATCTCAAGTCTGGCTGAGCGTATTCTGGGCCGTGTGTCTGTCCATGATGTTGTGAATCCTAAGACTGGTGATGTCATTGTTGAGGCTGGTGAGGAGATTACCGAGGCTATTGCCGATGCAATTGAGAAGGCTGATATCGAAACAGTCGAGATACGTTCGGTGCTCACTTGTGAGTCGAAGAAGGGTGTCTGCATGAAGTGCTATGGTCGTAACCTTGCTACCCGTCGTATGGTACAGAAGGGTGAGGCTGTAGGTGTGATTGCAGCTCAGGCTATCGGTGAGCCAGGTACCCAGCTGACACTTCGTACGTTCCACGCCGGTGGTGTGGCTGGTAACGCTGCCGCTAACGCAAGTATCGTTTCTAAGTATGATCGTGCACTTATCGAACTCGAAGAGGTTCGTACCGTTCCTTTTGATGAGGATGGCCGTGACTGCGAAATGGTTGTCAGCCGTTTGGGTGAACTCCGATTTGTTGATCCAAATACGAAAATTGTACTTTCAACAGTGAATGTGCCTTATGGTTCTTCGCTCTATTTCCGTAATGGTGACGAAGTTGCCAAGGGCGACAAGATCGCTCAGTGGGATCCGTTTAATGCTGTTATTGTGACAGAATATGCCGGTACACTGAAGTTCAATGACGTCATCGAGGGTATAACTTTCCGTGCTGAGACTGATGAGACAACCGGTCTGACAGAAAAGATCGTAACAGAGTCTAAGGATAGGTCAAAGGTGCCTACTTGTGATGTCATTGGTGCTGATGGTGAAGTGATCGGAACCTACAACTTCCCTGTGGGTGGTCACGTAATCGTTGAGGACGGTCAGACCGTTAAGACTGGTGAGACACTGGTTAAGATTCCTCGTGCAGCAGCCAAGGGCGGTGATATCACTGGTGGTCTGCCTCGTGTCACAGAGCTCTTTGAGGCTCGTAACCCGTCTAACCCTGCAGTCGTTAGTGAAATCGACGGTGAGGTTACAATGGGTAAGGTGAAGCGCGGTAACCGTGAGATCATTGTTACCTCAAAGACTGGTGAGCAGCGCCGTTACCTTGTATCTCTGTCTAAGCAGATTCTGGTACAGGAGCATGATGCCGTGCGTGCAGGTACTCCACTGTCTGATGGTGTCATCACCCCAGGTGATATCCTCGCCATCAAGGGCCCCACAGCTGTACAGGAGTATATTGTAAATGAGGTACAGGACGTTTATCGTCTGCAGGGTGTGAAGATCAACGATAAGCACTTTGAGATTATCGTCCGTCAGATGATGCGCAAGGTTCAGATTAATGAACCAGGTGATACCTCATTCCTTGAGCAGGAGATTGTCGACAAGCTTGACTTCTCTGAGGAGAATGACCGTATCTGGGGTAAGAAGGTGGTTATCGATGCTGGTGATTCTGAGACTCTTCAGAAGGGGCAGATTGTAACAGCCCGTAAGCTTCGCGATGAGAATTCAATGCTGAAGCGTCGTGATCTTCGTCTTGTTCAGGTGCGTGATGCTGTACCCGCAACTTCTACTCAGATCCTGCAGGGTATTACACGTGCCGCTCTCCAGACCAAGTCATTCATGTCTGCAGCATCTTTCCAGGAGACTACAAAGGTGCTCAATGAGGCAGCCATCCGTGGTAAAGTGGATTATCTGGAGGGAATGAAGGAGAACGTAATCTGCGGTCACCTGATTCCTGCCGGTACAGGTCTGCGTGAGTTCGAGAAGATTGTTGTCGGATCAAAGGAGGAGTATGAGCGTATTCAGGCTAATCGTAAGAATGTGCTCGACTTCGCTGAGGAGACAGTGCTTGATGAAAAGTAAATAACAACTCTCTATCATAGAAAAAACCGGAGCATTTCTGTGCTTCGGTTTTTTAATAAATATAAAAAGTGTTATATGTTGTTAAATCAAAAAAGCATATAGCACTTTTTTCTTTTTATATTAGGTGGAATCAGAAAAATGTTGTACCTTTGCAGCCCGAAACGCCCTTGTGAAGACTGGGCTTGTTGTGTAAAGTGCTGAATATAAACAAAATAACATATATAATAAATTAAAAATTAAAGTATTATGCCTACAATTTCACAATTGGTAAGAAAAGGCAGAAAGGTGATTGTTGACAAGTCAAAGTCACCCGCGCTGGACAACTGTCCTCAGCGTCGTGGTGTCTGTGTACGTGTCTACACAACAACCCCGAAGAAGCCTAATTCGGCTATGCGTAAAGTAGCCCGTGTTCGTCTGACAAACCAGAAAGAGGTCAACTCTTACATCCCCGGAGAGGGACACAACCTGCAGGAGCACTCAATCGTGCTGGTTCGCGGTGGTCGTGTAAAGGACCTTCCTGGTGTACGTTATCACATCGTTCGTGGTACACTTGATACCGCCGGTGTTGCAAACCGCACACAGCGTCGTTCTAAGTACGGTGCAAAACGTCCTAAGGCTAAGAAGTAAATGACCGGAGATGGTCAGTCAGGCCAACGAGAGAAAAAAAGTAAAAAATCGTTTTGCTGGAGTGTTATAAAGGTTGAGTAAATGCTCGTGTGAGAGCGTTGAAGAACAAGTAAGAACAGCCCCCAAGCAGAATTTAATCATTCAAAACAAAATGAGAAAAGCAAAACCCAAGAAGCGTGTGATCCTGCCGGATCCCGTATTCAATGACCAGAAGGTTTCAAAGTTTGTAAACCATCTGATGTACGATGGTAAGAAGACCAAGTCGTATGAGATTTTCTACAATGCACTGGAGACAGTAAAAGCAAAGATGCAGAACGAGGAGAAGTCTGCCCTTGAGATTTGGAAGCAGGCCCTCGACAACATCACTCCTCAGGTGGAGGTTAAGAGCCGCCGTATCGGTGGTGCTACCTTCCAGGTTCCTACAGAAATTCGCCCCGACCGTAAGGAGAGCGTTTCAATGAAGAATATGATTGCGTTTGCTCGTAAGCGCAGTGGTAAATCTATGGCCGATAAGCTTGCAGCTGAGATTATGGATGCATTCAACAACCAGGGTGGTGCCTTCAAGCGTAAGGAGGATATGCACCGTATGGCTGAGGCTAACCGCGCATTTGCTCACTTCAGATTCTAAGAATAGGTTTTAAGGTAAAGACGTTAAAGGATAATCAAGACAATGGCAAATCGCGATTTACATTTGACAAGAAACATCGGTATTATGGCTCACATCGATGCCGGTAAGACAACCACTTCTGAGCGTATTCTGTTCTATACAGGTAAGACTCATAAGATTGGTGAGGTGCATGATGGTGCTGCAACGATGGACTGGATGGCTCAGGAGCAGGAGCGTGGTATTACTATTACCTCTGCTGCAACAACCTGTAACTGGACATGGAACAACAAGACTTTTAAGATCAATCTGATTGATACTCCGGGCCACGTGGACTTTACCGCTGAGGTAGAGCGTTCACTGCGTGTACTCGATGGTGCAGTTGCTACATATTCAGCTGCCGACGGTGTTCAGCCTCAGTCTGAGACCGTATGGCGTCAGGCTGATAAGTACAATGTGCCCCGTATCGGTTATGTGAACAAGATGGACCGCTCTGGTGCTGACTTCTTCGAGACTGTCCAGCAGATGCGTGACATTCTGGGCGCTAACCCTGTTGTAATCCAGGTGCCTATTGGTGCTGAGGAGAACTTCAAGGGTCTGGTTGACCTCATTAAGATGAAGGCCATCCTGTGGCACGATGAGACCATGGGTGCAGAGTATGATGTAGAAGATATCCCCGCTGACCTGCAGGATGAGTGCGATGAGTGGCGTAACAAACTGCTTGAGGCTGCTGCTGAGTACGACGAGGCCCTGATGGAGAAATACTTCGACGATCCTAACTCAATCACTGAGGAAGAGATTATCGCTGCTATCCGTAAGGGAACTATCTCAATGGCTTGCACACCAATGCTCTGCGGTTCTTCATATAAGAACAAGGGTGTACAGCCTCTGCTTGACTATGTGTGTGCATTCCTGCCCGCACCTGTTGATGTAGAGGTGATCAAGGGTACCAACCCCAATACCGAAGAGGAAGAGGATCGTCAGCCTTCTGATGATGCTCCTACTTCAGCCCTCGCATTCAAGATCGCTACCGATCCATATATGGGACGTCTGGTGTTCTTCCGCGTTTATTCAGGTAAGGTACAGGCTGGTAGCTATGTATATAACCCACGTTCTGGCAAGAAGGAGCGTATTAGCCGTCTGTTCCAGATGAACTCCAACAAGGAGATTCCTATGGAGTCTATCGATGCTGGTGATATCGGTGCAGGTGTAGGTTTCAAGGATATCCGTACTGGTGATACCCTCTGTGCAGAGGATGCTCCTATCGTATTGGAGTCAATGACCTTCCCCGACACTGTGATCTCTATTGCAGTAGAGCCTAAGTCTCAGGCCGATGTCGCTAAGCTCGACAATGGTCTAGCTAAGTTAGCTGAGGAAGATCCTACATTCACCGTTCGTACCGATGAGCAGAGTGGTCAAACCATTATCTCAGGTATGGGTGAGCTCCACCTCGATATCATCATCGACCGTCTGAAGCGCGAGTTCAAGGTTGAGTGTAACCAGGGTAAGCCTCAGGTGAACTACAAGGAGGCTATCACTAAGACTGTAATGAACTATCGTGAGGTTTACAAGAAGCAGTCTGGTGGTCGTGGTAAGTTCGCCGACATCATCGTGAACGTTGGTCCTGTTGATGACGATTGGGATATCGCTAAGGATGGTGGCCTGCAGTTCGTGAATGAGGTGAAGGGCGGTAACATCCCCAAGGAGTTTATCCCCTCTATCCAGAAGGGCTTTGAGGCTGCTATGAAGAATGGTATCCTCGGTGGCTACCCCATGGATTCGCTGAAGGTTGTTGTTGTCGATGGTTCATTCCACCCCGTTGACTCTGACCAGCTCTCATTCGAGATTGCAGCCCAGATGGCTTATAAGGCTGTTTGCGCTCAGGCTAAGCCTGTGCTGATGGAGCCTATCATGAAGCTCGAGGTTGTTACTCCTGAGGAGAACATGGGTGACGTGATTGGTGACCTGAACAAGCGTCGTGGCCAGGTAGAAGGTATGGATGAGGCTCGCAGTGGTGCCCGTGTCGTTAAGGCAATGGTTCCCCTATCAGAGATGTTCGGTTATGTAACCGCCCTGCGTACCATTACTTCTGGTCGTGCCACCAGTTCAATGGAGTACGATCACCACGCTCCTCTGTCTAGCTCAATCGCTAAGGCAGTGCTTGAGGAGGTGAAGGGTCGTGCCGACCTGGTGTAAACTAGTAAATCCGGAGTGCCGCTGAGCAAATGACTCTTTAGCGGCCTCCATTTTAAATAACCATTTTAAATTATTTAAGACAATGAGTCAGAAAATTCGTATTAAGCTGAAGAGCTACGACCACAAACTCGTGGACAAGTCAGCAGAGAAGATTGTGAAGGCTGTTAAGGCCACAGGTGCTATCATCAGCGGTCCTATCCCCCTTCCCACACACAAGCGTATCTACACCGTGAACCGTTCTACCTTCGTTAACAAGAAGGCTCGTGAGCAGTTCCAGCTGTCAGACTACAAGCGTCTGATCGACATCTACAGCTCTACAGCTAAGACTGTTGATGCCCTGATGAAGCTTGAGCTCCCCAGCGGTGTTGAGGTAGAGATCAAGGTATAGTACGATCTTATTCTCAAGATAGAGCGACATTCCCGTCAGTCGGGTATGTCGCTCATTTTTTTACGTTTTTGATGCATTTATTTGGGATAGAGCCCAAATGAGTGTATGGTTTTTCTTTCAGATGTACTCTTTTCTGCATATCTTTGCACCATGAAACTATAAATCTCATGTGCAAGGAATTTTTTAACAAAATTGATTCTGTAATTAGAAATGAACGGCTCTATGCCAATGTGAACCTGATGCGTGAAGACGTGATGAAGCGTTTTGGCATTAGTCGTCATCGTCTGAATGACCTCCTGAACCAGCATGCAGGCGGACTGTCATTTCCTCAGTATATTAATAAAATGCGTGTTGATGAGGCTCGTGAGTTGATAGTTTGTCATCCAGAACTGTCTATAGCCAAAATTGCCTTTGAGGTAGGTTTTACACCCCCTAATCTGCGTAATCAGTTCAAGCGTCGTTATGGTATGACTCCTACGAAATATCGCACGCATTTGGAATAAAGCCCAAATGCGTGCATCATTTTTTTTGTAGAACAGATGATTTTGCGTAATTTTGCATTCGGTTATGAATGAAATAGTCTATTTGCCAAATCAAAACGAGACAGCAATTGCTTTCGTGAATCGTGTGGTTGCCGAACAATCCGACAGAGAGCCGCTGCGCATTGTAGTGCAGCTGCTTGAAATAGTCTTGGGTGAACTGCAAGGTCGTCCTTGTGAGGTCAGCGTGGCGGCATCGAAGCAGCGTTTTACCTTGACGCTCCGTCATGGTGGTAAACCTATCGATAACCGTATGATATGGTTGATGGATGATCATATAGACCGTGCAAAATATCATTCTGACGGCGACGACTGGGTGCTGACCCTCCGTCGTGATATTCCTTCGTTTTACATTTCCCCTGAGGAAGATTAAAAAACTAAGATTATTATAATATGAGAAATGTCCTTCAAGTTTTGCTGCTTGTTTTTATACTGGTTTTTGCCAGTTGCGGCAGGAATAATTCAGCAAGACATATTCCAAATTTGGGTGATACACCTTATCAGGAAGACTCTGTATTGGTGGCTTATGGTTATCATCCGGATCGTGCACTCGTGATGCTTGACTCTGCCTTGTTGCTTGGCAATATCAATGAATACCGTGCCCGATTTATCCGTGCCAAGATCTATAGCAAGTCGCTCCTCAAGCAGCGGCAGGATTCTGCCATCCTGATCTGTAAGCAGCTGCTGAAGCATGATTCCGTGATTAATGTCCCCCATGAACAGGAGAATATTCTCGATCTGCTGATGATCACCAGTCGTACCAAGACCGACTTTGAAGGCTATGTGAAGTGGGCGACGCAGAAGGTCGAGGTCTGTCGTCTGCAGGGAGAGGAGACGGAACAATGGCGCACAGAGGCAGAGATCGGTATGGTGATGGCTCACCTGGGACAGCCAGAGGAAGGCATGTCGAAAATCGACGAGGCGATCCGTCAGTTGGATGCACCCGGCAGTATCGACCGCATGGATGCCTTCATCATTGCCGTGAAGCGTAAGATTACTGTACTGAATGATCGGGGCCGCTATGCTGAGGTCGTCCCTTTAGCTCAACGTATCCTCGACCGACTTGATCATTACGAGCAGCATGCTGCCGACTATGCCGAAGACAGCTACCGCTTGTCGTGGAGCGACAAGCCTGCCGACCGCGATCGCTATATCGACTTCAGCCGGGCCCAGGCTAATGGTTTCCTGGCTGGTGCCTATGCCATGACCGGTGATGCCGTTCATGCCCGTGA
>CAMJGE010000041.1 GCA_946405145.1 uncultured Prevotella sp.
CTCCAGAGCCAGTATGAGGCAGACCTGAAGAGCATGCAGGACGAGCTCCAGAAGAAGAGCGAGGCTTTCGACAAGGAGCAGGCTTCACTGCCCGACAATATCAAGCAGCGCCGTCAGCAGGAACTGCAGGAGATGTACCAGAAGATCCAGCAGAGCTACCAGGACAACAACCAGGCTCTTCAGAAGGCTTCTGCCGAAAAGATGCAGGCTATCACCACTAAGGTACTCGACGCCATCAAGGCAGTTGGTCAGGCTGGCGGTTTTGTACTCATCAACGAGATTAATGCCGGTATCCCTTATATCAGCACCACTCTCTCTACCGATGTGACTGCACAGGTTAAGACTAAGCTTGGTTTGAAGTAATATGAAGCGACTCGCCATCATACTCACATCAATGTGCATTTTCCTGAGTCTCCAGGCTCAGGAGAATGCCACATTCCGCTTCGGATACCTCAGCTATGAGGCTGCCTTGAAGTCAATGCCCGACTACACCATCGTACAGCAGAAGCTCTCTGACCTCCGTCAGCAGTATCAAGATGAGACACTGCGTGTGGAAGATGAGTTCAACCGCAAGTACGAAGAGTTTCTCGAAGGTCAGCGTGAGTTCCCCAAGACCATTCTCCAGAAGCGCCAGACAGAGTTACAGGAGCTCCTCGACAAGAACCTCGAGTTCAAGGAGCACAGCCGTATGGAGCTGGAGAAGGCTGAACAAGACCTGATGGCTCCTCTGAAAATCCGCCTCATCGAGGTTTTAGGCACCATAGGCCGCCAGCGCGGCTATGCCTTCATCGTAGATACCGACACGAAGGCATTGCCATTCATCAACCCCGCTATGGGGCAAGACCTCAACCAACAGGTCCAGGATGCTCTCAAGTAAGCCCGGCCCTATTGGCATCTTCGACAGCGGCTACGGCGGTCTCACCATCCTACACGGCATCCGCCAGCTGCTTCCCGAATACGATTATCTTTATTTGGGCGACAATGCCCGTGCACCCTATGGACCACGTTCATTCGACGTGGTCTATGAGTTTACGCGCCAGGCCGTCGTCCGCCTCTTCGAGATGGGCTGCCATCTCATCATCCTCGGCTGCAACACCGCCTCCGCCAAAGCCCTGCGCACCATCCAGCAGGTAGATCTGCCCCAGATCGATCCAGAGCGCCGTGTGCTGGGCGTTATCCGCCCCACGGCAGAAGTCATCGGCAGCCTATCGAAAAGCCGTCACGTGGGCGTTCTCGCCACCGAGGGCACCATCAAGAGTGAGAGTTATAACCTAGAGATCCAGAAGCTCCACCCCGACATGCAGGTCAGCGGCGTCGCCTGTCCTTTCTGGGTGCCCCTGGTCGAATACAATGAGGCTGACTCCCCGGGTGCCGACTATTTCGTCAAGAAGCGCATCGATCAGATCATGCGCCTCGACCCTCTGATCGACACTATCATCCTCGGCTGCACCCATTACCCGCTGCTCATGCCAAAGATCCTGAAATACCTGCCCGCAGGCGTACGGGTAGTCCCCCAGGGTGAATACGTGGCTGAGAGTCTCAAAGACTACCTCAGGCGCCATCCGCAGATCGAGCAGCGCTGCACAAAAAATGGTGAGGCAAAATACCTCACCACTGAAAATCCTGAGAAGTTCAAGGAACAAGCCCAGATCTTCCTCCACGAGCCCGTAGAGGTAGAAAACATCACGTTAGGATAATCCAAATAAATGCTATTTTACTAGAATTAAATCTAGAACTTGCTACATTTAAATCTAACAAGTGCTGGAATTAAATCTAGCAATCCGCCCTATTAGTTGAAAAAAAATAAAATAATGGGGGGCACGAAAGGGTCTGGCCCTTTTGCGCCCACAACGGCGGTGCTGACCGCCTTGGGAGCATAAAAAAAAGGAGGTTACGCAAGCAATCGGCGGGCGAAGTAGCGAACGGGGTACCAGACAGCGAGGAAGCCGACGATGAGCACCGTGATGAAGATCAGCACGATGTCCTCGGGGTGGACGCTGACGGGATAGGAGTCGATGACGAAGTTACCTGTGGTGGAGCCGAGACCTACCACGCCGTACTGCTGCTGGATCCAGCAGAGCAACAGGCCCAAGAGAATGCCGATGATAGCACCGATGGCGGAGATGAGCCTGCCCTCAAAGAGGAAGATACGGATGATCTGCCGATCGCTGGCACCCAGGTTGCGCAGGGTGACGACATCGTCTTTCTTGTCGATGATCAGCATGGAGAGTGAGCCGATGATGTTGAAACACGCCACCATGAGGATGAAGGTAAGGAAGATGTACGCGATGAACTTCTCGATCTTCATGATCTTAAAGGTGTCGTCCTGCTGTTCAAAACGGTCGCGCACCGCAAACTGATCGCCACAGAGCTCCTGTATCTGCGACTTCACGGCATCGAAATTGCTGCCTGGCTTCAGGCGCAGTTCCAGCGAGGAGAGCATGCCCTGCTGACCGAAGAGGCGACGGGCAAAGGCGATGCTGGTGATGATATAGTTCTTGTCGTACTTGCTCTGTTTGACGTTGAAAAGGACACCTGGAGAGAAGAGCTCATCCTCCTCGAAGGCCTCCTCTGGGTTGGTGAGGTCGAACTGTCCTTCACGCCGCGGGGCATAGATCTTCAGGGGCTGGCTGTAGCTGTAACCGGTATGAAGCTGTTCTGCCAGCTGGAGTCCCAGGATGCCATAGTCCATGCCTGCCGCATGGAGACTGAACTCCCCATCGCCCACCAGGATCTCATTGATGCGGGTAAGCTGGTTGAAGTTGTCATCGACACCTTTCACCATGACGGTAGCCTGATGACCGTTATAGATGGCGAGTGCCTGATCCTCGACGCACTCGGTAGCCACCTCGATCTGCGGCAGCTGGCGTATCTGGGTCAGCACGGGATCGTCGGCAGCGATGGTCTTTCCCTTCATGGGCACCACTTTCAACTGCGGGTCGAACGAGGTGAAGAAGGTTGCCACGAGATCGTGGAAGCCATTGAAGACGCTGAGGGTAACAACCAATGCCATAGTGGCTACAGCGACACCTACAACGGAGATGGCACTGATCACATTGATGGCGTTGGTGGATTTCTTCGAGAAGAGATACCGACGGGCTATGAAAAACGGAAAATTCACTTTCTTACTTCTTCAGGAGTTCATCAATGCGCTCGATATAGTCAAGACTGTCGTCAATAAAGAATCGCAGCTCGGGAATGATGCGCAGTTGATTACGCACGCGCGTACCTAATTCATATCTTATAGACTTGCCATTGGCATTGATATTGGCCAGTATCTCCTCACCCTTCTCACTGGGGAAGATGCTGAGATAGGCCGTGCAGATACTCAAGTCGGGGGATATCTTCACACGGGTGACGCTGACCATCGTACCATGGGTGGCACGGGTCTGCTGCTGGAATATCAGTGAGAGCTCTTTCTGGAGCAGTCGGGCAATCTTGTTTTGTCTTGTCTCTTGCATTTTTTACCTTTTTACTTTTTTACCTTTTTACTTTTTCCTTATCAGTGTAAGTCCGTCGCGCAGGGGTAGGATCACCTGTTCCACCCTATCGTCGTCGGCGATATAGTCGTTGAATGTCTCGATGCCCTGCGTCTGGCGGTCATGATCGTAGGCGTGATCCACCACATGCCCATCCCAAAGCGTATTGTCGGCGAGGATGAATCCACCGGGACGAAGGATCGACAGCACCATCTCGTAGCAGTCGCGATAGGTGCGCTTGTCTCCATCGATGAACGCCATATCGAACTGGATGCCGAGTTTCGGGGCTTCAACGAGTGCATCGCCAATGATGAACTCAATCTTGTCTGCCACAGGTGAGCCTTCGATCCAGGGGCGTGTGAAGTCTTCCATCTCATCGTTGATCTCGAAGGTGTAGAGTCGTCCGCCCTCATCGAGCCCCTCTGCCATAGAGATGGCGCTATAGCCGCTGAACGTACCGACCTCGAGGATGTTGGCAGGGCGTATCATCCTGACGAGCATCTTCAGCAGGCGACCCTGCAGATGTCCGCTTGCCATGCGGCCATGGATGGTGTGGATGTTCGTGGCGCGCCAGAGCCGGTAGAGATAGTCGGGCTCCGGCTCCGTATGGCGCAGGATATAGTCTTCTATTTCTGACAATGGGCAATCAATGCTTCTACGGCCAGGCGATAGCTGTCGAGACCAAAGCCACAGATCACGCCGAGACAGGCAGCGGAGATGAATGACTGGTGACGGAACGCCTCGCGCTTATGAACATTAGAGATATGAACCTCGACAACGGGGCACTTCAGGGAGCGGATGCAGTCGTGCAGGGCTACACTGGTGTGGGTATAGGCACCTGCATTGAGCACGATACCATCACAGCCTTCGAAGAAGCCCACCTGCTGCATCTGGTTGATGAGCTCGCCCTCAACATTGCTCTGGAAGTAGGCTATCTCCACATCAGGAAACTGAGCCTTCAGCGCTGGCAGGTAGCTCTCGAACGACTCATCGCCATATATTCCCGGCTCACGCTGCCCCAGCAGATTAAGGTTGGGACCATTGATAATCTGAATCTTCATACACCTTATTAATTACGTAATACGGGTGCAAAGATACGAAAAAATTGAGAATTATGAATTCTTTTTCGGGAAAAAGCGGCAAAGCCGAGCCAAGAATTAAGAATTATTTCGTACCTTTGCCGAAAATATGGAAAAGGACATCGTAAAAAGTTATGTACGCTATCTGAAGCTGCAGCGCAATATGTCGCCCAACACGCTGGACGCCTATCAGCGCGACCTGCGGAAGTTGCTCGACTATCTGGCGCATGAGGAGAAGGACGCCAGAGACGTGACATTGGAAGATCTGGAGGCTTTCTCGGCAGGACTGCACGACATCGGTATCCACCCGCGTTCACAATGCAGGATACTAAGTGGCGTGCGGGCTTTCTTCCGTTTCCTGCAACTCGACGGCTATCGCGACGACGACCCCACGGAACTGCTGGAGTCACCACAGATCGGCGAGCATCTGCCCGAAGTGCTGACCACTCAGGAGGTGGATCAGCTGGAAGCCAGCATCGACCTGTCGAAATGGGAAGGGCATCGCAACCGTGCTATCATTGAGGTGCTGTTCTCCTGTGGATTGCGTGTGAGTGAGCTGGTGAACCTGAAACTGTCGAACCTGTATATCGAAGAGGAGTATGTCAGGGTGATGGGCAAGGGCTCCAAGGAACGGCTGGTGCCTATCTCGAAGAAAGCCATCCAGGAACTGAAATACTGGTTTGACGATCGCTGCCACATGACGATCAAACCCGGCGAGGAGGACTTTGTGTTTCTGAACCGCTACGGCAAGCACCTGACACGGGTGATGATCCTGATTATGATCAAGCGGCAAGCCGCAGCAGCAGGCATCGAGAAGACCATCTCACCCCACACCTTGCGCCACTCGTTTGCCACAGCGCTGCTGGAAGGTGGTGCCGACCTGCGATTCATTCAGGCTCTGTTAGGGCATGAGAGCATCGGCACAACGGAGATCTATACGCATATCGACACCTCAACACTGCGGAGGGAGATACTGGAGCACCATCCGAGAAATATAAAAAAGTAAAAGGGTAAAAGAGTAAAAAGGTAAAAAAAGGGGGCTTTGGATGTCTTTTTACTTTTTTACCTCTTTACTTTCTTACTTTTTTTGTAACTTTGCACCCAAATTAACAAGATATGTCATACTTATTTTCATCAGAATCAGTTTCGGAAGGACATCCCGACAAGGTGGCCGACCAGATATCAGACGCCATTCTCGACCAGTTTCTGGCATACGACGAGAAGGCCCGCGTGGCTTGTGAAACCTTTGTAACCACTGGTCAGGTAGTAATTATGGGTGAGGTTCGCAGCGACGTTTATATCGACCTGCAGACTATCGCCCGCAATACCATCAAGCGTATTGGCTATACCAAGGCAGAGTACCAGTTCGATGGTGACTCATGCGGTATCCTGAGTGCCATCCACGAACAGAGTGCCGATATCAACCGCGGTGTGGATAACGGCAATGAGGACGAGCAGGGTGCCGGCGATCAGGGCATGATGTTCGGCTATGCCACCAACGAGACGGAGAGCTATATGCCTGTAAGTCTCGACCTGGCACACCTGATTATGCGCACACTTGCCGACATCCGTAAGGAGGGTGAGGTGATGACCTACCTGCGTCCGGACTCCAAGAGTCAGGTGACTATCCAATACAGCGATGACGGCATTCCCGAGCGCATCGACACGATTGTGGTATCTACCCAGCACGACGAGTTCGACAGCGACGACGAGAAAATGCTGGCAAAAATCAAGGATGACGTGATCAACATCCTGATACCCCGCGTGAAACAGCAGATACACTCCAAGAAGGTGCTCGACCTCTTCGGCGACGACATCAAATACTACGTGAACCCCACAGGTAAGTTCGTGATTGGCGGTCCTCATGGCGACACAGGTCTGACAGGCCGTAAGATCATCGTAGATACCTACGGTGGCAAGGGTGCTCACGGCGGTGGTGCCTTCTCGGGAAAAGACTCCTCGAAGGTGGATCGCTCGGCAGCATATGCAGCCCGCCACATCGCCAAGAACATGGTGGCTGCTGGTGTAGCCGACGAGATGCTGGTACAGATCAGCTATGCCATCGGTGTTGCCAAGCCCATGAATATCTATGTGAATACTTATGGTCGCAATAAGGTGAACATGAGTGACAGCGAGATAGCCAAGAAGATCGAGCAGCTGTTTGATCTGCGCCCGAAGGCTATCGAGCGCACCCTGAAACTGCGCCAACCCATGTACAGTGAGACAGCTGCCTACGGGCACATGGGCCGCAAGTCGGAAATCAAGCAGAAGACATTCACCAGCCACTACCATGAGACAAAGGTTGTCGATGTGGAACTTTTTACATGGGAGAAGCTGGATCGTGTAGAGGATATCCGACAGGCTTTCGGACTGGCTTAAGAGCATGATCGCAAGAGACAGCATCCAGACTATGACTGACGCCACGATACCCGAGGCTATCGTGGAGGTTCATCCAACAAAACCGCAGACACCCTATCAGGTGCTGCGGTTATTACCTAAGGATGCTACACCCGCCCAACAGGATTCTGCTATCCAGGCCTGGTTGGGACACAGAGAGATCAGATACAGTGAGCAGCCCGACACGCTGCATCTGCCTGGCGAAGGCATCCCAAAGGATCTGAAAGCTGTTAGTCTGCCCCAATATTACCGCGAGAACTTCTTCTCTAATGACACCCTCTACCACGAGGAGCTCAGTGCGCAGGACTATTTCGGTATGTCAGGCGACCCCGTGCCCTACTCCTACGCCAACGACAACTTGGTGACGAGTCTGCTGATTATCGGCTTCCTGCTTATCGCATTTGCCTTTTCACGAATGTCGAACTTCATCGTGGGTCAGGCCAAGAACTTCATCCATCCTTCCCAGAACAGACTGACGCTGTCGGAGACCAGTAGTGAGATCTATATGCAGATCGTCCTGACCTTCCTGGCCTGTATCGTATATGCGCTGCTCTACTATCTCTACGCAACAGAATACCTGGCCACGACTTACGTGACAGCGTCGGAATATGTGCTACTGGGTATCTTCCTGGCTGTGTTTGTGGGCTACTTCCTGATGCGCTTTGGACTCTACACCATGGTGAATAACCTGTTCTTCGACAGCAGTAGAAATAAAAAATTCCTGACATCACTACTCTACCTGTCCTCCATAGAGGGCTTGTTGCTTTATCCAGCATTAGCACTATTGGCTTTTATGCATCTTCCTGCGCAAAATGCCATCTGGTATTGCCTCACAGTGGTGATTTTGGTTAAAATTCTAACATTTTATAAGAGTTTTACCATCTTTTTTAAGCAAAATGATTTATTTCTGCAAATTATTTTGTACTTTTGTGCCCTCGAAATGGTACCTTTATTCACACTATGGGGTGGATTATCGGTAATCGTGGATATTTTGAAAATAAATTTTTAGGACACAATGATCAAGAAGATTCTGGTTTCACAGCCTAAGCCAAGCAGTGAGAAGTCGCCGTATTTCGATATCGCGAACAGATTTGGTGTTGAATTAGTATTCCGACCCTTTATTAAGGTAGAGGCTATTACCTCTAAGGAATTCCGTGCACAAAAGGTGAGCATTCTCGACTATACCGCGATTGTCTTCACCTCACGTCATGCCATCGATCACTTCTTCAACATGGCAAAAGAGCTGAGGGTGAACATCCCAGAGGACATGAAGTACTTCTGCGTAACAGAGACTATTGCCCTTTATATCCAGAAATATGTGCAGTATCGTAAGCGCAAGGTATTCTTCGGAGAGACTGGACGTGTGGATGACCTCGTTCCCACAATGGTAAAGCACAAGACAGAGAAGTACCTGGTGCCAATGAGTGACGTGCATAACGACAGTCTGGCTAATCTGCTCGATTCCAAGAAGCTGATTCACAAGGAGTGTGTGATGTATAAGACCGTGAGCAACGACTTCTCTGAGGAAGAGGTGAAGAACTTCGACTATGACATGCTGATTTTCTTCAGTCCCGCTGGTATAGAGTCGCTGACCAAGAACTTCCCCAACTTCAAGCAGGGAGAGATTGCCATTGCCACCTTCGGTCCTACTACTGCCAAGGCTGCCAAGGAGGCAGGACTGCGTCTTGACATTGAAGCACCTTCGGAGAAATATCCCTCGATGACAAGTGCCTTACAGCACTACCTGATAGAGAAACAAGGCTAAACAGCACGTAAAGATGGTGGCTCCTACGTTTAGTAAAAAGGAGCGCATCGTCAGCAACAAGCTGATGGAAACGCTCTTTGAGAAGGGTGACAGTCAGGCGGTGACGGCATTCCCTCTCAAAGCAGTATATCTGCCCATCGACAAGCCACAGGGAGGAACGCCTGCCCAGGTGCTTATCAGTGTTCCCAAGAAACGATTCAAGCACGCTGTTGACAGAAATCGGGTAAAACGCCAGGTTCGCGAGGCTTTCAGGCATCATAAAGAGATGATCTACGAGCGTATCGCCACAGACAAACAGCTGTTGGTAGCATTCATCTGGCTTTCGGACAGACACTATGTCTCATCAGAGGTAGAACGACGGATAATCAGACTACTCCAAAAAATCGCTCAACAGCTATGAGATGGCTATCACACTTTATCGCCAAGCTATTGGTATTGCCCATCCGCTTCTACCAATATGCCATCTCACCGCTCTTAGGACCCTCATGCCGCTTTACGCCGACATGCAGCGAATATGCCAAGCAGGCTATCCTGAAGCACGGTCCCATCAAAGGCCTCGGACTTGCCATCTGGCGGATATTAAGATGTAACCCCTGGGGCGGTAGCGGCTATGACCCAGTGCCCTAGAAAACCTAGGAAGCCTAGAAATACTAGAATTTAGAATAAGATATATGAAGAATTTTGTAGAAGAACTGAAATGGCGCGGCATGCTGGCACAGATGATGCCAGGCACAGAGGAGCTGCTCCAGAAAGAAATGGTAACAGCCTATCTGGGTACCGACCCTACAGCAGACTCTCTGCATATCGGACACCTGTGCGGTATCATGATGTTACGTCACCTTCAGCGCTGTGGACACCGCCCCGTGATTCTGGTGGGTGGTGCTACAGGTATGATCGGCGATCCATCTGGTAAGAGCCAGGAGCGCAACCTGCTCAACGACGAGACACTGCGCCACAATCAGGAGTGCATCAAGAAACAGGTGGCCAAGTTCCTCGACTTCGAGTCGAAGGATGCCAACGCAGCCCTGATGGTAAACAACTACGACTGGATGAAGGACTTCACCTTCCTTGACTTCGCACGTGAGGTTGGTAAGCATATCACCGTAAACTATATGATGGCAAAGGAGAGTGTGCAGCAGCGCCTAAATGGTACGGCTCGCGACGGTCTCTCATTCACAGAGTTCACCTACCAGCTGTTGCAGGGCTACGATTTCCTGTATCTCTATCAGCACTATGGCGTGAAGCTACAGCTGGGTGGTAACGATCAGTGGGGCAACATGACCACAGGAACGGAGCTGATCCGCCGCACCCTTGGCAACGAGGTAGAGACCTTTGCACTGACTTGTCCGCTGATCACGAAGAGCGACGGCAAGAAGTTCGGTAAGACTGAAAGTGGCAATATCTGGCTCGATCCTGCTCGTACCACACCTTATAAGTTCTATCAGTTCTGGCTGAATGTGAGCGATGACGACGCTGAGCGCTACATTAAGATATTCACTTCACTCGAAAAGGATGTGATTGATGCACTCGTAGAGGAGCATAAGCAGGATCCGGGTCGCCGTGTACTGCAGAAGCGTCTGGCTGAGGAAGTAACAGTGATGGTTCATTCACGCGAGGCTCTTGATGCCGCCATCGAAGCTTCCAACCTACTCTTTGGTAAAGCTACGAAAGAGGGATTGGAGAAACTCGATGAGCAGACCTTCCTGGATGTGTTCGACGGTGTACCCCAGTTCGAGATCTCAAAGGATCAGTTAGGTCAGCCTGCCATTGAGCTGTTCACCACCGTAGCACCCGTCTTCCCTTCAAAGGGTGAGATGCGCAAAATGGTACAGGGTGGCGGTGTGTCTCTTAACAAGGAGAAGATCACTGACCAGAATCGTCCTGTCACGGCTGAGGATCTCATCGACGGCAAGTATCTTCTGGCTCAAAAAGGTAAGAAGAACTACTACTTGCTGATCGTAAAGTAAGATAAATGGGTGAAAATTTGGTAAATTGCCAAATTCTTACTACCTTTGCAGCCGCAATTATTTATGTTTGGACGATGGTGTAATGGTAACACTACAGGTTTTGGTTCTGTCATTCCCGGTTCGAATCCGAGTCGTCCAACTAAAAAAGAAAAGGGGTTCCGATTGGAGCCCCTTTACTTTTTATTTACAAATTAAGGTTTAGAGAGCATCAGCGAGCTCAGCGCCAGCCTTGAACTTAGCAACCTTCTTAGCAGCGATCTTAATCTTCTGTTTTGTAGCGGGGTTGATACCCTCACGAGCTGGGCGCTCGTTTACGCTGAATGTACCGAAACCAACGAGAGCCACCTTATCACCCTTTGCGAGAGCGTCCTTAATAGCTGCTACTGTTGCGTCAAGAGCCTTTTTGGCATCTGCCTTTGAGAGACCAGCACCTGCTGCGATCTTCTCTACCAATTCTGTTTTGTTCATAATGCTTTTAAATTTTAATGAATATTGATAGTAATAACTACGGTTCAGTCTGAATTCTTGGGCAAATATAATAGAAAGTCTTGATACAAACAACAAAAAAAGAGAAAAAATTACTTTTTTAATAAAAATAAATAGTATTTGAGGTGTTTTTGGCGCTAAAACGAGATATTTTTAGTAATTTTGCGCACAAAATGAGAAAGATGGACTTTTTTAAGTAAGTAATTCAAACAAGGAGAAATAACGATGATGTTCCGCATACCCACAGTTACCAAAAATCTGCTGATCATAAATTTGATCGCATTTATTGCCACCTTCGTTTTCCAGCTGCGTGGCATCGACCTTGCTGACATCGGTGGTCTGCACTTCTTTATGGCCAGCAATTTCCACCTGTACCAACTGGTAACCTATCTGTTTCTGCATGCCAGTTTCATGCACATCCTGAGTAACATGTTTGGACTATGGATGTTTGGTTGCGTGATAGAAAATGTCTGGGGTCCGAAGAAATTCCTTTTTTATTACATTTCGTGTGGTATCGGAGCAGGTCTGCTTCAGGAAATAGCACAACTTGGCTCTTTCTACATGACAATTGTAGAACAGGTGCCGGATGCAACCTTCGGAACCGTGATAAGCCTTGGTGCACAGTATGCTTCAGCTTTAAACGCTTGGACTACAATTGGCGCTTCGGGTGCCGTTTATGCCGTCATCCTGGCATTTGGTATGACCTTCCCCAATGAAAGGCTGTTTATTATTCCCTTCCCCTTCCCTATTAAGGCAAAGTGGTTTGTGCTGGGTTATGTAGCCATCGAATTCTTCTCGGCACTTGGCTCTTCCGGCGACGGGGTGGCCCACACAGCTCACCTTGGCGGTATGTTATTCGGCTATCTGATGATACGCTACTGGCAGCGTCATCCGGATTCTAACTTCGACAAAGGCAGAGGACAGCAATTCTTTGAGAATCTGAAGCGTAGCTTTGACCAGCGCCATCATCAGAAGGGGCACTACAACAACCCGAACATGCGTGCAGAGCGAGGAGGCTCAAAGGAAGACGATATGAACTATAATGCCCGCAAAAAGCAGAATCAGGAAGAGATTGACACCATTCTCGACAAGATTCGCAAGAGCGGATACGACAGTTTAACGAAGGAGGAGAAGAAGAAACTCTTCGATGCCAGCAACCAACAATGATTAAACAAATAAAGACTTTCACCATCAACCTCATCGCAGGGGCAAATATTGCCACTGTATTGTTGATGCTAGCTTCAGGATATGCAGACCACATACGCCCGACGGAGCACCAGATGCTCTCGAATCTAGGTATGCTTTTCCCTTTCTTCCTGTTTGCCAACCTTCTCTTTATCTTTTTCTGGCTTACTTTCAAGTGGAAGAAAGTGTGGATCCCTATTCTGGGCTATGCATTGGCTTTCTCACCAATCTGTACCTACCTTCCACTCCATAAGACTCAGGAAGTGCCAGAAGGCACCATCAAGATCGTGTCCTATAACGTGTGCCAGTATGGTGGTAACTACAAATACGAACAAGGGTTCGACACCATCTATAACTATCTGAAGCAACAACAACCCGACATCGTGTGCCTGCAGGAAGATGCTGACAGCTGGCGCAGGTTTGTGTTCCAGAGGTATCGGAAGGTCTTCCCCTATAATGACACCACCCTTTTCAGCAACAGTGGTTTACTTAACGGCGTAGGCATCCACACCCGATTCCCTATTTTAAAGAAAGAGCGCATCCCCTACGAATCAGCAGCCAACGGCTCGGTGGCCTATTATCTGGATGTGGAGGGTGATACCGTACTTGTCATCAACAATCACCTGGAAGGCACTCACCTCTCTACGGAGGATCGTGATAACTATAAGCGGCTGTTGAATGGAAAGATGAGGAGAGATACAGCGAAGGCAGAGACAATCTTCCTAATAGAGAAACTGGGCAGATACACAGCCAAGCGCTCTAAGGAAGCTGATGCTGTGCACGCCTATATTGAGGCGCATCGGCAATATCCCATGATTGTGTGTGGTGACTTCAACGACAATCCCATCTCGTATGCGCGTCGAACCATTGCCAAAGGCCTCAAGGACTGCTTTGTAGAGACAGGTTGCGGGCTCGGTTTGTCATATAATCAGAAAGGATTCTTTTTCCGTATCGACCATATTTTGTGCTCTGAGGAATTCGAGCCCTATAATTGCGAAGTTGACAACGAAATGGACGCAAGTGACCATTATCCTATCCTTTGCAAGCTAAAATTTACTCATAAACCATAAAAAAAGAACGAAAATCGGCTATAAATTTTTTCCTGTCTAAAAAAATGTCTATATTTGCACGCTAAATT
>CAMJGE010000042.1 GCA_946405145.1 uncultured Prevotella sp.
TAAACTCCGGACAGTCCCAGAAACTGGCTGTCGGCTCAATCGTAGAACAATAGACGATGGCAGCTATAAGAAAAGATAGCCATCCAAGAATATTGTCCACCAATTTGAATTTTTTCATCTAAGAAATATATTATCTAACGTTAAAATTCATATGTCGGATGCAAAGGTACAACTTAAAATTAAGAATTAAGAATGAAGAATTAAGAATTTATGGTTGCTCTACATTAATTAACGTTACAAAAACAGTCCAGCACCATATATGAGTATGATATAGCGAAATATTTTGCCCACTGTGATAGCAATGAATGTGATGATGATATTAGAACGCATAAGGCCTAAAGCAATGGTAATAGCACTACCTAAAACAGGTACAAATGCAAAGAATCCCATCCATGCTCCTCGACCAGCCAAGAAACGGTGAGCTTTATCAAGGTCTTTCTTTTTCACATGCAGATATTTCTCTATCCATTCCATCTTACCCATTCTGCCAATACCATAGTTGACGATACTGCCTAACACGTTTCCTGTGGTTCCGTAAACCATCAGCTGCCAAGGGTCAAGCCCTGTTGCCATCAGGGCTATCATGACAGCCTCGCTGGAGAAAGGGAAGAAACTACCTGCCAGGAAGGCTGCTAACAACATTCCCCAATAGCCATATTGGGTTAGAAATGTTATGATGAAATCCATAAATTATAGCCTGTAACAAGTAATATAGCCGTCAGAGTTATCATGAAAAGAATATTCGTGAATCTGCTGTTTGTAAGTGCAAAGAAATGAGCTATCATGGGACTGACAACCAGAATAAGGACATGTATGACTATATCGTAGCAATGGGGCTTTATCAGCAATAGAACTATTGAGAATACTGCAGTCGTAATAAAACTAAAGAAAATCTGACGCACGCGAACAGTGTCTTTATAACTGGTGGTTATGAAGTGTAAACTGCCAATAGTCATTAGTATTACAATGAGAGCCAGTAATATCAACTGATGTATATGGAGCTCGGAATAATCAGGAAGTGACATCATATGGGTAAGTGGCTCCCAATGGCTTGTTAAGAGCTCTATGCTGTCTTTACCCTGAAATATGAAATAAGGCATGCAAAGCCAATAGGGTGTAAACAGACCTACGAGCGAGGCAAAGAAGGTCGGCCACGAGAGGGAACTGATAAACCTGGCCATCATGATCCACAAAATGGGCAGGTAATAAAGCACCTCACTCTCCATAATACTGCCAGCACTTAAAAAGAAGAAGGTGTAAAAGGTCCATCCCACAGAGCACTTGTCCTGATAGCAGTGCCAGAGCATGTAGAATGAGATAGCAGTCCCCATCTGCATAATGGCGCATGAGCGTGATTCGAAAAGAAACACTGCTGCACAGGTGATAATAAGGTAAAAGCTCGAAACCAAACGGCTATAGGTTCGTATGAGCATATTCTCCTTATTAATCATCATCATCATAAACGCAGACACAACGAAGCAGCTAAACTGTATCCACCACTGATGTGATACCAGGCCAGCGCAAAGCCAGATGAGAATACTATAGAAGGCCGCTATAGGCAATGTATAGCGGCTCTCTGCAATCCTGTTTTGTAAGCGCTTACTCATAAGTCAGCACCGATATCGCGACGGAAATACTTATCGGTAAACTGTATTTTCTGTGCTTCTTCGAAAGACTTCTGTAATGCCTCTGCTTTGTCTTTACCATAAGAAGATACTGCAATGACACGGCCGCCAGCGGTTACAACCTCACCATCCTTTATGGCTGTACCACTATGGAAAACGATGCTCCCCTCCACGTTCTCGATGCCTTTGATGGGATAGCCTTTCTTATATTCTTGGGGATAACCGCCAGATACCAGCATCACACAAACAGCAGCTCTCTCGTCAAAAGCGATCTCCCGTTTGTCAAGATTACCTTCAGCCACACCTTCAAACAGATCTACGATGTCGCTCTTCAGGCGCAGCATCACACTCTCTGTCTCTGGATCACCCATACGGCAGTTGTACTCGATGACCATCGGCTCACCCTTCACATTGATAAGACCAAAGAAGATGAATCCTTTATAGTCGATATTCTCTGCAGCCAAACCTTCTACTGTAGGACGAATGATGCGATCCTCCACCTTCTGCATCCACTCTTTGGTGGCGAAAGGTACAGGAGTCACGCTGCCCATGCCGCCAGTGTTCAAACCAGTGTCGTGCTCACCAATACGCTTATAGTCCTTAGCCTCTGGCAGAATCTTGTAGTGCTGGCCATCAGTCAGAACAAAGACAGAACACTCGATGCCGCTTAGGAATTCCTCGATAACCACCTGCGATGAGGCATTGCCGAACATGCCGCCCAGCATCTCTTTCAACTCTTTCTTAGCCTCGTCAAGGGTAGGGAGGATGAGTACACCCTTACCGGCACAAAGACCATCGGCCTTCAGCACATAGGGAGCCTCCAGTGTCTCAAGGAACTTCAATCCTTCTTCCAGGTGCTCACCATCGAAGGTCTGATAACGGGCTGTCGGGATATGGTGGCGCTGCATAAAGGCCTTTGCAAAATCCTTTGAGCCTTCCAGCACAGCTCCTGCCTTTGAGGGACCAATCACTGGTACGTTCTTGGTACGGGCATCGTTCTTCAACTCATCGTAGATACCCTTTACCAGAGGATCTTCTGGTCCTACCACCACCATATTGATGCCTTTCTCTACTACGAAGTTCTTGATAGCCTCAAAATCGTCGGCCTTCATCGCTACATTCTCACCACAGTTACCTGTACCTGCATTACCTGGGGCAATGTAAAGCTTCTCGCATTTGTCACTTTGAGCAATTTTCCAAGCTAAGGCGTGCTCACGACCGCCACTTCCTAACAGTAATATTTTCATTTTAATTGTCAATTATTTCAAGTAATCTTCGAAATATTGTGTAATTCTCTCATGGAGATGCACAGAAGCATGACCTCGCATGTTGTGTTCCTCGCCGGGATAAGCGAAGAAGTCGGCCTGGGTTCCTGCCTTAACACAGGCATCGAGGAACGAGAGACAGTGCTGCGGCACCACCGTGTTGTCGTTATAGCCCGTGATAATCTGCAACTTGCCTCTCAGGTTCTTTGCCCTGCTGATGAGGCTGCTCTTGGCATAGCCTTCAGGATTATCCTCAGGGGTACCCATGTAGCGTTCGCCATACATCACTTCGTACCATTTCCAGTCGATGACAGGACCACCTGCTACACCTACTTTGAATACATCAGGGTAGTTCAGCATCAGTGAGATTGTCATAAATCCACCAAAGCTCCAACCGTGAACACCCAGTCGATCCATATCCACATAAGGTTGCTTCTTTAAGAACTCCACGCCCATCATCTGATCCTGCATTTCTATCTGACCTAACTGATGGAAAGTGGCTTGTTCAAAGTCTCTGCCTCTGTTCTCAGACCCCCGATTGTCGAGGATGAACACAATGTATCCCTTTTGTGCCATATAGGTCTCCCATGAACGGCTGGCCCAATGCCATGATGCATCTACATTGTGGGCATGAGGTCCGCCATATACATAAACCACCGTGGGGTATTTCTTGCTGGGGTCAAAGTCATGTGGCTTCACCATCCGATAGTATAAATCGGTAGTGCCGTCGGCAGCTTTGATACTACCATTGGTGTAAATAGGCTGTATAAAGTCCTTCCAAGGGTCTTGCGCGTTCAGCAATCTTGTGGTAAGTCCTTTCTTGGTGTTTACAATGTCAATGAAACGTGGGGCGGTGGGTGTTGATAGCTTCAAACAAGCTTGCTGGCCTGATGCTGAAAGCTGGGCACTCTGAATGACTCCAGTGCCTTGTCCCAGTAGTGTACGCTTGCCTGTCTTTATACTCACACTATATAGGTTGCTTTGCAACAGATCCTTTTCATTGCTTAAGTAGAGAATGCTTTGTGCTTCCTGATTAAAGCCTACAAACTCCAACACTACCCATTTGCCGCTGGTAATCTGCTTCAATTCCTTTCCATTCTTATCAAATAGGTATAGGTGGTTATAGCCGTCCTTCTGACTCTGCATGATGAACTTGGTCTCGTCCCAGGGCAGAAACTGGATAGGAGTCAATGGCTCCACATATTTGTCTGAAGTTTCCCGATATAGTTCGGCAATCTTGGCTCCTGTCGTAGCATCGTAAGATACCAGACAGCAGTCGTTCTGCTTACGATTCAGTTCAAACATATAAACCGTCTTGCCGTCGAGTGCCCAGGCAATGTTTGTGAAATAACGATTGGTAGGATCACCAGCCTGAAGATAAACGGTCTTGTCTGTTCTCAGGTCATAGACTCCCACTGTCACCTGATGACTCGTCATACCAGCCATAGGATATTTGTCAGGCTCATAAGTGGCTGAACGTGGAAAGATATCTACCTGCGGATAGTCAGTCACCATACTCTGATCCATCCGATAAAATACCAGCTTCTGTCCATCTGGACTCCAGAAAGTACCTTTATTAATGCCGAACTCATTGCGGTGCACACTCTGTCCGTAAACAATCTCACGACTTCCGTCAGATGATAGCTGATGCTTCTTACCATCGCCATCTACGACATAAAGCTGATGATCTTCCACGTAGGCTGTTGCACGCGAAACAGCGTTCCAGTCGTTAGCCTCTTGGCCTGATATACTATCCTGCCAAACAATCTGTTTGCTCTTAAAGTCCAGCAAGATAAACGCCTTCCTGTTGCCTAAGGCCACAATGGGCTTCTCAGGGTAGGGGAATGTGGCGTTCATTAAATGACGTACATATGTCTCCTCGTCACTCTCTGCCCACTTGTTGATATCGTCGAGTGTAAACAGTTCTTTCTTTTTACCAGTTTTGGTATCGATGATATAACAAGCTTCCACATCTGTCTGAACCAGCTTCTCTCCCCACCATGTGAGCCACATGTTTTGCGGACGCAGATTGGCATAGTTTGTTCCGCCAAAGTTCAGATCCTCAAGGGTGAAAAGCTTGTCCTGTGCACTCATTGTTGTGGAGACTAACATGGCTATTGTGGCCAGTATCAGTTTAATCTTCATCATCGTCGAATCTCTTTTTCTTCCCGAAGTCTCTTTTTCCGAAGTCTCTTTTTCCACCACGCTTAAAGTCTTTCTTGTCTTTATCTCGACCGAACTCCTTACGCTCTTTGCGATCCTTGCCGCTACGGTCAAAACTTTCGTGTCCACCACGATTCTTGTTCAACTCGTGCTTGTGGAAGGTGAATGAACGGATGTCGGCTTCTTCGTTCTGCTCCGTCTCTTCCAGACGTTGCTTGAATTCGCGGTTTTTCTTGAAACGGTGTTTCTCAGACATCTGACGTTTCTCTTCTTCCGTCTTGACAATACCACCTTCAGAACGGAAATCCTTCAATTTGCCGTCAAACATCTGGTACTTACGGAACTCACATTCCAGGGATCCGTTATAAAGAGGATATTTGATGCTGGGCTTCAGACCGATCTGCTCGAAGCATTCTTCGCGATAAGACAGCACCCAGGCATCATTGCCTTTGAACTGATGCTTCAGTCGCTCTCCGATCATCTTATAGGTTCCAAGAAGGTCAGGTGTAGAGATACGCTCGCCATAAGGTGGGTTCGTGATAATGATGCTCTTTTCAGTAGGTTGCGTAAAATCCTTAAAGTCTTGCTGCTTGATGGTGATATCATTGGAAAGACCAGCGGCTTTCACATTCAGAAGGGCGGTGTTCACAGCCTTGATGTCAACATCATAACCATAAATATGATGCTTGAACGT
Organism: uncultured Prevotella sp.; assembly: GCA_946405145.1. GTDB lineage: Bacteria > Bacteroidota > Bacteroidia > Bacteroidales > Bacteroidaceae > Prevotella. The sequence continues at coordinate 5,748 of CAMJGE010000042.1, forward strand.
TCGTTCCTGACTATCGTCATTATAGATGTTGTCGAAGAGCTCTGCATCGAAATCGGGCCATTTCTCAAACGCATATTCTTTGCGGAATAAGCCTGGAGCCATGTTCTTGGCAATCAGAGCTGCTTCAATCAACAGGGTACCAGATCCGCACATGGGGTCGATGAAGTCGGTGTCACCCTTCCAGCCTGACATCAGAATCATACCTGCAGCCAGTACCTCATTCAACGGCGCTTCTACACTCTCCTGTCTGTAACCGCGACGATGTAATGACTCTCCACTAGAGTCCAGACTCAGTGTGCACTGGTCTTCAGCAATATGCATGTTCAGACGAATGTCGGGATTTGCTACTGAGATGTTCGGACGCTTGCCTGTTACCTCACGGAGCTGGTCAACAATAGCATCCTTTACTTTGTATGATACAAACTTTGAATGGCGGAATTCTTCAGAAAAGACAACAGAGTCAACGGCAAATGTCTTGTCTTGTCCGATATATTGTGACCATTCTATTTTCTTGATTTCCTCATAAACGTCATCTGCACTCTTTGCCTTGAAGTGACGGATGGGTTTTAATATCCTGATGGCAGTGTGCAACTGAAAGTTTGCACGATACATCATTTCTTTATCACCTGTAAACGATACCATTCGTCTACCGATCTTTACATCATTAGCCCCCAGTTGGGTCAGCTCCTTCGCCAGTACAGGTTCCAGTCCCATAAACGTCTTGGCGATCAATTCAAAATTCTGTTCCATTTTAATGTTGCTTATTGAGCAATTGTCGGAATTGCGTGTGCAAAGTTAATGGAAGTCGGTCGAAAAAACAAATATTTCGCAAAAAAAGATGCGCTTTTTTGTGTTATTCCAAATTATTTATTAATTTTGCGCACATCTATTTGATAAATTATGGTGAATCTTCTTCTCGCAAATAGTCAATCAAATGTCTTCGTCCTCGTTTTCTGGATGATAGCTGTGGGTGTTGCTTTATTTTTCGTTGGTACTATTTTCTTTCAGCGCAAAAAGGGTAAGCAATTGAAGGAAGAACTTCAGCAATTGGATAAAATCAAACAGAACAACACCGAATATGAATTTGTGCTCAAGGCGATGAAGATTGCTGTTTGGCGTTATGATGCCCGTACGCAGTCTTTTACTTATGAAAATGATTTCCGTGAAGGTGTGAATACCTATGTGCCGGATGATAATGAGACTCTCTCACAGACTCTTACCGCTATTAGCCCGTCTGATGTAGCTCGTGTCAACAAATCGTTTGGCGATATCGTGGAAGGACGGACGGATTTCTATCATGAGGAATATCAGGTCAACAATCTGTCAGCTGGTGCCTCTTATTGGGAGGAAAGCTATGCCACGATTGTAGAACGCGATGAGAATGGTCTGCCGCTGAAGATTGTGGGAACCTCACAGCGTATTGACGAACGCAAGGAGTTGGAGGCATCTCTGGTAGCAGCTCGTAACAAGGCCGAGGAGAGCGATCGCCTGAAGACTGCCTTCCTGGCGAATATGGGGCACGAGATTCGTACGCCGTTGAATGCCATTGTTGGTTTTGCTGACTTGTTGCCAATTGTGGAGAGTGAGGAAGACCGTAATCAGCTGATTCGTGAAATCCAGGCCAACAACAATAAATTGTTGCGTATCATCGATGGTCTTGTCAGTATGTCTAAGATTGAGGCTGGTGCTAAGAGCTTGATGATGGCGAAAGTCGATGTCAATCAGTTGCTCCTGCAGATGGTTGATACTTATAAACCTACCACCATGCTTGAACTCACCACCGAATGTCCATTAGAGCAGCTTCTGATACAGACCGACAGGGAAAAACTGATGGAAATCCTTGATAATCTGACGCAGAATGCTCTGAAGTTCACTGAGGCGGGTAGTGTCACTTTGGGATATGATGCTCTTGGTGACCGTGTGCGCATCTGGGTGAAAGATACTGGTAAGGGTATTCCTGCTGAGGATCAGGAGCGCATCTTTGAACGTTTTGTGAAGCTGGATGAGTATATTCCAGGTACAGGTCTTGGCCTTTCTGTGGCAAAGTCTCATGTGCTTAGCCTGAATGGCACCATAGGTGTAGAGTCACAAGTAGGCGAAGGCTCTACGTTCTGGATAGAGCTTCCGCTGGGTTAATCATGTGTACACATTACTATCATATCTGTTCTTGCAACTTTTATGGCAATACTTCCGTCAAATGTACAGGAAGTAAAACCAAAAATGATAGAAAGATGAAAAGAAAACATTTGTTTCTGAAGGGGCTGCTGCTGATGTCAGTAGCTGTTATGTCCACCTCGTGTATGCATCAGCTGAATGAGTTGAAGATAGGAGGCGGTCCTGTTATCACAGAGTCTCGCAACTTGAAGGGCTTTGAGAAGATTGAGATCAACGGCTCTCCCAATGTGTGTTATGCCCAGGCTGACTCCTTTTCTGTGAGGGTGAAGTGCTCAAAAGAAGGGCAGGAGAACATTCTGACTGATGTCAATAATGGCACACTCTCTATCCGTAATCGTGGAAAAGTGGGTGTCGTCAACATCGTGATTCATGATGAGGATCAGGCAGTGATTTATGTCACATCTCCCGATCTGACCAGTGTCCGCCTGAATGGGTCGGGTGACTTCAATGCAGAGCAGCGCATTGATACTGATCAGATGGAGATCACACTTCGTGGTTCTGGTGATATAGCGTTTAGGGACCTGATATGTGATGAGTGCCGTGTAGAGCTGGTCGGCTCAGGAAATATCGACATCAACCGCTTGGAAGCGAAGACCTCAGATGTCAGTCTGATAGGCTCTGGTGATATTGTAATAGATCAACGGCGGGTACTCACTACTCGTATGGGACTGAAAGGCTCTGGTGATATCAAGGTGGATTTCCAAGAGGGGTGTCAGGCTGTTGACTGTGAACTGCGAGGCTCTGGCGATATCACGTTAAGTGGTGTCGTATCGCGCTTCTCACAGCATAAGAGCGGTTCTGGTGACATTGATGTTGATAAGTTGAAAATGCAGTAATGACTATGATGGAATGAAATATGCAATCTTGGCCGCAGGGGAAGGCTCACGCTTGATACAAGAAGGTGAGACAGAACCGAAACCTCTCATACAGGTGGGTGGTGAGGCTTTGATAGATCGGCTCTTGCGTGTCTTTATGACTAACGATGCCACAGAGATTGCCGTTATCTGTAATGCACAGATGACGGCAGTTGCCGCTTATCTGGAGACAGCCCGCAAAATGGCTGGGATACCGCTTCGTGTAATGGTCAAATCCACGCCCAGTTCCATGCATAGTCTCTGGGAACTCCGTCATTGGCTTGAGGATGCGCCTTTCATCCTGACAACTGTTGACACAATCTTCCAGGAACAAGAGTTTGCGGCGTATGTTCGAGCCTTCCGCCAGATGACAGTTGACGGACTGATGGGTGTGACTGATTATATTGACGACGAGCGCCCCCTTTATGTCAATACTGATGCTACCCTTCATATCACATCTTTTACTGACTCCTCTGAGCAGCCGCATTTCGTCAGTGCAGGCATCTATGGACTGACGCCTCGATGCTTTGATACTTTAAACCGCTGTGTCGAACGAGGCGAACAGCGTATGCGTAATTTCCAACGGGCACTGATAGCTGATGGCCTTAGACTGCAGGCCTGGCCTTTCATAAAGGTGCTAGACATCGACCACGTGTCTGATATCCTGAAGGCAGAACAATTCTTGCGTGTATGAAGATCCTGATGATACGACGGGCAGAACAGTTCTCTCCTCATTCCGTTGAGAACGATAGGGCGATCCTCGCTGCTGTGGCAGCAAGGTTGTCTCAGCGAGGGCATGTTGTCACACAGATCGACGAGTGTGCCTCTGTATCCAGTCTTTCTGTCGAAACGCCAGATTTCATCTTCTCGATGGCGCGTCTCCCCGAAACGCTCCGTCTGTTACAATCGTCAGGCATCAAGGTTGTCAATACCCCGTCGAGTGTCGAACAGTCTTCACGCCGCAAGTTGCATGAGCTGATGGTCTCCCTTCATCTGCCTGTTCCTTCTGGCGAACCACTTCATGGCTATTGGCTGAAGCGGGGGGATGCTGCCGCACAGACAGCAGAGGATGTGGTCTATGCGCCTGATGCAGAGACACTTGCTGAAGCAAAGGCTGGGATGCAGGCTCGTGACATTCATGACTATCTGGTAAGTCCTCATATACAGGGCGACCTGGTAAAGTTCTATGGTGTCCTTTCTGCCGGTTTCTTCCGCCATTTCTATCCCACCGATGATGGCTTGACGAAGTTTGGACAAGAGCGTCTGAATGGCGAGGCTCATCATTATCCCTTTGATGTCAGTGAACTACGAAAAAAGGCTGAGCAGCTGGCATCTGCGGTGGGATTGGAGGTCTATGGCGGTGATTGTATTGTGCGAAGCGATGGCAGTTTCTGTTTCATTGACTTCAACGACTGGCCCAGTTTTTCGCGCTGTCGTGAGGAAGCAGCTGAGGCCATCGCATCATTAATAAAATTGTCAAATAGTAAAATTGTCAAATAACAAGGTGGCTACATTCAAGGAGTTGTTGCAGTTGTCGTTTAAGTCAGAGGATACGGAGGAGTGGCTGGATGTCCATTTCACCCGTCCTATAGGTCTGGTCTTTGCGCTGCTGTGGAATAGTCTTGGCATCCATCCCAATGTCATCACCATCCTCTCGATCTTTTTGGGAATAGGCGCTGGCTGGATGTTCCATTTCTCTGATGTGTGGCATAACCTCTGGGGTGTTCTCTTGCTGATGCTGGCCAACTTCTGCGACTCTACCGATGGTCAGATGGCGCGCCTGACGGGTAAGAAAACGCTGGTGGGACGTGTGCTCGACGGCTTCTCTGGTGATGTCTGGTTTGCCGCTATCTACATTGGTATCGTTGTCAGACTGTGGCATCAGCCGATACCAGGTACGGAGATGCCCTGGGGCATTTCCATCTTCCTGTTGGCTGCTTTGGCAGGATTCCGTTTTCATGCCTCTCAGAGTTCATTAGCCGACTATTATCGTCAGATACATCTCTATTTCCTGTTGGGTAAGACGGGTAGCGAACTCGACAACTACCGGCAGCAGCGTGCTATCTATGAACAACTCCCAAAGGGTCATCTCTTTGCGCGAGTGTTCTACTTCAATTATGCCAACTATTGCAGAAGCCAGGAGCGGCGCACGCCTGAATTCCAACGCTTCTTTGCCCGATGGCACCAGCAGCCGCCTAAGCAGATTTGCGAACAGTTCCTGCAGGGGAGCCGACCGCTGATGAAATACACTAATCTGCTGACCTTCAATGCGCGTGCCATCACCCTTTATGTCACCTGCTTGTTGGATTGTCCGTGGGTCTATCCGCTGATGGAGATCACACTCTTCCAGGCGATGTATGTCTATATGCATCGCAAGCATGAAGCGCTTTGTCGCGCTCTGACACCTCATAAAGGCTATATCTTCGATTACGGAGGCACGCTGGATACTGCAGGCGTGCATTGGCGTCAGGTGATTTGGGATTCCTATGTGCGTCATCAGGTGCCAGTCACCGAACAGCAGTTCCGCGAGGCTTACGTTTTCGTGGAACGCCAGTTGGGTGCCCAACCGCTGATACAACCCGACTTCACTTTCCGTCAGACATTGGATCTGAAGATACGTCTGCAGTTGGAGCATCTGATTCAGAACGGCTTGGCACCATCTGCGACAGAGAAGTATCACGCAGCGATGGTTGATGAGCTGTATGCGATGGTTCAGCAAGCCACGGCACATAGTATCGCCGTTCTGCAGCAGTTGACAGATGGCCCCAAAGTGCTGGTGAGCAACTTCTATGGCAATTTGACAACGGTTCTGCATGAGTTCGGTTTCGACGGCTGTTTCCTGCAGGTCATAGAGTCCGCGGTCGTTGGTATCCGAAAGCCCGATCCCCGCATCTTTCAGTTAGGGATAGAGGCCCTTGGGATGCCTCCTGAAGAGATTGTCGTGGTGGGCGACAGTCTGGAGAATGATATTCTGCCGGCTCGCGAGTTAGGTTGTCGGGCTGTATGGTTTAATAAACAAAGTAACAAAGAGATATGAATCAATCGAAAGTAAGTCCGGCAGAAGGTCGGTTAGGTATCTTGGTGGTAGGCTGCGGTGCTGTTGCCACCACACTGATGACGGGTGTGCTGATGGCTCGTAAAGGGTTGGCAAAGCCCATAGGCTCCATGACACAATACGATAAAATTCGCGTTGGCAAGGGCGGGGAGTGCCAGTATCTGAATTACGGGGCCATCGTGCCGTTGGCGCGACTCTCCGATCTCGTGTTCGGCTGTTGGGATGTCTATCCCCAGAATGCCTATCAGGCAGCGAGGTATGCCGAGGTACTGAAGGAGCAGGATATCGAGCCTGTGCACGACGAACTGGAACAAATCATACCGATGCGTGCGGCCTTCGATCCGAACTATGCCAAGCGGCTGTCGGGTGAGCATGTGATGCAGGTGGAGGAGAATGGTTCGTGCCGACAACCCACGCGCTGGGAGATGGTTTCTGCCTTGCGTGCCGACATCCGCCGCTTCAAGACTGAACACGACTGTGCGCGTCTGGTGGTGCTCTGGGCTGCCTCTACGGAGATCTATGTGCCGGTAGATGAGTCGGTACACTATCATCTAACTGATCTTGAAGCAGCGATGCTGGCCGACGATCGCAGTCATGTGGCACCATCCATGTGTTATGCCTATGCCGCCCTTTCCGAAGGCGTGCCTTTCATCATGGGTGCGCCAAACACTACGGTGGATATCCCAGCCATGTGGGAGCTGGCGGAACGCATGCAGACGCCGATAGCAGGCAAGGATTTTAAGACAGGACAGACGCTCGTCAAGTCTGGTTTCGCCCCCATCATAAGCACCCGCTGTCTCGGACTCAGCGGCTGGTTCTCCACCAACATCCTTGGCAATCGTGACGGTTTGGTGCTCGATGAGCCGGAGAACTTCCATACCAAGGAGGTCTCAAAGCTCTCCACTTTGGAGACAATCCTAGATGCCGACTCGCAGCCGGAGCTGTATGGCGACTACTACCACAAGGTGCGCATCAACTACTATCCGCCTCGCAATGACAATAAGGAGTCGTGGGACAATATCGACATCTTTGGCTGGATGGGTTATCCCATGCAGATCAAGATCAATTTCCTTTGTCGTGACTCAATCCTGGCAGCACCCGTGTGCCTTGACCTCTGTCTGCTTATCGATCTTGCAGCCCGTGCAGGGCGTTATGGCATCCAGCGCTTCCTGAGCTTCTTCCTGAAGAGCCCGATGCACGACTACCGGGTAGGGGAGCAGCCTGTCAACCACCTCTATCAGCAATACACCATGCTGAAGAACGCTCTCCGCGAGATGGGCGGCTACCCCTCCGATGAACTGCTGGATTGAGATACTCCCCAGCCAGGGTCCCTGAAAGATAGCCGTTTCAGGCCTTCCCCTTACTTTTTTGCGCAAAACATTCGTCATTCACAAATAGATTGTGTACCTTTGCACCCAAATATACCGTCTATCTCGTGCGTCAGAAGAAGAACTTCTGGATCATGCTCATCCCCGCCCTCTTCATGACCACCGTCTGCAGCACCTACGTATTCATCTCCCGTCAGATGCTCCACCTGCCCGAGCCATTGGCCTACGGCCTGGGCATCGCCTGCCTCGTGATGGCTGCCGTGTGGTTCACAATATGGTATAATAAACAAGAAAGGAATCA
>CAMJGE010000043.1 GCA_946405145.1 uncultured Prevotella sp.
CCTCTCGATACTTCCTGCCAGCGATTACGCCGAAAAGCGGGTGCAAAGGTACAAAAAAAAGTGAAAAGATAAAAGTGAATAGCGAAAAATTTGCTTAAAAAGTTCATTTTTTATATCTTTGCACCATAAATACCATTGATTATGAGTTATAAACAGTATCTTTTGGGTGCCTTTGCCATCATGACGATAGCTTCCTGTGCCCCGAAACATTATCATCTGACCAGTGTTGATCGCTCCCGCATTATTATCGATAGTCGCTATGATCAGAATCCGGATGAAAAGGCAGCCGCCTTCTTGGCACCCTTTAAAAAGGTAAACGACAGTATCATGGCTCCTGTTGTGGGTAAGGTGGCTCACAACATGCATGCCACCCGCCCTGAGGGCAATCTGTCGAATCTTCTATCCGACATTTTGATGTGGGCTGCACGCGATTATAATGAGCAGCCCGATCTCGCCATCTACAACATGGGAGGTATCCGTGCCGACCTCACTAAGGGCGATGTCACCTATGAGGATGTACTCAGTGTGGCTCCCTTTGAGAACAAGATATGCTTTGTCACTTTGACGGGCGAACAGCTCATGCAGCTCTTCCGTCAGATAGCTCATCGTGGAGGCGAGGGAGTCAGCAAGGGTGTAGAACTTGTTATCACCAGTGCTGAAATTGGTGGTGAGCTAGTCTCTGCTCGTCTGCATGGCAAGGAGATTGATCCCCAGGCCAACTATCGCGTGTGTACCATCAACTATCTGCTCGAAGGCAACGACGGTATGGATACTTTATCTAAAGGCACGAATAAGGTGGCACCTCAGGAAGCCAGCAATAACACCCGTTTTCTTATCATGAACTACTTCCAGGATATGCTGAAGCAGGGCATTGTGGTTGATGCCCGGGTTGAAGGGAGAATTAAGGTGAAAATGTAAAAATGTAAAAATGTAATAATTGAAGGATGAAAAGGAATCTATATATATATAATAAGGTGGTGACAAGGTTGGTGATGGGGCTTTTACCCTTTTACCTTTTTACCTTCTTACCTTTAAATGCTGATGCCAAGAAGCATAAGCAGCTGGTGATCCTGCATAGCAACGATACCCATTCAACGATTTATCCCATCAACCAGAATATCGACGATAAGGAGATTGCGGGGCGGGGTGGGTTCCTGCGCCGTATCAATATGCTGAAGGAGCAGCGCCAGCAGCATCCCGACCTGTTGCTCTTCGACTCAGGCGACTTCTCGCAGGGGTCAGGTTATTACACCCTCTTCAAGGGTGAGGTAGAGGTTGGTCTGATGAATCAGATGGGGTATGATGCTGTTACCATCGGTAACCATGAGTTCGACTTCGGACTCGACAATCTGGCGCGCATCTTCCGCATGGCGGATTTCCCCATCGTCTGCTCTAACTACGACTGCACGGGTTCGTTGCTTGAGGGGCTGGTGAAACCCTATATCACCTTGGTGCGCAATGGTGTGAAGATCGGCGTCTTCGCCCTCTCGCCTGCCTTGAAAGGTTTGGTGTTTGATGGTAACTGCGAAGGCATCACCTATCTCGATCCTGCAGAGACGGCTCAGAAGTACATCAATATCCTCCGTAAGCAGGAGAAGTGCGATATCGTCATCTGTATCTCTCACCTGGGGTGGAAAGAGTCGGAATATACTGACGAGATGATGCTGAAGGGTGTTGAAGGTTGCGACCTTGTGCTGGGAGGTCATACCCATACCTACATGAAAGAACTGGAGTATGCCCCTGATAAGACGGGTAAGCGCATACCGGTAGATCAAAACGGTAAGCACGGCGCCTTTATCGGCAAGCTCGTGCTCGATCTTGAGAAGTAGGGAATCTACTCAAAATAGAACGTCAGAACTATCATCTTGCTGTGGCCACTGGTCACAGCATTTGTATATGCCCGCATGTTCTCATCCTTCAACTCGTTGGCATGTCCATGATCCAGTGCGTCACTCAGGCTGTAGCAGAACTTCAGTTCTGGGATCAGCTTGAAGAACGGCAGGTAGAAATCACAGCCCAGACCGATCTCTAAGAACAAGTCAGACTTCTTTAGTTGCAGATACTCCTGATTCTTGCTGGTCAGGTTGAGCATCGGGTTGATGCCAGCCATCAGATACGGACGATAGTTGTTCCATCGCTCTGCACTGAACTTCAGGTCTACAGGCAGCGACAGATATGTGTTTTTCATGTCCTGTGTCACCTCGATGGGACGTCCATACTCATCCACATCCGTCAGATTACGGAAGGTCAGATGCTTGGCGCCGAAATGCATCGTGGGGGAGAAGCGCAGGTTGAAGTGTTTGCTCAGTCTCAGGTCGCCTAATACACCCACGCTGAAGCCCGCGTTCCAGCGGTCATTATCACACACGATGGTCTTCTCAGTGGTAGCCCCGTCATCAAACGTGATCAGTTGTGGACCTACATTCTTCAAATCGATGTCCTGCAGGTGCAAGCCTACAAGGACACCGAAGTGAAGTCTGCGCAGGTCGGTATAGGGCCTGTTTTGTATGGTGCGTGTCTGCGCCTGTCCCGTAGTAACAAACAGACATAGCAGTGTCAGGATATAGATAGTATGTCTCATAACTGCTATAATAACGCAGAAACCGCTCCTTTATTGTTAGAAGAATCCGAAGAAGTAGATTACGGCCACTTTCCTGGGGTCTCTCATGTTGCGTGCTTCGCCGATCTGACTGCCGTTTCTGTAAACGGCACCATTCGAACGGATCTCGCCGATCTTGCTGCCATTCTCATAGACATCACCGTTCGAGCGAACCTCACCAACCTTGCTGCCGCTCTTATAGATGTCGCCGTTTGAGCGGATCTCACCTTTACTGCTGCCACCCACGTAGATGTCGCCATTATAGCGGATCTCGCCACGCTGGCTGCCACCGATATACACGGCACCGTTGCCGCGGAGCTCACCAAACTGGCTGCCACTGCGGTAAAGGGCTGAAGCATCCGAGCTGCTACTGCTGCTCTGTACCACCTTATCCTTAAAGAAGAAGAAATAGAAGGCGGCGGCGATTACGGTTCTGTTGTTTGTACCGCGTAGTCTGCCGATGGTCGAGTGCGATCTGTCTTCTATGGTTCCACTGCGGTAATAGCCGATGGTAGAGTGTGAGTTGTTCTCGAAGTCACCACTGCGGAAGTAGCCGATGGTAGAGTGCGAGCTGTTCTCCACTTCACCGTTGCTTCTCACGTAACCGATGGTTGAGTGCGAGCTGTTCTCTACAGTTCCGTTGCTCTTGATGTAACCAATCGTAGAATGACTGCTGTTCTCCACCGTACCATTCGCCCTGATATAACCCAGGGTAGAGCTGCTGCTGTTCATCACCTCCACATTCAGCTCAGCCCACTCCTTCTTCAGAGCCTCCTCACGGGCGGCGCGCTCCTGACGTTCCTTCTCCGCACGGGCGGCAGCTTCGGCAGCGGCCTTGGCCTGAGCCTCCTTCCATTCTGTCACCTGATTCTTGGAGATCAGGGCCCCGTGGAAGGTGTAGGCTACGAGCAGCGGACTGACGTGCCCTTCAAACGAGCCGATCTCATGGCCGAAGCTCACAGCTTTCTGCATGGAGGCCTCACCGATGGCATCACCATCCAGATACACCTTATTAGTCTTTGTGTCAAACTTCAATGTGCCCAGGTTCGGACTCTCGATGGTACCGTCGTTGTTGATCGATCCCTTAGGCGTACCGTTTTTGGCTGTCCACTTGCCAGTGGCAGGGTCGAGCTTATAACTCACTTTCTGTCCGGCAAACTCGCCCTCGTCGTAGGTCTGATTAAAAGTAATCTCCAGATTCACGGGATCCCATGTGCCAATAGGTGTGTTGCCCCACTTGATGGTGTTCAGCGCCCCCGAAGCGGCAGGCTGTGGAACGGTGGGTGTGATGCTTTTGATGGCCTCCTGGATAGAGTCTCTGCGATGCTGCTCTTGTTCTGCAGCTTTCTCTTGTTTGGTTTTGATACCTGCAGCCTTACGTGCCTTGTTTAACAAACTGCCCCATTGTGCTTCAGCAGGTGTGCTGAATGCGAACATGGCTGCAAAAGCCACTAAAAGGAAATTTCTTCTACTTTTCATGTGCATAATAGTTAATGGTTAAATACGTTGAATGGTGCAAAATTACGAAAATATGGCTTATAATCCAAGAAAAACGAAAAAAAAATACCTAAAATTTGGTATTATTCAAAAAATGTTGTACCTTTGCCTCATCAAAAGTGAGTATTAACAGTTCTAACAATTTAAACGAATAAAGATTATGGCATACGTAATTGGAGAAGATTGCATTTCTTGTGGAACATGTGCAGGTGAGTGCCCAGTAGAGGCTATTTCTGAGGGTGCAGAGCGCTACGTGATTGATGCTGATGCTTGCACAGAGTGTGGCACATGCGCAAGTGTTTGTCCTTCTGAGGCTATCAGCCTTCCCTAAGCATTTAGGACATACAAGAGAACAAATCCCCAGCCGAGTCATTCGGTTGGGGATTTTCGTTTTAACGTTTGCAAAATGCAAAAAAAAAGCCGATTTATGTGTTAATAAGAAAAAAAATCCCTATATTTGCAATCAGAAAGACTTTTTTATTTAAAAACTACTATTAATTATGAAGAGATTTAATCTGTGGATGCTGGTCGCCATCCTGTCGTGCGGCCTTTTGACAATCTCCTGTTCCAAGATTGATAACCCTATACCTGTGCGTGAACTCAGTAATAGCATCGACGAGTTCTGGGATATGCCTGGCAATGCCGGCGACCCTGAAGTTGTGGCTGCCCTGCAGTCGATCGAGAACGTTATGGATCTGAAACCCTTTATGAACGTCAATCTCGGTCAGTGCTATTATTTCAACTATAATCAGATGGTTGACCACAACGATCCCTCTAAGGGCACCTTCAAGCAGCAGGTGGTACTGACCTTTGTCGGTAAGGATGCGCCTACGATCCTGCATACCCAAGGTTATTCACTTACTACCCAAACCGATCCTAATAACATCAAGAACCACCTTGACAGCATCAAGGCGCCTCATTTCCTTTGGGCGCTGTCAAAAGAAGGTGACAAGAAGAAATTCGATCTTAACTGTTTGCAAGTGGAGTATCGTTATCATGGTTTCTCACTGCCGGAGGGTGATAAAGACTCCTTCACGTATATGACTGCTGAGCAGCACTCAAAAGACCTTCACGCCATTGTGAGCGATCTGAAGAAAGCTCTTATTACAGGTAGTGGCAAATGGCTGAGCACAGGTGTCAGCAAGAATGGTGATACCTCTACGCAGTATGCCTATTTTGACGAGCTGAATGGTTGGAATGACATCGATGTCTATGTGCCTTTTGCGTCTCCAAACACCATACAGGAGGAAGATATCCGTATCGGTACCTATATGCTCACCCAATCATCGAAAGAGGCGTTACCCGCTCTGGAAAAGGCTTACAAGAAGCTGGTTGATGACAGGGCTGTGGCTGACTCGACCATTGCAGCCTATGCCAAGAAAGGCGGAAAGTTTAAAAAAGATTCTGCTCTCTTGACTACAGTTACTACGGTTCTCGATAATCTCTTTAATTTGCAGTCATACGCAGATTACAACACGTGGACCAAACTGATTCCCAAAGAGGGTGATAAGCCTGAAACCTATGCAAAATTCTTCATGCTCAATTCTAATAGTCCTGAAGTCGAATATAAAGGAGCTGGTGCCCGTGGCCCGTTGCATAAGCGTAGAACCCCCTACGAAGTGCAGAATGCCATGGAGCAAGGTGGTGCTGGATTCGATTACTCATGGTTCCTGGATGGCAAACTGCTCTCGGAGTCCGACAAGAAGTACTTAAAGGATGATATGGAGAAAAGCAAAAACTCCAAGACGATGGATCTGCAGGTGAATGTTCGGAAGAATCTGGAGACTACCAAGAAGAAGCTGATCTTCGTGTATGGTGAGGATGATCCCTGGACAGGTGCCGCTATTCCCGATCCCACGAATCCCAACGTGAAGAAGTACATCGTGCCTCATGGCACCCACACAGACAACTTCAAAGTCTATGCCAGATATCCTGGCGGTCAGGAGATCGTTGATAAGATTATGGCTGATGTTAAAGACATATTGTTTGATAATAAAAAGTAATGTTTAAAACTACTAATAATTATGAAGAAATTTAATCTGTGGATGCTGGTCGCCATCCTGTCGTGCGGCCTTTTGACAACCTCCTGTTCGGAGAGTGACAATCCTGTTGATCCGTATAGTAAAAACATCGATGTGTTCTGGGATATGCCAGGCAATGCCGGTGACCCTGAAGTTGTTGCTGCTTTGAAGTCGATTAAGAACGTTGTGGACCTGAAACCCTTTATGAACGTCAATCTCGGTCAGTGCTATTATTTCAACTACAACCAGCAGGTTGACCACAATGATCCCTCCAAGGGTACATTCAAGCAGCAGGTGGTACTGAGTTTTGTCGGTAAGGATGCGCCTACGATCCTTCATACTGAGGGCTATAACCTTACTGGTATTGACAGGGTTAATAACAACACAAATCGCCTTGATAGTATCAGGGCGCCCCATTTCCTTTGGGCACTGTCGAAAGATTATGGTAAAAATGGGTTCGATCTGAACTGTGTGCAGGTGGAGTATCGTTATCATGGTTTCTCACTGCCGGAATGGGATGCTGACTCCTTCCAGTATCTGAGTGCTGAGCAGCAGTCAGAAGACCTTCACGCCATTGTGACCGATCTGAAGAAAGCCCTGATTACCGGTGATGGTAAATGGCTCAGCACTGGCGTCAGCAAGAATGGTGATACCACTGTACAGTATGCCTATTTTGATGACCTGAATGACTGGAACGACATCGATGTCTATGTGCCCTTCGTAGCTCCTGTCACCACACAGACGGAGGATCTTCGTATCGGTCACTATATGATCAACGAAGCTGCAAAAGATGCGCTGCCACAACTTGAGAAGGTTTTCAAGAAGCTGGTTGATGACCTGGATGTAGCTAATGCCACTATTGATGCTTATGCCGATAAACTTTATAAAGAAGGAGATGAGCTTCACAAGGATTCTGCTTACCTGTTTACCATTGACAGAGCGTATGTTAATCTCTTTAAAGTGATGTCATACGGTGATTTCAACACATGGTCCAAGCTGATTCCCCGGGAGAATGATAAGCCTGAGTACTATGCTTACTTCTTTATGCTTGATGACGATAGTGACGACATCTATCCCAAAAAAGCTAATGCCCGTGGCCCGTTACGTAAGCGTAGAGATCCGTTCGAGATGCAGATTTCCATCGACCAGGGTAATAGGGGCTTTGATTATTCATGGATCCTTGATGGCAAGCTGCTTTCAGACTCAGACAAGAAGTTTTTTAAGGATGAAATGGAGAAAAACATAAAATCCAAGACGATCGATCTGCAGGTGAATATCCTGAACAATCTGGAGGATACCGAGAAGAAGCTGATCTTCGTGTATGGTGAGGATGATCCCTGGACAGGTGCCGCTATTCCCGATCCCACGAATCCCAACGTGAAGAAGTACATCGTACCTCATGGCACACACACTGACAACTTCGATACATACGGCAGGTATCCTGGCGGTCAGGAGATCGTTGATAAGATCATGGCAGATGTCAAAGCCATCCTGTTCCCCTAATGTAGAGTAATGTTTAGAACTACTATTAATTATGAAGAGATTTAATCTGTGGATGCTGGTCGCCATCCTGTCAGGTGGCCTTTTGACAACCTCCTGTTCGGAGAGTGACAATCCTGTTAATCAGTTTAGTAATAACATCGACATGTTTTGGGATATGGAAGGCAATGCCGGCGACCCTGAAGTTGTGGCTGCCTTGAAGTCGATTGAGAACGTTGTGGACCTGAAACCCTTTATGAACGTCAATCTCGGTCAGTGCTACTATTTCAACTACAACCAGCAGGTTGACCACAACGATCCCTCCAAGGGTACTTTCAAGCAGCAGGTGGTACTGAGTTTTGTCGGTAAGGATGCGCCTACGATTCTGCATACTGAGGGCTATAACCTTACTGGTTATGACAGGGCTAATAACAATACAAATCGCCTTGACAGTATCGATGCCCCCCATTTCCTTTGGGCACTGTCGAAAGATAATGGTAAAAAAGGGTTCGATCTGAACTGTGTGCAGGTGGAGTATCGTTATCATGGTTTCTCACTGCCGGAATGGGATGCTGACTCCTTCCAGTATCTGAGTGCTGAGCAGCAGTCAGAAGACCTTCACGCCATTGTGACCGATCTGAAGAAAGCCCTGATTACAGGCAGTGGCAAATGGCTCAGCACAGGTGTCAGCAAGAATGGCATGACCTCCGCCCAGTATGCCTATTTTGACGAGAAGTATGGCTGGAACGACATCGATGTCTATGTGCCCTTCGTAGCTCCAATCCTTACACAGTCTGCTAGCCTGAGTGTAGGCACCTATATGCTCACCAAATCATCAAAGGATGCGCTTCCTCTCCTTGAGAAGGCTTACAAGAAGCTGGTTGATGACCCGGATGTCGCTCAGGCCACTGTTGATGCCTATGCCAAGAAAGAAGGAGCAGAGCTTGACAAGGATTCCGCTTACCTGTTTACCATTGCAAGAGCGTATATGAATCTCTTTAAAGTGATGTCATACGGTGATTTCAACACATGGACCAAGCTGATTCCCCGGGAGAATGATAAGCCTGAAACCTATGCTTACTTCTTCATGCTTGATGACGATAGTGAAGCGATCTATCGTAAGACTGTTAATGCCCGTGGCCCGTTACGTCTGCGTAAAGATCCGTTTGACGTGCAGATAGACATCGACCAGGGTAATATGTGTTTGGATTATTCCTGGATTCTGAATGGCAAGCTGCTCTCGGAGTCTGACAAGAAGTATTTTAAGGATGCTATGGAGGATGGCAAGAAATCCAAGACGATTGATCTGCAGGTGAAGCTCTTGAAGAATCTGGAGACCACTACGAAGAAGCTGATCTTCGTGTATGGCGAGGATGATCCCTGGACAGGTGGTGCCATTCCCGATCCCACGAATCCCAACGTGAAGAAGTACATCGTGCCTCATGGCTCACACAATGACGACTTCAAAAAATATGCCTGGTATCCTGGCGGACAGGATGTGGTAGATAAGATTATGACAGATGTCAAAGCCATCTTGTTTGATAATGAAGAATAATGTTTAAAACTACTATTAATTATGAAGAGATTTAATCTGTGGATGCTGGTCGCCATCCTGTCAGGTGGCCTTTTGGCAACCTCCTGTTCGGAGAGTGACAATCCAGTTCCTGATTCCAATCTCAGTAAAAGCATCGATGAGTTTTGGGATTTGCCAGGCAATGCCGGCGACCCTGAAGTTGTGGCTGCCCTGCAATCGATTGAGAACGTGGAAGATCTGAAGCCCTTTATGAACGTCAAGCTTGGTCAGTGCTATTATTTCAACTACAATCAGCAAGTTGACCACAACGACCCCTCTATGGGCACCTTCAAACAGCAGGTGGTACTGAGTTTTGTCGGTAAGGATGCACCTACGATCCTCCATACTCAGGGCTATTCACTTACTAACGAAGGCGATCCTAATAACATCCAGAATCGCCTTGACAGTATCGAAGCCCCTCATTTCCTTTGGGCGCTGTCAAAAGAAGGTGACAAGAAGAAGTTCGATCTTAACTGTGTGCAGGTGGAGTATCGTTACAACGGCTTCTCACTGCCTGAGGGTGATAAAGACTCCTTCACGTACATGACTGCAGAGCAGCAGTCAAAAGACCTTCACGCCATTGTGACCGATCTGAAGAAAGCCCTGATTACCGGTGATGGCAAATGGCTCAGCACCGGTCTCAGCAAGAATGGTGATACCACTACGCAGTATGCCTATTTTGACGAGCAGAATGGTTGGAACGACATCGATATCTATGTGCCTTTTGCGTCTCCAAACATCCTACAGGAGTATGATATCCGTATCGGTACCTATATGATCACCAAGTCTTCAAAAGATGTGCAGCCCCTCCTTGAGAAGGCTTACAAGAAGCTGGTTGATGATCAGGCTGTGGCTGATGCCACTATTGAAGCCTATGCCAAGAAAGGCGGAAAGTTTAAAAAGGATTCTGCTCTCTTGACTACCGTTGCTGCGGTTCTCAGTAATCTCTTTCAAGTGCAGTCATATTCTGATTACAACACCTGGACCAAGCTGATTCCCAAGGAGGGTGATAAGCCCGAAACCTATGCAAAATTCTTCATGCTCGATCCTACTAGTCCTGAAGTCAAATATAAAGGAGCTAATGCCCGTGGCCCGTTGCATAAGCGTAGAACCCCCTACGAAGTGCAGAATGCCATGGAGCAAGGTGGTGCTGGATTCGATTACTCATGGTTCCTGGATGGCAAACTGCTCTCGGAGTCCGACAAGAAGTACTTAAAGGATGATATGGAGAAAAGCAAAAACTCCAAGACGATGGATCTGCAGGTGAATGTTCGGAAGAATCTGGAGACTACCAAGAAGAAGCTGATCTTCGTGTATGGTGAGGATGATCCCTGGACAGGTGCCGCTATTCCCGATCCCACGAATCCCAACGTGAAGAAGTACATCGTGCCTCATGGCACCCACACAGACAACTTCAAAGTCTATGCCAGATATCCTGGCGGTCAGGAGATCGTTGATAAGATCATGGCAGATGTCAAAGCCATCTTGTTCCCCTAATCACCTCGTATTTTTCGTGATCAATAAGAGAGGCACCCTTATCGGATGCCTCTCTCTTTTAGTACCCCATACACGAGGTGATGAGATAAAAGAAAGTGCGGAAGTCGCTTATTGACTTCCGCACTCTGTTAGTTTATGGTAATGACCGTAGTCGTAGTTATTATTTCAGATTCTGGATCTCAAGAGCTGGCTTGTACTCGGGATCGATAGCGAGGATCTTCTGAGCATACTCCTTGGCTCCAGGTACGTTCTTGTTGATGTAAGAGTTGAACATCATGTAGTGATAAGCGGTCTTCAACATGGTGTCCTCACCTCTGCTGCGATCGGTCTTGTTGCCCAGGAGGTCGATCAGCTTCAGATAGTCGGGCTTAGCCAGACTGTTCTTCATGTTGTCGTCGAGCTTGTTGACATTGTTGGCAGCCATATAGGTGGCATAGATCTGCTGGATGGGGAACTTCTGACCTGCTGCACGGAACAGATCAACAGCCTTCTGAATCATCTCGTTCTTCTTGGCAGGAACAGCGTCGCCATACTTTGAGTAGATGTTTGCCAGACCCTCGTGATCGTCGAAGTTCACGTTGGGCTTGGTGGCCAGCATGTCGTTGTAGTACTTGATGGCGTTCTCAAACTCCTGATCCTTCAGGTAAGAGTCGGCGATGGCCTTCTGGATGTCCCAGCGCTTGATCATTGAAGAGTCGTTGACGAGCTCGAGGGCCTTGTTGTAGTGATCGTACATCTTACCCTTCTCATCGAGTGCCTGATAGATCAGAGCGGTGTAGAAGTGGTCGTACTCAGAGAACTTGGCTGAGTCGGTCTCGTTGAAGTATTTATTGATGTAGCTCTTAGCGGCATCGTAGTTCTTCAACTCATAGTTTGAGAACATGGCCAGACGGTTGAATGTCGGGTTGCGTGGCTCGAGCTTGATACCTGCCTCTGCTGCGCGGAGGGCATCCTCGAAGTGACCGGTGAAGTAGCTGCAACGTACGAACTCGTTGAGGTTACCCTTGTCGAGCTTGTTGATGTCGGCCTTCAGATAGTTCTCGTAAGCCTGCTTCTCGTCGCCTGCCAGCATGTAGATGTGGGCGGTGATGGCGTCGATGTCCTCATTGGGGCACTGTGCCTTCATGTCCTGCAACTTCTGAGCAGCCTGCTTCGGGCTGATTTTACGATATACCATGGCCCACTTCTTGTAACCCTCGGGGTTTTTGGGATCGAAGGTGATGGCCTGGTTGTAGTAGCCGGCAGCCTTACCACCATCGGTACCGAAGGCGGCCTCTACATCACCGAGCAACAGATAGGCGGGAGCATACTGGTATTTGGGCTTGGCACCCTCGTTGGCGTAGCGTGCGAACAGATTGGCACCAGCGGTGTCCTTCTGCTCGAAGTAGGCACGGGCGATCTTCATCAGCGCCTCGGGATCCTTCTTGTTCTTCTTGTAAGCGGTTTTTGCTAAGTCGGCAGCATTGGGGGCCTTTGACTTGATGGCACTGAGGGCTGCGTTGAGCTCTTCCTGCTGTGCGTTAGCGGTGGTGCTGAAGCCTGCCAGCATCACACCCATGATAAGGTACTTAATTGCTTTCATAAATCTATAAAATTAATTTGTTATTCTTTTTATTGACGATTGACAATGACGTCTCTTACATTCATATTCGCGGTTCGTGGCAGGAGGCCTGCACGAAGAATGATCTTCTGACCTCTGGGCAGCTGGATGAAGTGGGTGAAGCCTGAGGGCACACCGTTGCGCGTGTCGTTGAGCAGGGCATAGATGGTGCGGCGCAGAGGGTAGTTACCATTATATAGGTAGAACTGATAGGGCTTCCAGCTGTTGTATTTCTCAGCTGTCTCCATCTTGGAGACTCCCATCACGGATA
>CAMJGE010000044.1 GCA_946405145.1 uncultured Prevotella sp.
GCTGAGCCTTGTTACCACATGATGCGAAAGAGATAGCAGCAACTGCTACGAACATAAATACTAATTTCTTCATTTTTTCTAATGCTTTTAAATCTGTAAAACAATCATTTGTTTATTAAAACGCTGCAAAGTTACGGCTTTTTTTAATATAACGTATCATTTTTTTCGATTTTTTTTTGCCTATTTTTGTAACTTTTTGGCAAAGCGCTGAAAATCAACAAGATACGAAATGTTAAAAATTGGTGATTTTTCGACACTCATCGCATTTTTGGCAAAAAATGGCAAAAATCACAAAAAAAGTGCTACCTTTGTGCCCGTAAACAGAAACACCTTTATATATATGATAGATACTTCTGCCTTCCAAGGCAAAACTGCTGCATATTTTACGCTTGGATGTAAGCTGAACTTCTCTGAGACATCGACTTTCGGGAAGATTCTTCAAGAGATGGGCGTGCGAACTGCTCAAAAGGGTGAAGAGGCTGACATCTGCCTGATCAATACGTGTTCGGTGACTGAAGTGGCTGACCATAAGTGCAGGCAGGCTATTCACCGGATGGTGAGGAATCATCCGAAGGCTTTTGTGGTGGTGACGGGCTGTTATGCCCAGTTGGAGGCTGACGAGGTGGCAAAGATTGAGGGCGTGGATCTGGTGCTGGGTTCTGACGAGAAGGCGAATCTGATTCAGTATCTCTCGGATGCCTGGACACAGACGGAAGGTGCGGGGCACGTGTTCCGTCAGAAGACAAAGGATATCAAGTCGTTTGCGCCAAGTTGCTCGCGGGGTAACCGCACGCGCTATTTCTTGAAGGTACAGGACGGCTGCGACTACTTCTGCACCTATTGTACGATTCCCTATGCACGTGGTTTCTCACGTAATCCAACGATCGCCTCGTTGGTGGCCCAGGCTGAAAAGACGGCAGAAGAGGGTGGTAAGGAGATTGTGCTGACGGGGGTGAACATCGGTGACTTCGGTAAGACCACCGGTGAGAAATTTATTGATCTGGTTAAGGCTCTCGATGCTGTAGAGGGCATCAGTCGCTACCGGATCAGTTCTCTGGAGCCTGACTTGCTGTCGGATGAGTTGATTGCCTATTGTGCGGAGAGCAGGGCATTTATGCCTCATTTCCACATCCCCTTGCAGAGTGGCAGTGATACGGTGCTGAAGCTGATGCACCGTCATTACGACTCACAGCTGTTTGCCGACAAGATCCATCAGATCAAGGCGGTGATGCCTGATGCCTTCATCGGTGTGGATGTGATGGTGGGCTGTCGGGGTGAGACACCGGAATGTTTTGAGGAGACTTATCAGTTTCTGAATGAGCTCGACGTGACGCAGTTGCATGTGTTTCCATACTCGGAGCGTCCCGGCACATCGGCACTGAGTATTCCCTATATCGTGAGTGATAAGGATAAGAAGTTGCGCTCCAAGCGACTGCTGGCACTTTCGGATGAGAAGACGGTGGCTTTCTATCAGCGACATATCGGTCAGGAGGCGGAGGTGCTCTTTGAGAAAGCGCCGCGCGGGAAGGCGATGCACGGGTTTACTCGCAATTATATCCGAGTGGAACTGCCTGCCCAACAGGCTAATCCGCAGTTGGACAATCAGCTGGTGAGAGTGAGGCTGGGGGAACTGACGCGTGATTGTCAGTCTCTTATCTCAAATATAATTATATAATGTACGCGCGCGAATGGAAAATGTGGCTATCGTGATCTTGAACTGGAACGGCAGTAAGATGCTGAAGCAGTATCTGCCATCGGTGTTGCTATATTCCCGTGGGGAGGCTACGGTGTATGTGGCCGACAATGCTTCTACCGATGATTCGATGGAGATGCTTCGTGAGCATTTCCCTGAGGTGAAGCTGATTCAGCTGTCGCAGAACTGGGGTTTTGCTGAGGGATATAATCAGGCTCTGAAACAGATAGAGGCGGAATACTACCTGTTGCTGAATTCGGATATCGAGGTGACTCACCATTGGCTGACTCCGATGATTGAATACCTCGACAGTCATCCTGAGGTAGCTGCTTGTCAACCGAAGCTGCTTTCTATCTTTGACAAGGATTGTTTTGAATATGCAGGGGCGAGTGGGGGATTTATCGATCGTTTCGGTTATCCCTTCTGTCGTGGACGCGTGTTTGAAACGGTGGAGCGTGATAACGGGCAATATGATGATGTGGCTGATGTTCTCTGGGCTACGGGGGCTGCACTGATGATACGCGCCAGTGACTATTGGAAGGCTGGGGGACTGGATGCCCGCTTCTTCGCCCATAATGAGGAGATTGATCTCTGCTGGCGACTGCGCATCATGGGGCGGCGCATTGTGTGCCTGCCTGACAGTTGTGCCTACCATGTGGGTGGCGGAACGCTGCCTAAGGGTAATCCGATGAAGACTTTCCTGAATTTCCGCAATAACCTGACGATGCTCTATAAATGTCTGCCTAAGGAAGAGTTGGACTATGTGATGCGCTGGCGCTGGGCTCTTGACTATCTGGCTGCCTGGGAGATGCTGATTCTGAAACGTAATGTGGGTGACTTCTTGGCTGTGTATCGGGCTCGTCGGGCTTTCAAGCGTTGGCGGAAGGATTTCGAAGCTGACCGTCAGAGGATTCAGGCTTCTCGTGTGGCAAAAGTGATAGCGGAGCGCAGGTCGTTTTCACTGCTTTGGCAGTATTATGTGAAAGGGCGAAAAACGTTTAATAGCTTACCTTAATGCCGCAAAAAGGGGAGTAAAAGTGCTAAAGATGCACTTTTTTTTATCTTTTTTAGGTTAAAATTTGGATTTTAAAATAATTTTTAGTATATTTGCACCGCTTTTAACAAATAACTAACATTTCTTAATGTTTGTCGGTGCATAAGGTTTATTATTTTCTTTTGGTCGTTCTGCTCTGTTGCATGAGTTGTGAATGGCAACTGAAATCCGAAGGAGAGGAGGGTAAGTTGGCCATTGACCGCTATGATCGTGTGCAGACGCTCTACCTGACCACCGGCGATTTCTCTGCACTCCAGCAGATGAATACGGTATATCCCACCCAGACACGTACGTTGATAGAGGATGTGATCCGTATCGGTAAGGTGAATGATCCGGAGATCAACATGAAGTTTCTTCGTTTCTACCAGGATTCTACGCTTCAGAGCCTGATCAATGAGGTGGAACAGCAATATGCCAATATGAGTGATATCAATGAGGAGTTGTCTGAGGCGTTTGATAATCTTCGGGATCTGATTCCCAACTTGGAGATACCGCAGATTTACACACAGATAGGTTCTCTCGATCAGAGTCTGGTGATAGGTAATAACTCTATTGGTATCTGTCTGGATAAGTATCTTGGAGCCGATTGCCCGTTATATCAGAAACCGGAATATGGCTATTCTGCCAGTCAGCTGGAGATGATGAACCGCTCTTATATCGTGCCCGACTGTATTGGCTTTTATCTGCTAAGTCTTTATCCCATGCCTCACGATAGGGCGTTGACTCAGGTGGAGCGCGACAAACATATCGGAAAGATTCAGTGGGTGGTGAATCAGGTGCTTGGCAAGGAGCTGTTCAATACGCAGTATGTGCAGATGATTGAGCGCTATATGAAAAAGCATCAGGATACTATTGTGGAACAACTTTTGAAGAACAATAATTATACTGTTTTCCGTTAATTATAATATGAACAGAAAATCTTATGTATGGGCTATCGGCCTGTGCCTCATGATGTCATTTCCTAAGATTCATGCTGGCAAGAAGTTGAGTTTGATGGATATTACGCGGGGTGAATTCCGCTCAGAGGTGATGCAGGCAGTTTGTCCGTTGGCTGATGGTGAGACCTATGGGCAGATGAGTTCTGACGGTAAGCGCGTGGAGAGCTATTCGTTCCGTACTGGTCAGCGTGTGGCAGTATTGTTTGATGCAGCTACTGCTCGGGGCGCTCAGTTGGATTATATCGATGATTATATCATGAGTCCTGACGGGCGTAGGATGTTGATTCAGACGCAGACCAAGCCGATCTATCGCCATTCGTTCACAGCCAATTTCTATATTTATGATATTCGTAACAATAAGTTGGAAAAGCTGAGTGACGGCGGACCCCAGCAGACACCAGTGTTCTCGCCCGATGGAAATCAGATCGCTTTTGTGAGAGACAATAACATCTACTTGGTGAAACTGCTCTTTGACAGGGCGGAAAGTCAGATAACGAAGGATGGGAAGCGTAACGAGATTATCAACGGCATACCTGACTGGGTGTATGAGGAGGAGTTCTCTACCAATTCGTCGATGGTGTTTTCGGCTGATTCAAAGCAGATTCTTTGGATCCGCTATGATGAGCGTGCCGTCAAACAATACACGATGCAGCTGTTTAAGGGCATGAAACCTGAGCGCAGCGAGTTTGCTGAATATCCCGGCGACTATACCTATAAGTATCCAGTATCAGGACAGGTGAACTCGAAGGTGAGTGTGTGGAACTATGATATCCAGTCGCATCAGACACGACAGATCAATGTGCCTCTGGATGAAGATGGTTACATCCCCCGTATCAAGGCTACCAGCGATCCTGCGAAGATTGCGATCTTCACGATGAACCGTCATCAGGATCAACTGCGTATCTATATGGCGAACCCCTTATCCACCGTTTGCCAGCTGGCTATTGAGGATCGGGTGGAGAAGTATATCAACGAGAATGTGTTGGAAGATGTTCAGATCACCGATAAGCATATCCTCTTGCCCAGTGAGCGTGATGGCTACAATCATCTTTATCTCTACAATCTGAACGGACAGCTGTTGCGCCAGATCGTGACAGAGAAATATGTGGTGAAGGCGGTCTATGGTTTCGATGAGAAGACCGGCGATGCTTATTTTGCCGCGAATCCCAATGGTCCGTTGGAGCAGCAGGTGATGGTGGCTCATGCCAATGGTAAAATAGAGATCCTGTCGAAACAGCCTGGTGTGAACAATGCCATCTTCAGTCAGAACTACAAATACTTCATCAACAGTTGGAGCGACATCAACCATCCCGTGCAATATACACTTTGCCAGAATAACGGCAAGACATTGTTGACGCTAATTGACAACCAGAAACTGCAGCAGAAACTGGCAGGTTACGAACTCGGGACAAAGGAGTTCTTCTCATTTACCACTTCTGAGGGGATACAACTGAATGGCTGGCTTGTTAAACCTGCTGATTTCAACCCACAGAAGAAATATCCTGTGATTATGTATCAGTATGGTGGTCCTGGTAGTCAGCAGGTACTCAACCAGTGGGGTATCGGTATGAATGGTAATGGAGCCATACTTGAGCATTACCTCTGTCAGCAGGGCTACATCTGTGTCTGTGTGGATAATCGTGGTACTGGCGGACGTGGTGCCGAGTTCGAGAAATGCACCTATCTCCGTCTGGGTGAACTGGAGTCACGCGATCAGGTGGAGACGGCCTTATGGCTTGGCAGTCAGAGCTATGTGGATAAAGAGCGAATCGGCATCTGGGGTTGGAGCTATGGTGGCTGGAACACGCTGATGTCGATGTCGGAAGGTCGCCCAGTGTTCTGTGCAGGCGTAGCTATCGCTCCTCCGACAAACTGGCGATACTATGACAGTATCTATACGGAACGCTATATGCGTACTCCTCAGGAGAATGCAAGTGGATATGACGACGTGAACCCCATTGCACGTGCGGCGCAGCTACATGGTGCATTGCTCATCTGCCATGGTCTGGCTGATGACAATGTGCACTACCAGAATACGGCTGAATATGTAGAGGCACTGGTGCAGGCTGATAAGGATTTCCGCCAGCTGGTTTACACCAACCGCAATCATAGTATATTCGGGGGTAACACAAGGAACCACCTATTCCGACAGGCTATCAATCATTTTAATGATAACCTCAAATAAACAATAAACCCCTGCCAATCAGCAGGGGTTTTGTTTTTAGTAAGCGAAGAGGGGATATTCCTTCATCTTCTCGTTCACACGCTGGCGAACTGAAGCAATCACCTGCTCATTCTCAGGATCATTCAGTACCTCCTCGATCCAGGCTGCAATCTGAATCATCAGATCCTCCTTGGCACCACGAGTGGTGATGGCAGGCGTTCCGAGACGGATACCTGATGTCTGGAAAGCAGAACGGCTATCGAATGGAACCATGTTCTTGTTAACTGTGATGTCGGCAGCAACAAGTGCATTCTCTGCAACCTTACCAGTAAGATCGGGATACTTAGAACGCAGGTCAACCAGCATAGAGTGATTATCGGTACCACCACTAACGATGCCGAAGCCACGCTTGATGAGCTCGTCGGCAAGAACCTTAGCGTTCTTCTGTACCTGCTTTGCCCACTCCTTGAACTCGGGCTGCAGAGCCTCACCGAAGGCAACTGCTTTAGCAGCGATGACGTGCTCAAGAGGACCACCCTGCTGTCCGGGGAATACGGCTGAATTAAGCAGCTGACTCATCATCTTCACTACACCCTTTGGTGTCTTCAGACCCCAAGGATTCTCGAAGTCCTTACCCATCAGGATGATACCACCACGAGGACCGCGCAGTGTCTTGTGGGTAGTAGAGGTTACGATGTGGGCATACTTCACAGGATTGTCGAGCAGTCCGGCAGCGATCAGACCTGCGGGGTGAGCCATATCGATCATCAGCAGGGCACCTACCTTATCGGCAATCTCGCGCATACGCTTGTAGTCCCACTCACGGCTATAAGCACTACCACCACCGATAATCAGCTTTGGCTTGTGCTCGAGGGCCAGCTGCTCCATCTCGTCATAATCCACACGACCAGTCTCCTTATTCAGGTTGTAACCGATGGGGTTGTAGATCAGACCAGAAGTATTTACATGTGATCCGTGAGAAAGGTGACCACCGTGATCCAGGTTCAGTCCCATGAAGGTATCACCGGGTTTCAGTACTGCCAGCAGTACGGCTGCGTTGGCCTGTGCACCAGAGTGGGGCTGCACGTTGGCATACTCTGCACCAAACAGTTTGCAGACGCGGTCGATAGCCAGTTGCTCAACCTCATCTACAACCTGGCAACCGCCATAGTAACGGTGTCCAGGATAGCCCTCTGCGTACTTGTTGGTCAGATAGCTGCCCATGGCTTCCATCACCTGGTCGCTTACGAAGTTCTCACTCGCAATCAGTTCAATGCCTTTCAGCTGGCGCTGATGCTCTTTCTCAATCAACTCAAAGATTGTGTTGTCTCTGTTCATTGTCTTGGTTTATTTGGTTTAACTTTTACTTTCTTACCTTCTTACTTTTCACACAGTTCCACTTTGTTTATGTCCTGCTCTTTCTCACAGTAGTGACAGGTCAGGATGCCATTCTCCACATGGAAATGGGTTCTCATCGGCTCGTTGTTGGTGATGCATTTGGGATTGTTGCACTTCACAATACCTTTAATTTCATCTGGTGTAACAACGCTGCGCTTCTCAACAACCTCGTAATCACGGATGATGCTCAGAATGACATTCGGAGCAACCACCGAAAGGCGTGAGATCTCATCATCGGTAAAAAACTTGTCGGAGACCTTAATGATACCTTTGCTGCCAACTTTCTGTGATGGGTAGTTGAAACCTATGGTTACAGGTGTCTTTAAATCGAAGAGCCCCAACAGACTTGCTACCTGATAGGTCTTGTTAGCAGGAATATGATCTATCACAGTGCCGTGCTCAATGGCGGCAACCAACCGTTCTTTCTTGTTCATAAGATAATGGTTTTATCGTTTTTAACTTCGTCGAGGCTGATCCCTAAAACATCGCAGAAGATGGCTTCGCGGGCAAAAAGACCGTTACCGGCTTGCTGGATATAGTAGGCATGTGGATTATCATCCACCTCATAAGCTATCTCGTTTACACGGGGCAGGGGATGGAGAATCTTCATGTTTGGCTTAGCACTCTTCAGTAAGTCGTTGTTCAGCACATATACGTTTTTCACGCGTTCATATTCCATCAGATCAGAGAAACGCTCCTTTTGTACACGTGTCATGTATAAAATATCCGCATCTGCAATAATCTTCTCGTTAAAGGCGGTATGCTCCTGATACTTGATGCCGTACTCCTTGCAATATAACTTGTATTCGTTGGGCATAGCCAACTCTTTGGGTGCTACAAAATGGAAGGTGGGATTGAAGTGACGCATAGCCATCAGCAGTGAGTGTACCGTACGTCCGTATTTCAGATCACCTACCATATATATATTAAGGTTCTCGAGCGTACCTTGTGTTTTATAGATGGAGTAGAGGTCAAGCATACACTGTGAAGGATGCTGATGGGCACCGTCGCCTGCATTCACAATGGGGATTGGGGCTACTTCTGATGCATACTGGGCTGCGCCCTCGATGTAATGTCGCATCACAATCACATCGGCATAGTTTGATACCATCAGAATGGTGTCCTTCAGTGTCTCACCTTTGGTGCCACTGGTAATCTTGGGATCTGCGAAACCTATTACCCGAGCACCAAGACGATTGGCAGCAGTCTCGAAACTCAGTCGTGTGCGGGTCGATGGCTCAAAAAAGAGCGTAGCCACAACTTTACCTTTTAAAAGCTCCCGGTTAGGGTGCTTCTCGAACTCTTCTGCCATCTCAATCATATAGAGGATTTTCTCCTTTGTGAGGTCGGCAATAGTCACAAAATTATGCTTTTCCATCCAATCTTTTATTTTGTTGGCACAAAATTACACATTATTTCTGATTTCCGTGCGATATTTTGAAAGAAAATCGTAATTTTGCACCAAGATACTTAAAAAAGTGAAGAAAATCGAGCGTATGAGAAAGCTATTTGTATATTTCTTGTGGACTTTGTTGTTTGTAACCATCATTGGAGTAGCTGGCGCATTTTATGCCATTGATAAGGGTTGGATAGGATATATGCCGCCCATTGAAGACCTCCAGAATCCTATAAGCCGATTTGCTACACAAATCTATTCTGCTGATGGTAAAATTTTAGGTACCTGGAACTATAACCGTGAAAATCGTGTGATGGTGGACTATTCTAATTTACCTCCATCATTGGTTCAGGCACTAATTGCCACCGAGGATGCACGTTTCTATGATCACTCTGGTATCGATTTTATTGCATTGGCACGTGCTATCGTCAAGCGCGGTCTCCTCGGACAGAAAAGTGCTGGTGGCGGATCTACTATCACTCAGCAGTTGGCAAAACAGCTTTATTCCGAACATGCCAGCACTACATTGGAGCGCGTGATGCAGAAACCGATAGAGTGGGTGATTGCTGTTCAACTTGAGCGTAATTATACGAAGGATGAGATTATTACGATGTATCTGAATTATTTTGACTTCCTTCATAATGCCGTCGGTATCAAGACTGCCTCTGATGTCTATTTCAGTAAGGAGCCGAAAGACCTTACTGTTCCTGAAGCTGCTATGCTTGTAGGACTCTGTAAGAACCCCTCGTATTTTAATCCGGTTCGCAATCCAGAGCGAAGTAGAGAACGCCGTAATGTGGTGCTTCAGCAGATGGTGAAGGAGGGATATCTCAGTGAGTCAGACTATGAAAAATATTCTGCTCAACCTATTCAACTGAAATTCCATACTTCAGATCATAAGGAAGGTATGGCTGTTTATCTGCGTGAGTTTCTGCGTCGTTATTTGACTGCAAAGAAACCTGAACGCTCTCTCTATCCGTCATGGAATATGGTGAATTATTATAATGATTCAATTAATTGGGAATCAGATCCTTTGTACGGTTGGTGCAACAAAAACAAGAAGCGTAATGGTGATCCGTATAATATCTATACCGATGGTCTGAAAGTCTATACTACCATCGACTCCCATATGCAGGCTTATGCAGAGGAAGCAGTCTATCAGCATGTGGCCAAATATCTCCAGCCAGCCTTTACTGCAGAAAATAAGAAAAAGAAAAATGCGCCTTTTACTTCGCATCTTTCTCCTGAGCAGGTGAATAGTATATTGAATCGAAATATGCGTCAGAGTGATCGTTATCGTGCCCTTCGTGATGGCGGTGCGTCTGAAGAGGAAATACAGCGGTCTTTTCGTACACCTGTCCGTATGTCAGTGTTTACTTATCATGGGACTGTTGATACAACTATGACACCTCTTGATTCGATAAAATATTACAAATCATTCCTCCGTTCTGGTTTCGTAAGTGTGTGTCCTCAGAATGGTCATGTCAAAGCTTATGTGGGTGGTTTGAACTATGAGCATTTTGCTTATGATATGGTGATGGAGGGGCGTCGTCAGGTTGGTTCTACCATTAAACCATATCTCTATTCTTTGGCAATGGAGAATGGTTTCTCGCCATGCGATTTGGCTCCTAATGTACAGCAGACCTATATTGTTGCTGGTCAGCCTTGGACACCGCGTAATTCTGGTAAGGCGCGCTATGGAGAGATGGTTACATTAAAGTGGGGATTGCAGCAGTCTAATAACTGGATATCTGCTTATCTGATGAGTAAACTCAGTCCGCAGGCCTTTGTTGATTTGCTTCATGAGTATGGTATCCGCAATCCTGAGATTCATCCTTCGATGTCTTTGTGTCTCGGTCCTTGCGATATTAGCGTTGGTGAGATGGCGAGTGCTTATACGGCTTTTGTGAATCATGGTATTCGTGCTGCCTTGATGTTTGTGACGCGAATTGAAGATAATGAAGGTAATGTGGTTGCCCAGTTCCAGCCACGTATGAATGAAGTTATTAGTGAGGAGAGTGCCCACAAGATGCTTTATATGCTTCAGAGCGTTGTTGATGGAGGTACAGCTGGACGTCTGCGTTTTCGATATAATTTCAAAGGACAACTTGCAGGTAAGACAGGTACTACTAATAATAATAGTGATGCTTGGTTTATGGGATTGACACCAACATTAGTTAATGCTTGTTGGGTGGGTGGTGATGATCGTGATATTCATTTCGACTCTATGGCTATGGGACAAGGTGCGTCAATGGCCTTGCCTATTTTTGCTCTCTATATGCAGAAAGTTTATGGTGACGTTCGTTTAGGCTATAGCGAGGATGCTGTTTTCGACATTCCTAGAGAATTTAACCCTTGCCCATTTTCAGATAGCACTAATGAGGGTGATATGACAGATATCGAAGAGATATTCGAATAGTTTCTATATAATATATAATGTATAGGTGCTATCTGTAAACTATCCAGAAAACTTTAGGGTAAAAATGAAAATTTCTCTCGAAAAGTTTGGAGGGTTTCTGGAAAAGTTGTACCTTTGCACT
>CAMJGE010000045.1 GCA_946405145.1 uncultured Prevotella sp.
TCCCATTGGTCTCGCCTGTTCCAGACCTTGATCATTGTCTCTTGAACAATATCCTCTGACTCCGCAGGGTTGAGAGTGATGCGGAGGGCAAGCCTATAAAGCTCGTTTTTCAGCGGTAGGATATCGTTTCTGAAACTGATCTTTTTCATCCTCTCTATATTGTATGACGATTGAAACAGGGGAAAGTTACAATAAATGGCGAATTTTTTTTCGCCATTATTGTTTTATGATTGTACCATGTTGACCATCGATGGCAGTAGCGAGGGTGATGATGACTCTGTCAACGCCTGCATCGATGGCAGAGAGAGCATTATCTATTTTTGGCAGCATACCGCCACTGATGGTGCCGTCGGCCTTAAATTTAATAAAGTCCGCGTGCGTGATAGTAGGGATGACGCTGTCGTCGTCATCGGGATTGCTGAGCACCCCTTTCTTCTCAAACGAGAAGATCAGCGTTACGTCGTAATAGGGTGCAAGAGCCTTGGCGGTCTCACTGGCAATAGTATCGGCATTGGTATTCAGGATATGTCCCTCGCCATCGTGTGTCAGGGGAGCCATCACAGGGGTGATACCTTCCTCTATCAGTCGACTGAGCATCTTGCCGTCAGCCTGATCTACATCGCCCGCATAGCCGTAGTCGATACCGTCCTTGATGGGACGCTTATGACTACGGATCACATTGATATCGGCACCCGTCAGTCCGAGGGCATTCACACCATTGGCCTGCAGGCGGGCTACGAGGTTCTTATTGACCAAACCACCATAGACCATTGTTACCACACTGAGCATGTCGTCATCTGTGATGCGTCGCCCATTGATCATCTTCGACTCGATGCCAAGTTGAGAGGCTACCTGTGTAGCCTTGCGACCACCACCATGCACCAGCACCTTACGTCCCTCGATGGCACTGAAGTCCTTCAGGAGCTGTGCCAGCTGGGCTTCGTCTTCGACAACAGCCCCGCCTACTTTTACGATTGTGAGCTTTTCTTTCATATTCTAGTTTTTCTAGATGACCTAGATATTCTAGTCATTCTAGATAAGTATAACCATAGAGACCACTGCGATAGTTGCTGAGGAACTCTTTTCCTTCCTCGAGTGAGATCTTACCTTGTTTCACGCTCTTAGCCACCCATACCTCCAGCTGGCGAACAAGCTTTTTGGGATCGTATTGCACGTAGTCGAGTACTTCAGCCACCGTCTCACCATCGATAATCTGGTCAATATGGTAACTGCCGTCCTTCTCAGAGATATGTACGGCATTGGTGTCGCCGAACAGGTTGTGCATATCGCCCAGGATCTCCTGATAAGCACCAACGAGGAATACGCCCAGATAGTAAGGCTCGTTCTTTTTCAGCGGATGAACAGGCAATGAATGGGAGTTATTGCGGTTGGTCACGAAGTTGGCCACCTTACCGTCAGAGTCACAGGTGATATCCTGAATGGTGGCGTTTCGTGTTGGGCGCTCGTCAAGTCGTTGGATAGGCATGATGGGGAAGAGCTGATCGATAGCCCATGAGTCAGGCAGGCTCTGGAACAGTGAGAAGTTACAGAAATATTTGTCAGCCAAAAGTTTATCGATGTTCATCAACTCCTCGGGGATATGCTTCAGACTTTTGGTGAGGATGTTGATCTCATGACAGACACTCCAATACATGGATTCTATCTCTGCACGAGTTTTCAAGTCAACGATACCGTGACTGAACAAGTCGAGCACTTCTTCACGTATCTGCTCAGCATCGTGCCAGTCCTCAAGGACGTTACGGGGTGAGAGGTTGTCCCAGATCTCATAGAGATCCTTTACCAGCTGGTGGGAGTTCTCATCGGGCTCAAACTCCTCAGGCATCTCAGGGAGTGAGGCAGTCTCCAGCACGTCAATCACCAGCACAGAGTGGTGGGCAGCTAATGAGCGTCCGCTCTCAGTGATGATGTTGGGGTGGGGCAGTCCGTTCTTGTTGGCAGCATCTACGAAGGTATAGATACAGTCGTTGACATATTCCTGGATAGAGTAGTTCACACTGCTCTCGCTCGATGGAGAACGTGTGCCGTCGTAATCGACACCAAGTCCACCGCCACAATCCACGAAATCCACATTGTAGCCCATCTTATGCAGTTGGATGTAGAACTGCGAGGCTTCGCGCAGAGCCGTCTGAATACGACGGATTTTGGTGATCTGAGAACCGATATGGAAGTGGATCAGGCGCAGACAGTCGCGCATATCCTTCTTGTCAAGCAGTTCCAAGGCGTCCAGAAGCTCAGCACTTGTCAAGCCGAACTTAGAAGCATCGCCACCACTCTCTTCCCATTTTCCTGAACCGGAAGAAGCCAGTTTGATGCGGATGCCGATGTTGGGCTTCACGTTCATCTTCTTAGCCACCTTGGCGATGATGTCGAGTTCGTTCAGCTTCTCAACAACGATAAAGATACGCTTACCCATCTTCTGTGCCAGCAGAGCCAGTTCAATGTAACTCTGGTCCTTGTAGCCGTTGCACACGATAATAGAGTCGCTCTGGCACTGTACGGCAATCACGGCGTGGAGCTCAGGTTTTGAGCCTGCCTCTACACCCAGATTGAATTTCTTTCCGTGGGAGATGATCTCTTCCACTACAGGCTGTATCTGATTGACCTTGATAGGATAGACCACATAATTCTCTCCTTTATAGTCGTACTCCTCAGCTGCCTTCTTAAAGCAGCTCCATGTCTTCTCAATCCGATTGTCAAGGATATCGGGGAAGCGGAGCAAAACGGGAGGTGTCACATCACGCAGGGCCAGCTCGTCCATCACTTCACGCAGGTCTATCTGTGTGTTGTTCTTACAAGGTGTGACATAGACATCGCCTTTCTCGTTGATGCCGAAATAGGAAGTGCCCCAACCGTTGATGTTGTAGAGCTCCTTCGAATCTTCAATGGTCCATTTCTTCATAGGTCTAATAATGTTTTTAATTTCTCGACGCTGATCTTGATTTTCTCGTAATTATCCATCAGGCTGACATCCAGGGTGTATTGGGCCTTGGTGTAATAGGGCTCACGCTTCTCCAGTTGTTCGCGGATAAACGTTATCAGCTCTTCTGGGCTCTTTCCTTTCAGCAGGGGGCGTTCAGTCTTGCCCATCAGCAGGTGGTCGTAGAGCACTTCAGGGGTAGCTTTCAGGTAAACCACCTTCCCCTGCTGGTTCAGATAGTCCATGTTATCAAAGAAACATGGTGTGCCACCACCGCAACTGATAATGACATTTTCGAATTCTGCCACCTCATGCAGCATGTTGTATTCTATCTTGCGGAAACCTTCTTCTCCCCGTTCGGCAAAGATCTGAGCCACTGATTTGCGCATGCGGCTTTCGATATACCAGTCGAGGTCGTAGAAGGTGATGCCCAGTTCCTTAGAGAGTGCCTTGCCAATGGTGGTCTTTCCAGCACCCATGTAGCCTATCAGGATAATGCGTGTCATCTGTTAGCTCTTCTTTACCGGCTGTGACTGGATGATCTTCATACATTCATCGTAGGTCAGCTCCTTTGCACGTTCATGCATGGCCTTTGGCAGTCGGTAGTTCTTACCGTCATAGCTCAGATAAGGACCATAACGGCCGTTGAGTACCTCAAGTTTCGTATCTTCCAGGAACAGTTTCAGATGCTTCTGAGTGTCTTGCTGACGCCTTTCTCTGATAAGTTCGATAGCCTCGTCGAGGGTAATACTCAGTGGATCGGCATCTTTTGGAAGAGAGGTGTATTTGCGGTCGTGCAAGATATAAGGACCAAAGCGGCCTGCGCCAATGGTGACGGGCTTGTTCTCAAACTCACCCAATTCACGTGGCAACTTAAAGAGTTCAAGTGCCTCATTCAGCGTGATGGTCTCCATAGAGTGCTCCTTTGGAAGTTGTGCAAATTGAGGCTTCTCCTTATCTTCAGCGGTACCGATCTGTACCACAGGTCCGAAACGACCAATCTTTACAAATACAGGACGGCCGCTCTTGGGATCGGAACCTAGCATACGCTCACCGGCCTTGTGCTGTTGACGGCTGTTGATTGTCTTCTCTACAGCGGGCTCAAAATTCTTATAGAAACTGCGCATCATATCCTTCCACTTCTCATTACCTTCGGCAATCTTATCGAAGTCCTGCTCTACCTTGGCTGTGAAGTTGTAGTCCATGATATCCTCGAAGTGATCCATCAGGAAGTCGTTCACCACGATACCGATGTCGGTAGGAAGCAACTTTCCTTTCTCAGAACCGATAACCTCCTTGCGGGTTTTCTGTGTAACCTGTTTTCCTTTCAGGATGTAGATGGTATAGGGATGATCCTCACCTTTCTTATCACCTTTCTGAACATATTCGCGCTGTTGGATGGTAGAGATGGTGGGGGCGTAAGTTGAAGGGCGTCCGATACCTAATTCTTCCATCTTGTGTACAAGACTAGCCTCAGTATAGCGCTGGGGACCTTGACTGAAACGTTCTGTAGCCATAATCTCACGGCGTGTCAGCTCCTGACCTTTTTCCATCGGGGGCAGGATATGTCCAAAGTCCTCCTGTTGCTCATCGTCGTCGGATGATTCACGATAGACTTTGATAAAACCATCGAACTTCACCACTTCACCCTGGGCAACAAACTGCTCACGAGTGCCGCTGATGTTGATGTTAACAATGGTCTTTTCAATCTCTGCATCAGCCATCTGGCTGGCGATGGTACGCTTCCAGATCAACTCATACAGACGTTTTTCCTGACTGGTACCCTCAATCTCTGACTGATCCATATAGGTGGGGCGGATAGCCTCGTGTGCTTCCTGAGCACCTTTGGCACTGGTATGATACTGGCGAGTTTTGCTATACTCATTACCATAAAGGCGGACAATTTCTTCCTTGCTGGCTCCAATGCAAAGCTTTGAGAGATTTACAGAGTCGGTACGCATATAGGTGATACGTCCGTTTTCGTAAAGGTGCTGAGCTACCATCATCGTCTGACTGACAGTGAAGCCGAGTTTACGGGCTGCTTCCTGCTGCAGGGTAGAGGTGGTGAATGGAGGTGCTGGAGTGCGCTTAACGGGTTTCTTGCTAATACTCTCTACACTGAAGGTTGCATCTTTGCACTTCTCCAGGAAGGCTGTGACCTCTTCTTCTGTCTTGAAACGGCTACCAAGCTGAGCCTTTACCTCTGTGGCAGAGCCATCGGCATTAGTGATGGCAAATACGCCATTCACATTATAATAGGTCTCGCTCTTGAAGTTCTGGATCTCACGTTCACGCTCCACAATCAGGCGTACTGCAACACTCTGCACACGACCTGCAGAGAGGGCTGGCTTCACCTTGCGCCAAAGCACTGGTGACAACTTGAAACCTACAATACGGTCAAGCACACGACGAGCCTGCTGGGCATTCACCAGATTCATATCCAGATGACGCGGATGCTCAATAGCTTCCAGGATGGCAGGTTTGGTAATCTCGTGGAATACGATACGGCTGGTCTTGTCCTTGTCCAGTCCAAGAACCTCGCACAGATGCCAGGAAATGGCTTCTCCCTCACGGTCCTCATCGGATGCGAGCCATACTCTTTCTGCCTTTTCTGCCTTTGAGCGCAAATCGGCTACAAGCTTTTCTTTCTCTTCGGGAATCTCGTATTCTGGTTCGAGGGTTTCATCGTCGATACTCAGTTCCTTTTTCTTCAAGTCACGTATGTGGCCATAGCTTGACATGACCTTGAAATCTTTTCCAAGGAACTTCTCAATAGTCTTCGCCTTGGCTGGAGACTCTACAATCACTAAGTTTTTCTGCATACTTTGTCTCGTTTTTATTCTTACGGGCTGCAAAAGTAAGCAAAAAAGTGACTCACACCTTATTTATATATAGGATTTTTAGTTTTATTAACGATTGAGTAGCAAGAAGCGATGTACACCTTCACGTATCGAATGGAGTCCAAAACGCTCTACATAGACCTCTCGCAGGGGAATCCAGCTGCAAGCAGCTGCATCATCGGCAGCATGTATTTCTGCACCTTCATCAGCATGACAGAGGTAGAACATGTCGAGCGTATGGATATCCATACCTGAGTAGCGATAGATATTAGGGATAGAGAACAGATATTTCACCTCTTTAATGTCGAGTCCTGTCTCCTCCTTGATTTCACGGATGATTCCCTGTTCGCCAGACTCGTTGTTATCTACAAAGCCACCTGGCAAGTCGAGTGTGCCTTTTGCTGGCTCCTTGCCGCGCCGCACCACCAACAGCTCACCCTTGCTGTTCAGGATGAAGGCTGCTGTGGCGGAAGAGGGGTTCTGGTAATAGGTAAAACCGCACTTTGAACAATGCTTGCTCTTTTCGTTATGTTCCTCAAACTGGTCACTCCCACATTTCGGACAGTATCTGAAGATGTCTAATGGATGATTCCTCATACTATGTGATTACCAGTTATCAGTCCGGAAGGGGAACAATGGCAGGTTTGCACCGTTCTTTACATTGCCCAGTTGGAAGTTCTTAAAACAATAGCGCACAGCTACAGGCTTCTTTACCTTGTCAGAGGTGAGTTTGAGAGCCTCGTCC
The DNA here is from genome assembly GCA_946405145.1 of uncultured Prevotella sp. Taxonomy (GTDB): domain Bacteria; phylum Bacteroidota; class Bacteroidia; order Bacteroidales; family Bacteroidaceae; genus Prevotella. The sequence continues at coordinate 6,524 of CAMJGE010000045.1, forward strand.
CAGTAACCACCTCCCTCTTGCCAGAAGTGCTGGGCTGTGGCAGGATAGAACACCTTATCCTCACCGGCAATTTCAAAGCCTTGGATATCCTCAAAGGGGGCATCGGTGTGGTAGTTGTTGTCAAGATGGATCAATACGGCATCACCCTCAATCTTCATATCCTTGAAATTGGAACTCTGGTAGAGCACACCTTCAAAACCGTAATCACGGTTAAGGGCAGCATAAGCCAGGCGCTCACCTACCTGTTGCTTCTGGGTGGGATGAATCTGTGAGAACTCATAAGGATATACGAGATCGTTGGTGCATACCAATGCGCTGTTGGGAATGATTTGCGCAGCTTTGTATTGTTGTTCGCGCAACAGAGCACCGCTAATACCATTGACATCACCATCATCGTAAGCCCAAGGTGCAATCTGCACGAAGTAGAATGGAATCTCACCCAGTCCAAACTGGCTCCGCCACTGATCCACCAGCAGTTTCATACGCTGTGAGTACTGGTCGCCTGGGTCGCCCACGTTTGAACAGCCCTGATAATAAAGGATGCCCTTCACAGTGAAGTTCAAGATGGGGTTGAAGGTGCCGTTGCCCCATAGCAATGAACGATGATAGTCCCATTTGTCCCATTTCTTGCAGATAGCTACAGAGTCGGTGGGATCATTGGTATATTTCTCCAGGTTCTCCTTTGTCAGCCAGCTCTCTACGCGCGAACCACCTTTATTAGCTTCAATCAGTCCGATGGGGATGTTCAAGGCCTGATGCATGGTGCGGGCAAAGAAATAGCCTGTTGCCGAGAACTCTCCAACGGTATTGGGAGAACAGGTGCGCCATTCGCACTGGGCATCAGCCTGTGGCTCAGCACGCATCACACTGGGTATCTTTACGGAGCGCACTCCTGTATGATTGGCGGCATCGATCACCACCTTGTTATAGTCTTTGACAGGACACATCCAGAAGCCTTTGACAGGCATCTCCATATTCGATTGTCCTGCACAGACCCATACCTCACCACTTACAACATTCTGGATGGTCAGTGGTTCTCCATCGTCAAAAGTGATGGTTAGAGGGTCGTATGAGGCTTTGGGGGTCTTTACCTTCACCAACCATTCTCCGTTCTTATCAGCCTTGGCTGTTACGACCTGATCGCTCCAAGAGGTGGTGACCTTCACCGTCTTGCCAGGCATGGCCCAACCCCAGAGACGGGCTTCGGTCTGTTGTTGTATTACCATGTTGTCACTGATGAGATGGGGTAATCTTACTTTGGCCTGAACACCAATGGCCAGTGTGATGAGAACTGTAGAAAGAAGTAATCGTTTAAGCATATTCAGTTATTTTATAGTTTCTGCCTGCAAAGATAGTTAATTATTTGTAAACCATGCCATCAATGAACGATTTTTTATTATCTTTGCATGCAAAAATTTAAAACTAAAATGAAAAGACTCTATTTTTTATTCACCTTGTTGTTGACAATGTCATCAGCAGCATTTGCACAAAATGGAATAACAATGGAACTGTGGCCAAACGGCGCTCCTAACACCAGTATCGATCAGAATGATAAGGCAGAACTGACTGTCTATCTGCCTGATGAGAAGAAGGCTACAGGGCGTGCTGTGGTTTGCTGTCCTGGTGGCGGATATGGTTTTCTCGCCATGGATCACGAAGGACATCAGTGGGCAACATTCTTTAATAACCAAGGCATTGCGCTCATCGTGCTGAAATACCGAATGCCTCACGGCAACTGCATGATTCCCATCTCAGATGCAGAAGAGGCGATGAAGACAGTGCGCCGCCGTGCCTCAGAGTGGCATATCAATCCTGTGGATGTGGGAATCATGGGCTTCTCAGCCGGAGGTCATCTGGCTTCTACCATTGCTACACACTCAAAAGATGATGCGGCTCCTAACTTCCAGATCTTGTTCTATCCTGTCATTACAATGGATTTGGGCTTTACCCATAAGGGTTCGCATGACAATTTCCTGGGGGAAGGTCACTCGAAGAAAGAACTACGTAAGTTAGAAGCTAATTATAGCAACGACCTGCAGGTTAACCGCACCACCTCACGTGCATTCCTTGCTCTCAGCGATGATGATAAAACGGTGTCTGTCGCTAATGGCCTGCATTATTATGAACAACTCTACAGACACGACGTGCCAGCTTCTATTCATATCTATCCTGCAGGCGGTCATGGTTGGGGCTATCATGAGTCATTCGACTACCATTACAACATGATTTTCGAACTGAAAGCCTGGCTGCAGAGTTTCTAATTAAAAAATGGCAACCCATCGGTTGCCATTTTCTATTGTATCTTTCGTGTCGACACTTGGATTCGAACCAAGGACCCCCACCATGTCAAGGTGATACTCTAACCAGCTGAGCTATGCCGACATCAGTTCTATAATCAGAGCAACTTTTTGATTTCTGCCTCGATATCAGTGATCTGGGCAGCACGCTTCACGAGGTTATTGCCACGATCAATCAGGAAGAAGTCGGGCACTGTCTGGATGTTGTAAAGCATCAGACGCTGTGAGTTCACGCCATCAGCATCGCGCACATTGATCCAGGGGAGAGCAGCTGTCTGCTGCTTCCAGAAATGCTCATCCGGGTCAAGTGATACCTGATACACCTCGAATCCCTGTTGCTGGTATTTCTCGTATAGCTCGCGGAGCATGATGATGCGGGCGGGAGAATCATTAAGGGCGAAGATGTGGAAGTCGAGCAGCACCACCTTGCCTTTCAGATCTGTCAGATGGCGCTCCTGTCCTTTGTTGTCAACCAAGGCAATATCAAATACACCAGCCTCGCTCACCTTGCTGGCATCTACCTCAAGATCACGATTCTGAGAGGCGATGATACGCTGGTTCTTCATGCCCTTGATGGCAATGTTGTGCAGGTTCTGACCGCGCTCGGCATGAGGGTAATAGGTGTCCCAGCTGGTAGCCACGGCAGCAAAGGCCTTGATGTCGTCTTTATCGCTATTCGGATTGAAGATCAAATAACTTCCAATGGCCTGGAAAAGCGCGAAATAGGAGTAAGCCTTCATAGGCTCTTTGTAAATATAGTTACGCTTTACATCTTCCTTATAGGCAGCGATGATGCGCTGGATGCTATCGTTAGCAGGACCAATACTAAGTGAGGGATTCTTCTGGATGGCAATCACACGGCTCTGTAAATCCATTTGTTTAAGAGCAAGCTCCTTGATTTTCTCACAGTTGTCAGAACCGCTGACGGTATAGTTGGACGCCATAGCGGGATAGCTACCCTTGATCTGTACGGTCTCTGTAGAGTCGATGCTCACATTGATAATCTGGTCAGCAATGCGAAGACGATAGAACTCAGGTGCACCAGGAGCCTCCTGACGGAAGGTGAAGTCACCCTTATCACTGAGTTTCACAGAATCGAGCACGTTGATACCCTCCAGTCCTACATTCTCGAAATAGAGCACAGAATCTTTGGCATTGCCGATTTGTCCTTCTACTGTAAACTTGTTGTTATCGCTGCATGAGGCGATTGTAAGTGCGGCAAGCATCAAGGCTGCCGCCTTTCTCATATGTTTCATTGTCGTTATTTGTTGATTTTTGGCTGCAAAGATACGAATAAGCGTGGAAAATACCAAAAAAAACGAAAAATAATATCTATTTCTTTGTTTATTAATATAATAATGTGTAACTTTGCGCCGTTTTTGCGACGGACAGCGCTCTTGTCGCAGCTTATTTTTTATTTTTAGATGTTTTAATTAAGATGAACGTAATTACAAAGACCCTTCAATTGGCTGATGGACGTACCATCACCATTGAAACCGGGAAAGTGGCAAAACAGACCGATGGTGCTGTCATGTTGAAGATGAACAATACCGTACTTCTCGCCACTGTTTGTGCCGCAAAAGATGCAGTTCCCGGAACAGATTTCATGCCTTTGCAGGTAGATTATCGTGAACAGTACAGTGCAGCCGGCCGTTTCCCCGGCGGATTTACCAAGCGCGAAGGCAAAGCCAGCGACAACGAAATCCTGACATCACGACTGGTGGACCGTGTGCTCCGCCCACTCTTCCCGTCAAACTATCACGCTGAGGTATTTGTGAATGTGATGCTGCTCTCTGCAGATGGTGTAGATCAGCCCGATGCGCTGGCAGGTTTTGCTGCCTCTGCTGCTCTGGCTTGCTCAGACATTCCTTTCGAGTGCCCCATTAGTGAGGTGCGTGTAGCCCGTGTGAACGGTGAGTATGTCATCGATCCTACCTTTGAGCAGATGAAAGAGGCCGACATGGATATCATGGTTGGTGCTTCTGCCGAGAACATTATGATGGTGGAAGGTGAGATGAATGAGGTGTCAGAACAGGATATGATTGGTGCCCTCAAGGCAGCAATGGCAGCTATCAAGCCCATGTGCGAACTCCAGACTGAGCTCTCTAAGGAGCTGGGTAAGGACGTGAAGCGTGAGTACGACCACGAGGTGAACGACGAGGAACTGCGTGAGCGTATGAACAAGGAGCTTTATCAGCCCGCCTATGACATCACCAAGCAGGCTCT
>CAMJGE010000046.1 GCA_946405145.1 uncultured Prevotella sp.
GTCACTATACCCAAAGCTTGGTTAACGCCAAATGTCTTCAAGACACTACACTAGATTCTTTGCGGCGGTTTGTCAAATCGAATAATGTGCCAAAAGTAACATCTTTCAAAATTTCAGATAGTTCTGGAAAATAACTTTTAATGTGCCTTTTCTTATTATAAATCCCAATTGCAAACACTATTTCCAATGCCTTTCCAATAAGCATATATACATTTATGTCATTGGCTGTTTCAATGGAATTATATAAGAATAGTAGAAATGCTGTATGTTCATCAGCATCATCATAATGCTCCAGCATTTGTTGAATTTCATATAAAGGAGATCGATCCAATTTTGAAGAATGGATAAGACCTTCTGCTGTTACAGTAAGGACAAGTTCGTCGCCTTTTTCGCTATCTAGCGTTGATTGTATGTCTGAATAATTTGTACTCCAGCCATTTGGCGCAGACTTAAAATCTACAAATTCATGATTATTGGAAAAGCTAATAAACTTGGGACTATTCAGTGGTGATAGTCCACTAATCGGAATTAGCAATGTTATAATATCTGCAATCTCCTTCCCACGAACATTACTATTGTTCAGTTCCTCTTGGTTTGTAATAACAGGTGAGGTTATCGTTATTGAATATTGTGAATGACGGGGAATTTTCTCATTGTATTTATAATTATCAGACACTGTCCACCCTAAATAATCAAATGAGTACTTCTCATATTTATTAATATGAACATATATGTCCTTCGTATTAAAAGATAAATAATTGGCCATAATTGATATCTGTTGATTGTTGTTTTTAAATTGACAAACGTTTGATAGGCACAAGGGCGCGTCAACACGCCCTCGTAATGTTTTGATTTGCTACTAAACTCTATTTCACGATTATTTTCTTAACAGTATCATCATTAAGTAATATGATGTTAAGCCCCTTTTGCAGTTTGTCCAGTTTCTTACCATTAGGAGAGTAGATGCGCAAGTTTTGCTGACTTGCCATCAAAACTCCTATGATACCAGATGTGTAACTTGCATGCACTACTATATTATGAGCTGGCATTATCTCAGGTAAATCCTCCCAACCAGAGAAAGTAAATCCTTCTTTCTCCTCCACCGTAGGCGGAACTATCGTTGCACCATACTCTACATAGTCAGTAGCAAACACCTCACCGTCGATGATATACGTTACTTGGTATTTGTTGACGATGAATGAGCCTGTCACTGTTACGTCATTGGCAGGCATTGTCTTTGGAATTTCACTCCAGCCAGAGAACGTATGTCCCTCTTTTGTCGGCTCAGCTTCAGGTGTTATGGCAGAGTCATAAACAATTTCAAAGGTTTTGTATTCCTCGCCATCTACAATATACGTCAGTTTATAACTGTTGATGGCAAATGTTCCGTTCACCGTCACATCCCTTGCTGGCATTGTCAAAGGAACGTCATCCCAGCCAGAGAAGATATAGCCCGTCTTTGTCGGTGCTGCCTCGGGTGTAATGGTCGTGCCATAGTCAACTACACTTGTCTTGTAAACCTCGCCATCAACCATATAAGTTAGCGTGTAATTGTTGATAGTAAACGACCCCGTCACAGTTACATCGTTAGCGGGCATGGCTTCGGGTATTTCGCTCCAACCAGAGAATGTATGACCTTCTTTAGTCGGCTCCGCTTCTGGAGTAATTGCAGAATTATACTCTACTTCTACGGTTTTATATTCTACACCATCAACAACATATGTCAGTTTATATGAATTGATGCTAAACGAACCTGTCACCGTCACATCATGAGAAGGCATAGTTTCTGGAATCTCACTCCAACCACTGAAGGTGTACCCCTCCTTAGTAGGTGCTGGCTCAGGCGTTATAGATTCACCTTCTTCTAACTGATACGTTTTATAAACATCTTCATCAACAATATAAGTGAGAGTATGCTCTGGCATTTTAATCCTTACTATATTTTTGAAGTTTTTCCAGGGTTCTACAGAACTATATATGTCTATAAGAAGTTCTGGAACATGTAAAGTGGCGTACTCAATATATGAACCATTAAAGGCATCAATATTAACACCTTGTATAAAATTACCAAGACAATACACATCTGTTAATTCAGGACAACCAGAAAAGGCGTAAGAATAAATGGAACTAACGCTTTTCCCAAAAGTTAAACTTTGAAGAAGTGAACAGTTTGCAAACGCAGACTCTCGAATAGTACTCACACTATTTGGTAGGACCAAAGAAGTTAGTTTGCTACATCCGTCAAAAGCATACTTTGCTATTGTATTAATGCTATTGCCCATCTTTAATAAAGTCAATCCATTACAACTTCTAAATGATCCTTGCCCAATTGTAGTAATGGAATATATTAAATATTGATAATCAATAACTTACACCTTAAACGGTAGAAAAGTGGATTGGACACGTCAAGAAGTATGAAATGCGGGAAAGATTTAACGTTTTTAACCTTATTTTACCGCAGATTAGACTTAAATGTATGATTATCCCATTGATTATGTTCCTCTTCCAATTTTTATTCTTACCTTTGCACCCAAAATGTTTAAAAATGAGAAAGGTATTAGTTGACGCACATACCCATACTGTGGCATCGGGACATGCCTATAGTAGCCTGCAGGAAATGGCGAAGGCTGCTGCCGACATGGGACTGGAGGTGCTGGGGATAACGGAGCATGGGCCGAGTGTGCCAGGCACTTGTCCGACACTGTATTTCAAGAATATGTTCACCGTACCTCGCCAAATGTACGGCATACGGCTACTGATGGGTTGCGAGATCAATATCCTCGATACGAAGGGCGGTCTTGACCTGACGGATGAGCAAATAGGATGGCTTGACCTCGCCATTGCAGGCATTCACGCTGCGTGGTATCAAGGTGGCACGAAGGAGGAGAATACGGAGGGGATGATCCGTGTCATCAAGAATCCCAAGATTCACATAATCAGTCATCCTGGTGACGGCTCAGCTGAAATGGACTTCGAGCAGCTGGTGCTGGCTGCCAAGGAGGCGCATACGCTATTGGAGGTAAACAACCATTCACTGGCTCCACAGCGCAAGAAGACAGTGGCGCGGGATAATAATCTAGAGATTCTTCGCTTATGCAAGAAGTATGATGTTCCCACGATTCTTGGCAGCGATGCACACATTTCGTTCCAGATTGCAGACTATGAACGGCTCTATCCGCTGTTGGTAGAGACGGATTTCCCAGACGAGCTGATTATGAACTACTGGCCTGACAAGTTCTTCGATTATCTGGGGATTCAGAGATAGAATGCGAACTTCGAGCCTTTTGCGCCGATGCCGTCGTAGTCGGCAGTAATGGGGAACTGGCAGCATAGATCGCCGATGGCATCATCATCGAGCGTGACAGTCAGTTCCAGTTCAATGGCCATACGTCGTTCGCTGTAACTGAGATTCCAGATACATTCGCCCAGAACGGCATTGACCACCGTCCTGATTTCATCCTGTGTGCGCCATATGGAATCGTAGTCAGTCATTCACTTAATCAATCGCATGTACAACAACGGATATGGATTTCCTTCTTCGTCAAAATCAGTACGTTTATAAGTCTTGAATCCCATGTGCTCATAGAAACCGATGGCAAGTGGATTCTGTTCGTTCACAGTCACCTCGCTTGCTGCATAATTCTCTATGGCAAAAGCTACCAGTTGTTTGCCAATACCTCGTCCGCGATGGCTCGCATCCACAAACAGCATTTCTATTCTACTTCCTTCTAACCCCAGGAAGGCAATGGGCTTGTCAGATTCATCCATAGAAACCAGCAGACGAGGGACATCTCCGATAGCATCAGGGACGTAGCCCTTGATGCGAAGAATCTCACTCTCAGAAAGGAATGTATGAGTCTGCCTGACGGCACTTTCCCAAACTTCCAACAATTGTTTTGTCAGCGAGTCCGTTCTGTTGGTTATTTCTATGCTATTCATCGTTATCTGATAATCTTTGCTTTTTGCAGGTTATCAAAGTCATCCCAGAACTCAGCCTGTTCTTCATCGCTGAATGTGTTCGAGGCCATCTCTTTGAGGATTTCATCCAACAGTTGCGTCTTTGTCACCTGCAGGTCTGGAGCCACGTCAATTTGGTAAGTCAGTATATCGCCCAACGAGCCGACGTGAACGTTGGTAATAGTGACCTCGCCATTCACCAGCTTCACCTGAATACGCCTGTTTGCACCATATTCAGGCTTCGTCTCACGCAGTTTCTTATACAATGGTGAATCACTGTACTGCTCGGAATCTACAGAATTGATGAGTTCACGTAGTGTCATAGAGTCTTTATTACTTTGCAGGGGTTGCCCACCGCAATAGAATTCGAAGGAATATCTTTCGTTACAACGCTGCCAGCACCGATGGTTACGTTGTCACCAATGGTCACACCAGGCAGGATGGTGACGCTGCCACCAATCCACACATTATTGCCGATGGTGACTGGTTCAGCCCACTCCCTACGGCTGTTGCGCTCTACGGGGTCTGTACTATGACAGGCCGTGTAGATGCTGACATTCGGGCCTATAAAGCAATCATCGCCTATGGTGACTGGGGCTTCGTCGAGCACGGTAAAGTTGAAGTTGGCAAAGAACCGTTTGCCCACACTGATCTGCTTGCCGTAGTCGCAATAGAAGGGCTGGATGATCAATATCTCATCGTCGGCAATGTGTCCCAAGAGACTTTTCAGGATCTCCCTTGCCTTCTGCTTCTCCGACGGGCGCAACAGGTTATAGTCGTGGATTATCTCCTTCACTTCCGTCAGCTCTTCAATCAGCCGTGGGTCAACGGCGGAATAAATCTGGCCCGCCAACATCTTTTCTTTTTCTGTCATATCATTCTTGTTTTCTGAATTCTTTTGGGGTCACTTGAAACATGCGCTTGAACATGCGGCAGAAATGAGGTACATCGTTGAATCCGCATTCGTAACAGACCTGTTGGATGGTAAGCGAAGAATGGCGGAGCAGATGCTGGGCCACGGATAGACGATGCTCAGTAAGTGCAGCAACGAGGGTCTTACCTGTCTGACGATGATAGAAAGTGCAGAGCGAAGAGCGGTTCATACCTACATACTGGGCGATATCGGCAATGCTGACCTCGCGTTTGTAGTTGCAGCTGATAAATATCTCTATCTGTTTAAGCCTTTGCTCGGCTTCCGTCTCGTATGTTCTTCGGCCAATAGCGTATCTTTCCTTAGTTTCGGCAATGAGTACCATTAGTCGCAGCATCATCACTAACCGTTCTGCCTTTGTCTGGTGGCACATTTGTTTCAATCCGCCCTTCAAAGCAGACAGTGTACTGCCAGAGAACTTGATGGCTTCGCTTGTTTCAGCCAGTTGCAGGAATGTTATGCGGAGTTCAGGGAAGGTGGCGGCCACCGTCTCTATCAGTTCCTGGGAGAAGGTTATAGTTATATTCTCTATCCATTCGTCATTAGCTTCAAATTGCCACTGGTGCAGGGTTTCTGGTGGCACCAGTACCACTTCACCCTTCTCAAATGGCTCCGTCGTGCTGCCGATTGTTCGCATGCCATTTCCCTCGACAATCATCGACAGTTCCCATGTAGGCTGTTGATGAAGGCCGATTTGCTGCGAAGGGTGCAAACGCACATGGTCGAAATGGATAGATTCTTTCATGGGTGCAAATTTACAACAATTATTTCAAACAATCGCACAATAATAGAACAAAAAATCGTCGTACCTTTGCAGCCAAGAACATAGATTAGAATTAATATGGAAAGAAAAGATGTCTATCTTGCATCGAAACCGCGCTATGAGATCCTAGACGGGCTGCGCGGTGTGGCGGCTGTGCTGGTGGTAGCTTACCACTTGTTTGAAACGTATTATGAAGGGAGTCCTGACCAACCAATCAATCACGGCTACCTGGCGGTGGATTTCTTCTTCGTGTTGTCGGGCTTCGTTATCGGCTATGCGTATGATGACCGCTGGGATCGGATGTCAACGTGGAATTTCTTCAAACGTCGATTGGTTCGTCTGCATCCGATGGTAATCTTCGGCACGTTGTTCGGCGCCGTTATGTTCTATTTCGGCAGTTGCTCCTCGTTCCCGTTGATTAACGAGACGCCTTGGTATATGGTGGTGCTGGTAATGCTCTGGTGCTTCACGATGATTCCATTGTCCAACGGAATGGACATCCGTGGCTGGGGAGAGACCAATCCATTAAACGGGCCTGCATGGTCATTGCAATGGGAGTATCTGGCTAACATCCTCTATGCCCTCGTCATCCGTCGATTCTCGAAACTGCTGCTTGGCATCTGTGTGGCTGTATTTGCCGTCTTTACGATTATCCTCTGTCTGAACATCGACATCTTTGGCGTCCTCGCAGAACGCAGCTATGCAGCTTATACAGTCATCGGTGGCTGGAGCACCACACCGGATCAGTTGCAGATAGGTTTCACCCGCCTGCTTTATCCATTCTTCTGCGGACTGCTTATCTCGCGCATGGGTAAACTGATAAAGGTACGTGGAGGTTTCTGGTGGTGTTCGCTGTTCATCGTTATCCTGTTGGGAATGCCTTGGCTCGGACTCGGCACAGAGGGCGACAGCCGCTGGACCAACGGACTCTACGAGGCCTTCTGCATCCTCGTCTGCTTCCCGATTATCGTGGCCATTGGTGCTGGTTCTTCTGTCAAGGGCGGCAAGAGTGAAGCCATCAATAAGTTCCTGGGCGATATTTCATATCCCATCTACATCACTCATTACCCCCTCATCTACATGCAGATGTCGTGGGCTGAGATTCACAAGGATGCACCACTCGGCATGCACATCTTCGTAGCTGTCAGCATCTTCTTCCTCGCCATCGGTCTAGCCTACGCCGCTCTGAAGCTCTACGACCTGCCAATCCGCGAGTGGCTGAAAAACAAACTCTTCACCAAATCAACTGCAAAATGAGAATCGACCACGTAGCATTATATTGTCGAGACCTTGAGGCGATGCGCCAGTTCTTCCTCGATTATTTCGAGGTTGTAAGCAATGAGCCGTACCACAATCCCCGTACAGGCCTTCGGACGTATATTCTCTCATTCACCGAGGGCAGTACGCGCTTAGAGTTGATGCAGCGTCCTGACGTTGCTGATGCCAACCCGTCAGTTGCTGCCATTGGCTACATCCACATCTCCATTGCCGTCGGAAGCAAGCGTGGCGTTGACCTGCTTATCCGCCGCTTTGCCGACGACGGCTATCCCGTTGTAAGTGGTCCGCGCACCACTGGCGATGGCTATTACGAGAGTTGCATAATCGGACCAGAAGGGATCCTGATTGAGATTACGGAGTAGCGAGTGCAGAAGCATTTTGACTTAATGGCAGGCGAAGTCGATAATGGTTTTGTGGGCGAACGCTTCTACAATTAATCAATACGGGTGTTTTTCCTATTCAGGTTTAGGGAAAACACCCTTTCAGTTTAGGATTATTCCTTTTGAAATACCAAGAAAAATGCCGTACTTTGCACCGAGAAAAAGAAATAAATGTCTCACCATTTAAAGTATAGGAGATTAAGATATGAAGAAGATGATGATCCTGGCAGTGATGATGGTCATGACTATCTCGGCCAACGCAATGAGCTATAACGCAGCAAAGAACGAAGCCCTCTTCCTGAGCGACAAGATGGCTTACGAGCTCCTCCGTCGGCCCTCGTGATGGCCTGATGTGCGACACATTATTAATAAAAAAGTAATATGATAGATATTCGATTGAAGGTATTTCAGAGTGTGGCTCGAAACTTGAGCTTTACCAAGGCTTCTCAAGAGCTTTTTATCAGTCAGCCTGCCATCAGCAAGCATGTGCAGGAACTGGAAAAGGAGTATAATGTGCGACTTTTCGAGCGCTTGGGTAACAAAATTCAACTGACCAAGGCCGGTCAGTTGCTGCTAGATCATGCCAACAAGATTCTGAAGAATTACCAGAAACTAAATTACGACATGAATGCCCTGCAGCAGAATACCACAGGTGAGCTGCGTATTGGAGCAAGTACCACCATCTCGCAATATGTGGTTCCAGAGATGATTGCAGCTTTTCATCGCCAGTTTCCTGATGTGCGCATCTCCATGCTGAGTGGCAATAGCAGAGAAATAGAATATGCGCTCTCGTCAGACAGAATTGATATAGGTATGGTGGAGGGCGTGATACGTCAGCCACAACTGAAATATACATCCTTCATGGATGATGAACTGGTGGCTATCGTTCGCTCAGACAACACCCAACTGACGAAGGAAAGCATTTCGCTGGCAGAATTGAAATCTATCCCTATCGTGATCAGAGAGTTCGGCTCTGGTACTCTTGACGTGATACAACAAGCACTTAAGCGTCAGGGCATTAGCTTATCCGACCTGGACATAGAAATGAACTTCGGAACAACAGAGGGTATCAAGCATTATGTAGAGAAATCAGATGCGCTGGGCATCGTGAGCATACGCTCGGTCAACAAGGAAATATACAGCAATATCTTCCGCATAGTGGAGATAGATGGGATGAGCATCAATCGCAAATTATCTCTCGTGGAAAAGCAAGGCGAGACCTCTGAAATCGCTAAATCATTCAAGCGCTTTATAACTGCTGGTTATAAGGGATAGTTATTTTGTATGACCATATAGACTGTATTCTTCGTAACTTTTCGTACCTTTGCAGGCAAAAAAAACAAACGACAAAATTATGAAGATTTCAGAACAACGTGGCAGCATGCTCAATGGTGTGCTACTCATGGCACTCTTTGCTTGTGCCGCTTTTTACATTGGTGATATGCAGTTGGTCAAGGCGCTTAGCTTTAGTCCGCTGGTAGTAGGTATTATTCTTGGTATGCTGTATGCCAACAGTCTGCGCAATCAGTTGCCCGATGCATGGGTGCCAGGCATCGCTTTTACCGGCAAGAGAATCCTGCGATTTGGTATCATCCTCTATGGTTTCAAACTCTCGTTTCAGGATGTTATCGCAGTAGGACTGCCCGCCATCGTGGTAGATGCCATTGTGGTGACCTGTACCATCCTGCTGGGTGTGTTTATCGGTAGATTGCTCAAAATGGACCGTTCTATCGCCCTGCTTACAGCCTGTGGTAGTGCCATTTGTGGTGCAGCTGCAGTGATGGGTGTAGATGGCGCCATCAAGCCCAAACCTTATAAGACTGCTGTGGCCGTTGCTACGGTGGTGATATTTGGCACACTCTCTATGTTTGTTTACCCCATGCTGTATCGTGCAGGCGTATTTGATCTGCCAGCATCGCAGATGGGTATCTTTGCAGGTAGCACCATTCACGAGGTGGCTCATGTGGTGGGTGCTGGCAATGCGATGGGTGCCGATGTATCCGATAATGCCATCATCGTAAAAATGATACGCGTGATGATGCTTGTACCAGTATTGCTGGTCATCGCCTTCTTTGTGGCAAAGGATGTGGCAGGCAGAGAGGACGGCGAGAAAGGCAAGATCACCATCCCTTGGTTTGCTATTCTCTTCCTGGTGGTAATCGGATTCAATTCTCTCAACCTCTTGCCAGCCAGCGCAGTGGAATTTATCAATACGCTCGATACCTTCCTCCTCACCATGGCGATGACAGCCCTTGGTGCAGAGACCAGTATAGACAAATTCAAGAAGGCAGGTGCCAAGCCCTTCCTCCTGGCCTTCATCCTCTGGATATGGCTCATAGGTGGGGGTTACTGCATGGCAAAATACATGGTGCCTGCCATTATGTAGACTTCAGATTCTTGTCCACAAATACCATGGCGTTGCGCTCATCGGGTACGATACTGAGTCTTGTTCCAAAGCTGGAGCGAGACAGTGGCAAGGATTTTGCGCCAGTCATACGACTCATTGGAGATAAACCGATAGAACACGTCCTTCCTGCAGTCAAACAGACCGCATAGCGAGGACTTACCATAGTTATAGGCATTGCGAATCATGAAACAGGGAAACAACATCAACAGCCCAAGCACCTGCAGCTGCGTCAGCTTGCAGTTGCACCTGCTCTCGCTGCTGAAGAGCCGCTTTTCGGACAGCCGGAGGGCCTTTGTCATGTCTATTATCGCATTCATTGCACTCGTGGCATCATTTTCTTTGAAAAACTTGCCGATCTCTGAAAAAATGTTTGTACCTTTGTCGCTGAGCATGGGGTTTTGTACTTTATTGTTAGCACTTCAAAGTTACAAAATTTCTGCGACATCCGGAAATCCCTGTGCTCTTTTTGGCGACCTTATCTCAACAAATTTTTAACATGCGAAACTTGAATTGCTAAACTATTAACAGTGATGGCAAATGCTCTGCTATATTATCTAATCGTTATCAATGTCGTGACTTTCCTTGTCTATGGCATTGACAAATGGAAGGCCAAGCAAGGCAGCTGGCGTATATCGGAGGCAACTTTGCTGATACTAGCTGTCATTGGTGGCAGCATTGGTGCATTGCTTGGTATGAAGGTCTGGCGGCATAAAACTCAGCACAAGAAGTTCAAGTATGGACTTCCCCTGATTCTATTGGGCCAGATAGCACTCATATATCTTATATTAACGTGAGTTCGACGAATTCAGAATAGTGTGAGTTGTGTGTCTATGGCTCTTT
>CAMJGE010000047.1 GCA_946405145.1 uncultured Prevotella sp.
GAGATGGTGAGCTTCTTGGTGACATCCCATTCTGCACCTGCCAGATACTCGTTGGTACCACCATCAAGCAGCTCCTGAGAGTTGTTGTACCACTTCACATTCTTATCATAGAAATGGTGATAGCCGAGGTTCAGGCGCACAGCATCGGTGATATTCCACATGGCTCCAACAGCGAGCTGGGCAGGCATATCCTCGTTGACCTTCTCGCCATCGCGGAACTTGTTGACAGCAGGAATCTCACTGGCCTTATTGACTGTTGACTCATTCTCCATACGGATCTGAGTCTTGAACTCATATTTGGCAGCGAAGTTGAACTGACCTACACGCCAGTCAACACCGATAACTGGTGCGATACCAACACTCCACTGGTTACAGAGCAGATTCACACCCTCAGAATATTTCTGCAGGTTGTTGATGCTCTGGCTGGTCCCCTGAAGGGTAGCATATTGTCCCTCAAGCATGGCTTTCTGGGCAGCGAGCTCCTGATACTGGGGGAGGGCTGTGGCGCCAGCAGCCTCGTATTGAGCCATACCTGCCTCCACCATAGCGATACCATCGCCCACAGCTGTGATACCACCATCAACCATTGCGGTAGCTGACTGCAGGAAACTGCCGAAGTCCTGATAGCCACCAGCGGTCTTTACCATAATATTGCTGATCTTAGCCTTATAGGTGGCTGTTCCGTAAAGGAAGCGCAGACCTCCATATACAGAGAGGTCGGGTGTGATCTTGTAGGCTGCGCCAAGCTGTACGCCAAAGTAATACTGGCGTCCCTGCATATAACCGTCCATGTCGTAGCCACTCACACCAGGTGCAGGCTGTCCTAAAGCTGTGGCAAGATCGTCAAGTCCACTCAACTGATAGGCAATGCCGCCAACGACACTCTCGAAAGAGCCAAGTCCGTCGGAGAATTCACAGCTGCCACCGCCGCCAGGAACGGACAGGTTGAACTGCCAGCTCCAGTTACCTCTATTATAGGCACCCTGTAGTGAAGGGATGAATGGTGCGTCGGCTACACCCTCGAAAGTCTTGGAGGTGTTGCCATTGTTCTTGCGGCCCAATGCGTAGAGGGGGTTATTGCTGGTAATCGTACGTGTCTGGTGAGCGTACTGCCAGTTGAATGCAATATGGAATCCTTCTGGCAGGAAGGCTACACCTGCGGGGTTTGAATAAACGCCGTCGAGTCCGATAGCTGCATCGCGAGCCGGATTCCTAAGGAAATCAATACTCTGATTCGTATTGGTTAAGATACCGCCAGCCGTTGCTGAGGTGGTTGCTGCCAGCATCACGCTGGCGAAGAATGCTTTTAAATTGTTCATAATCCTGAAAACTTCTTAAAAAATCGGCTGCAAAGGTAGGCAGATTGTTTTAAAGTTCTCTGTTTGCGCACACAAAGTTAACGTCTATTAACTAAAAATAGGGAATTTCCTGCACAAAAAAGCCCATTTGTGCAATATTTTCTTGCACAAATGGGGGTGTGGGTGTGCAATAATCTGTTATTTTTTCAGTTCAGGATAATTCACACGGGTGTGATAAATCGTCTTCAGCTTCTCAATAAGGACAGTCTTAGCATAGGCGATATCACGGAAAGTGATGGGGCATTCTCTGAAATAGCCTTCAGCCACCTGTGCATCGATGAGCTTGTTGACAAGGTCGCGGATGCTCTGCTCCGTATAGTCGGGAAGGGAGCGTGAAGCAGCTTCTACGGTATCAGCCATCATCAGGATAGCCTGTTCCTTAGTGAAGGGGTTAGGTCCGGGATACATGAAAAGCAGATCATCCACTTCGTCGTTGGGGTGCTCGTTTTTATACTTCACGTAGAAGTATTTGGCCTTGCCCTGTCCGTGATGGGTTGCGATGAAGTCTTTGATGATGCTGGGCAGATTGTATTTCTCTGCCAGTTTGATACCTTCTGTCACATGACTGATAATCATCTGGGCACTATCGATGGCACCTAACTTCTCATGTGGGTTAACGCCCGACTGGTTCTCTGTGAAATAGATAGGGTTCATCATCTTGCCAATGTCATGATAGAGAGCACCCGTTCTTACCAACTGACTCTTGGCGTCTATCTTGTTGGCAATCTCTGCAGCCAGGTTCCCTACTTGGATAGAGTGCTGGAAAGTGCCTGGAGCCACCTCGCTCATCTTGCGAAGCAGGGCTTTGTTCATATCCGACAGTTCAATCAATGTGATGTTGGAGATAAAGCCAAAAGCCTTCTCAATCAGATAGAGTAGGGGGTATGAACAGAACAACAGGATGCCGTTGATGGCGATGTAATTGTATTCTCTGATGTTGAGCCGCCCCAGATCGTCATTGCGGATCCATTCAAGTGAGAGGTTCGCAAGACCTGTGGCTAAGGTGACCAGAACAGCTGTCCAGAAGAGTTGGGAGCGACTTGACAATTCCCTGAGTGAGAAAATGGCTACAAGTCCTGCAACTAACTCTACTGCCACAAACTCAAGCGGATGTTGCAGAAGACAGGCGCAAATCATAACCATCGTGGTATGAGCCATAAAGGCTGTGCGTGAGTCCATGAAGACTCGGATGAAGATGGGCACCATTGCAAAGGGCACGATATAGACGTGTAACACGTTGTGACTGACCATGAGTGAAGCGACCACCACAAAGATCAGGATCAGGGAGTAAAGCATCAAGACTGATCGGGCATTGTCGAAATAGTCTTTCCTGAACAGTGTGAGGTAGATCGTGAAGCAGGTGATCATGATAAGCACATATAGGATCTGCCCCAGAATGATCAGACTCACACCTTGCTTGTTCTGATCGCGCCGCTCTGTCTCCTTCTTATAAGACATGAGGATATTATAGGTGTTCTTATCAACGATGTCACCACGATCGATGATCTTCTGTCCCCGTTGTACGATACCACTGGCCAGTGGGATGCTGTTGTTGAGTTCGTTCAGACTGGCTTCGCTGCGGGCTCTGTCATATATCAGATTAGGTGAGATATAGTCGTTGAGATTACATTTCTGAAGCACCTCCTTGTGTTTGGCTAACGTCTCATCTTGAAAGATCTGCTCATAGGCTGAAACAACAGAGTAGAGTCTGGTGATAGGTACACTAGTAGCATCTTTTCCATAGATAATGCGAATAGATTTGGAGGTGTCCTGACGTAAGATCGTATATTCGGAACTGTTCATAATACCTTTGGAATAGATGTCACGCAAGCGATTGGCCACTATACTCAGGTAGTCGTCAGGCAATCCTGGGATGCCTTTGTTGTAGTCTTTGTAGAACTGCCGAATCTGTTTTCCTATAATTTCTTCATTGTAGATATAATAAGGCTCATAGTGTTTCATTAAGCTGTCGCGTTCAGCCTTGACAGCTTCGTCGCTTTTGTAAATTGGGAAGTCGAAAGGTGCATTGAGTTCATTGTATGCCCACGGTTTGCCTCTTTCTATCTTGAAATTGTCTTGAGTATTACGTGGCATCAGCCAGACGATGATGGCGGTAGTTGCCACAATCAGTGCTGTGCGGATGAGAAAATCACGCCAAGTAAGATCATTTTTGATGTTGAAACTACTCATTTCGATGTTTTTTATATAATTATGGTGCAAAAATACAAAAAACTTCCAACTTTCAACTCTTAGCTCTTAACTTTTTTGTATCTTTGCAGGCAAATTAACGAAAAAGATGTCAGAAAGAAGAGTAAGAGTGCGTTTTGCTCCGAGTCCTACAGGGGCTTTGCACATCGGCGGTGTACGTACTGCCTTGTATAATTATCTGTTTGCTAAGCAGCATGGTGGTGATCTTGTGTTCCGTATTGAGGATACTGATTCGAATCGTTTTGTACCAGGAGCTGAAGAGTATATCATTGAGTCATTTAAGTGGTTAGGTATCAAGTTTGACGAAGGCGTATCTTTTGGTGGCGACAAAGGTCCGTATCGCCAGAGTGAGCGTCGTGATATCTATAAGAAATATGTGCAGCAGCTGCTTGATGCTGATAAGGCTTATATAGCTTTCGATACCCCAGAGGAACTGGAAACCAAGCGTCAGGAGATTCAGAATTTCCAGTACGATTGTCATACGCGTAGTCAGATGCGTAATTCTCTGACTCTCTCCAAAGAGGAAGTGGAGCAGATGATTGCCGATGGTAAGCAGTATGTGGTACGCTTCAAGATTGAGGCTGGTCAGGAGGTCCTGGTGAATGACCTGATTCGTGGTGAGGTGCGTGTGAAGAGCGACATCCTTGATGATAAGGTGCTCTATAAGAGTGCAGACCAACTGCCTACTTATCATTTGGCGAATATCGTGGATGACCACCTGATGGAGATCTCCCATGTGATCCGTGGCGAAGAGTGGTTGCCCAGTGCTCCGCTCCATGTGTTGCTTTACCAGGCATTTGGCTGGGAGGATACGATGCCTCAGTTTGCGCATCTTCCCCTGTTGCTGAAGCCCGACGGTAAAGGTAAGCTCTCTAAGCGAGATGGTGATCGCCTGGGATTCCCTGTGTTCCCGTTGGAGTGGCATGATCCGAAGAGTGGAGAAGTGTCGCGCGGCTATCGTGAAGATGGTTACTTCCCAGAGGCTGTCATCAACTTCCTGGCACTGTTGGGCTGGAATCCCGGTACAGAGCAGGAGCTCTTCTCTCTCGACGAGTTGGTACCTCTGTTTGATATCACCAAGTGCTCGAAGGCAGGTGCGAAGTTTGCTTACGACAAGGGTATCTGGTTCAACCATGAGTATATCTTGAAGAAGTCGGCAGAGGAGATTGCCCAGCTGTTCTTCCCCATCGTGAAGGAGCATTGTCCCAATGAGACCATAGAACGCGTTACAGCTGTGACAGCGATGATGAAGGATCGTGTGTCGTTTGTGAAGGAGCTCTGGCCCCTTTGCTCGTTCTTCTTCGAGGCTCCAACAGCCTATGATGAGAAGACAGCGAAGAAACGCTGGAAGGAGGATAGTGCCCAGGTAATGACTGAACTGATAGGTGTACTTGAAGGCATTGATGACTTCTCGCTTGAAAACCAGGAGCAGATTGTGCATGCTTGGGTAGAGCAGAAGGAATATAAGTTGGGTAATGTGATGAATGCTTGGCGACTGACCCTTGTTGGTGAGGGTAAGGGCCCTGGTATGTTTGATATCTCTGCCTTCCTGGGTAAGGAGGAGACGATTGCCAGAATGAAACGTGCGATAGAAATACTTGGCTGATGATATACAATCTGGTCATATACCTCTATCTTTTTGGAGTGGCTGTTTACAGCCGCTTCAATGAGAAGGTTCGTAAAATGTGGCGTGGGGAGCGTGAGGCGTTCCGGATCCTGAGGGAGAAAGTGGATCCCAATGCGAAGTACGTCTGGTTTCATGCGGCCTCACTTGGTGAGTTTGAGCAGGGGCGCCCTTTGATGGAGCGCCTGCGTAAGGAGCATCCAGAGTATAAGATTCTTCTGACATTCTTCTCACCATCAGGTTATGAGGTGCGTAAGAACTACGAGGGAGCAGACATCATCTGCTACCTGCCACTGGATACGATTACCAATGCACGACGTTTCCTTCGTACAGTCCGTCCTGTGATGGCTTTCTTCATCAAGTATGAATTCTGGTATAACTATCTGCATATCCTGAAGCACAGACATATTCCTGTCTATAGTGTGTCGAGTATCTTCCGTCCAGAACAGGTGTTCTTTAAGTGGTATGGGCGCCAGTATGGTCGCGTGCTGAACTGTTTCACCCATTTCTTTGTACAGAATGAGATCAGCAAGGAACTGCTGGCGAAGATTCATATTACGAATGTGACGGTGGTGGGCGATACGCGTTTCGATCGTGTGCTCCAGATAAAAGAGGCTGCTAAAAAACTGTCAATTGTTGAGGCTTTCAAGCAGAATGCTCAGGTGTTTGTGGCAGGTTCTTCATGGGCTCCTGATGAGGAGATCTTCATTCCGTATTTTAAGAAACACCCGGAATGGAAGATGATTATTGCACCCCATGTGATAGGCGAGGATCATCTTAAGCAGATCGAGAAACTGCTCGAAGGCCGCAAGGTGGTACGTTACACTGAGACTAATGAAGCTGATGCTAAGAATGCCGATGTCCTGATTATCAATTGTTTCGGCTTGTTGTCAAGCATCTATCATTATGGTGAGATTGCCTATGTCGGCGGTGGCTTTGGTGTGGGCATTCATAATGTGTTGGAAGCTGCAGTCTGGGATGTACCCGTGTTCTTCGGTCCTAATAATCAGCGGTTCCAGGAGGCTCAAGGCTTGAAGGCTGCTGGTGGTGGCTTTGACTTTGATACTGCTGAGGCCTTCGAACGTCAGATGGATATCTTCCTGACTGATGCAGAGAAGCTGCATACTGCTGGTGTACAGGCCGGTAAATTCGTACAGGGCTTGGCAGGCGCTACAGAGAAGGTGCTGTCAAGTGTAAACCTGTAAGACTAGACTTTCAAACTTAATCGATGAAGAGTATGTGGATGCTTGTGTTTTGGGTGCTGCCCTTATTTGCGCTTGTCTATATCGCTTGGCATGTGTGGACGATTCTGCCTTTGGCAGCTATCTGGAAGACGTTGGTGATTGCACTCGGTGTTTCTTGTTTCCTCATGTTGTTTCTCTCTGTCGCCCGTAAGTTTGATAGTCTGCCTTTGTCGTTGGCGCAAGTTTCTTATGAGATTGGTACTTCGTCGATCTTTGTCTTGATGTATCTCGTCATCATATTTCTGGTGCTTGATCTGGGGCGACTTCTCCATCTTGTACCTAAGACTCTCCTTTATCATAACGGTTATAGTGCCTTGGGCATCTTCATCTTTGTGTTTGTCATCTTCCTCTATGGCAACCTCCATTATTATAATAAGGTACGCGTGCCATTAGAACTGGGTACTTCAAAGCACTTGTCCAAAACCTATCGGGTAGTGATGCTTTCTGATATGCATATAGGTTACCATAATCCCCGTAAGGAGCTGGCGCGCTGGGTGGATATGATCAATGCGGAGCAACCCGACTTTATCTTGATAGCAGGTGACATCATCGATGGTAGTATGCGTCCTCTGCTGGAGGAAAATATGGCAGAAGAGTTCCATCGCCTGAAAGCCCCTGTCTATGCCTGTCTGGGTAATCATGAGTTCTATGCTGGACATCCTGAGGCTAAGCAGTTCCTAAAGGATGCAGGCATCCGTCTGCTGGTCGATGAGGCTACTGTGATTGATAGTAGTATTGTGGTCATAGGTCGCGACGATCGCACAAACATGCGTCGTAAACCTGTCAAGGAACTGGTTTCTGATGCTGCTACCCTTACCACCTCTAATCCTATATTCACGATCTTGTTAGATCATCAGCCTTATAATTTGGATCGCAGTGAGGCTGCAGGTGTTGACTTCCAGCTAAGTGGGCACACCCATCGTGGACAGGTCTGGCCGATATCGTGGATAACGGATCATATCTACGAATGTTCTTGGGGCTCTCACCAGCGCGGAAACACGCAGTATTATGTGTCGTCAGGCATAGGTATCTGGGGCGGTAAGTTCCGTATTGGTACCCAGAGCGAATATGTCGTAGCTACAATTACCTCGAAATAATTCTCAATCTTATTTAGATTGTTCTTCTTCCAAGTAGAATTTGGAATAAGCTACATAGTGCTCCGCGTTATCCGTCTGTCCAGGACGAACTGGCTTGAGGTATTTGGCAGGAACGCCTCCCCAAATCTCGCCAGCAGGAATCTTGGTGTTCTGAAGTACTAACGCACCAGCGGCAACTATCGAGCCTTCGCCAACCTCGCAACCATCGAGTAAGGTAGATCCCATGCCGATCAGGGCATGATCGTGGATAGTGCAGGCATGTACAGTTACGTTATGCCCTATCGTCACATAATTGCCGATATGGGTAGGACCAGTCTCATGGGTCACATGTACACAACTGCCATCCTGGATATTGGTGCAGTTGCCGATAGTAATAGGAGCAACATCGCCACGAACCACAGCGTTGAACCATACAGAACATTCGTCACCCATCGTTACATCGCCAACGATGGTGGCGTTCTCGCTAAAATAGCAATCTCGCCCCCATTTGGGAGCGAGACCGCGATATGATTTGATCAATGCCATAAATTAGAGGTTTGCATTGTCGCTTTTCCAATCCTCAACAGCGGGGATGATACCCAGAGAGATGATCTCGTCGCGCATCTTCTGCAGGTGCTCGTAAGAAGCCTGCAGTGCAGCCATCTCCTCAGCAGTACCCTCGGGCTGTGTGAAGTGAACACCGTCCTTGTCGATAACGGTAGGCATAGCCATCATCACATTCTTGAAGCCGTAAGCGTTGACATAGCAGCCAGCAGGCCACTTGAAAGGCTCGCCACCCATAGCACCCTCAATCATCTTCACAGCCTGATAAGCAGGGCTCTGGAATGAAGAACGACCACGGAGCTTGATGATGTTGCTTCCGCCCTGAGTAGTCATGTGCTTGATCTCAGCCCAACGCTCAGCAGAAAGAGAAAGCTCAGAGAGAGGCTTTCCGTCGATAAGGGCCTTGCTGGCGAATACTGCCATCTGCTCGCCGTGACCACCATAGGTGTAAGCGTTAGTAACCTTGTCCTGACGAACACCGAACTCCT
>CAMJGE010000048.1 GCA_946405145.1 uncultured Prevotella sp.
GAACCCACCAGCGGAAATACGGGCGTAGGACTGGCACTGGTATCTGCCGTCAAGGGCTACCATCTTATCCTTACCATGCCTGAAACCATGAGTGTTGAGCGCCGTAATCTTGTGAAGGCTTATGGCGCCGAGGTGCGCCTTACCTCTGGAAAAGACGGAATGCCAGGTGCCATCCGCGCTGCCGAGGAGTTGCGTGACTCTATTCCTGGTGCTGTCATCCTGCAGCAGTTTGAGAATGCCGCCAACCCCGCTAAGCACTATGCTACCACTGGTCCTGAGATCTGGCGCGATACCGATGGTCAGGTTGATATCTTCGTGGGTGGTGTAGGAACTGGTGGTACTATCTCTGGTACAGGTAAGTATCTCAAGGAGCAAAACCCCAACGTGAAGATCATCGCTGTTGAACCGAAGTCAAGCCCCGTGCTAAACGGTGGACCTAGCGGCCCACACAAGATTCAGGGAATCGGTGCAGGTTTCATTCCAAAAACCTATGATGGAGATGTGATCGACGAGGTATTTGATGTGGAGAATGACGATGCCATCCGCACAGGTCGTGAGATAGCCCAGTCAGAAGGTCTGCTGGTAGGAATCTCTGCTGGTGCAGCCCTCTACGCTGCCATTCAGGTGGCCAAGCGCCCTGAGAACAAAGGTAAGAAGATTGTAGTCTTGCTGCCTGATACAGGTGAGCGTTATCTCTCAACCGTACTCTACGCATTTGAAGATTATCCACTTTAAGTTTTTTCCTGACTGACAGGTAATGTCAGTACGAAGCGGGCTCCCTCGGTATAGGATGCATCCAATGTGATCTGACCACCAAGGAGGCCCGCTAATTTTCTGCATAGCGTGAGACCCATACCCAGGCCTTCGTTGAAGTCGCTGAGCTTGGTGAATTGTGTAAATACGTGCTCGTGCAGATCTTGGGCAATACCAGGACCAGTGTCGCTGACGATAAAGCTGACAAACTGGTTGTCTGTCTGTATACAGTTGATACTGATATCTCCTTCTTGTGTGTATTTGTTAGCATTATGTAAGAGCTCTGACAGAACCTTCAACAGGCATTCCTTGTCAGTGACGATATGCAGGCTGTCAGGTATGTTGTTTTCTACCTTGAGTGTGACAGTGTCGGGGTTACGCAGAGTGATTGACTCTGCTGCCATCTTGCATATCTCTTTGCAGTTGATATCATCATGGCATTCCACCTTGTCGATACCCTCCAGAGCCAATGTCTTCATCCAATTGTCGATGATATTGGTGATGGTATAGCTGTTCTGTATGATGTCATGGGTGATAATCTCCATATCAGCTTTTTCCATCACTCCGTGCTGGTCACGCAGGATTTGAGTAAAACCTCCTATGATATTAAGAGGTGTGCGAATCTGATGTGACAGATCTTGGATGAAGGCTGACTTCTTACGATCAGCTTCCTCAGCCTTGCTTTTGGCTATAATCAGTTCTTGAATCTGTTGTTCAGTTTCTCTCTTTACGCGTTTCAAGTCACTCACATAGTTGGCGATAGATTCCTGCATGCTTACGAAACTATTCTGCAGTTGCCCTGCCTCGTCAATGCGCCTTGAATGGTAGAAATGACCGTCAAACTGTCCAGCAGCTATCCTTTGTGCCTGATTGGCAAGAACCTTAATGGGTGATACGGAACGGTTCACGACAAAGTAGCTAAGTACCAGCATCAGCATCAATCCGAAGATGATGAGTGATACGATGATGTAGATGAGTTGGTAGTAACCCTTGAAGATGTCTTTGTTGGGACAAATATAGGAAAGCTTCCAATTGGAGCTAGGCAGAATCATACTGACCACCAGGCAGTCTGTACGTGTCAGGTCCTCTATGTTAGCCTGATCACTACCAGAGGCAATGATTTGCCCGCTTTCTCCCGTCATAAAAAAGTATGCATTAGGATAGAGATGCTCCTGCGATAGGATTTGTGATAACTTGCGCTGAGAGAGGTCGGCGGAGATGACACCAATAGTGTGTCCATGAGTATCGAAAATCGGTTTCCCGTAAGAGGCAATCATCATATCGTAAGAAGTGCCGGGAGTAAAGTCGTGGAAAGGATCCACCCAGCATGCTTTGCCTTGACGAATAGGTTCTTGATACCAGGCCATCTTAAAGTAGTCGTAATCTTCTTGTCCTTCCTGTTCAGTCTCAATATGTCCATCCTCATTTGCTGAATACACAGAGAAGTATTTGCCTTCTTCTGGAAAGAAATATTGCTCAAAAGAAATACTGCAACCATTGATGTCTGGGTTTAGCTCCAATATCTGACGAGAAAGCGACATAATGGAGTCAGGGCTCAGATTACGCATGACAAGCCAGTCGGAATTTTCAATTGCTACCTCTACTTGACCCATCAGGTTCATGATGTTGAGGGCAGTATTATTAAGAATCTGTGTGGTCTGTTCGATGGCAGTCTGCCTGATGGTCTGTCGAGTGCTATGGAAAAGGATACCCAAAGCAACCATAAAGATGACTGCCGTAAAGGCTAATATGCTTAAACTCAGTTTAAGCGACAATGAGGCATTTATATATCTTGCGAGTTTACTCATTCATTAAGTTCCTTTCCTTCTTTAGTCTGGTTGGTGCTGGGTGTTTGTGACTCTTCTTGAGCAGTTTTGATCATCTCGTCAAGCAGAATGGTTATCTGATTGGCATGATCCTGCATCTTCTCTGTGACCTCACTGATATCAGGGACATTCTTATCATGTTGTTGTCCGCACACTTGGTTGGCTGCCTTTGATATCTCTGCCACAGGGAGAGCCATCTTGTCTGGCATATTGTGCAGAATAGCTGTTTTTATTCGTTCTTCCTCCCTGACATGCTCATAGGCTTCCTGTAGCTCTTTATTACGCTTCTCAAGGGTATTCGTTTCACTACGTAACTCATTGATATAGTTGTCAAGCGATTGTTGCATCTTAGTGAAACTGCGCTGCAACTGTCCAATTTCATCGATACGCTGGCTCTTGACTGCTGTTGCGGAGAATTTTCCCTGAGCTATATGGCGGGTGGTCTCTGCTAACTGTTTGAGTGGCTTCAGGCCATTGCGGATAGTGACCAATGAGAAGAAGAGTAATAACAGTAGTCCTACGGAAGAAATCCATAGAGTGGTACTCTTTAGACGTTGATATGGTGCAAAGATATCATCTTCAGGAATGACAATTGCGACGCTCCAGCCTGTATTCTTGAATGGTCTATAGAAAACATGGCAGGTTTCTCCGTCATATTCTAAGACCATATGACCAGTCTCTCCAGCAAGCATTGCTGTACCTAGTGCAGTCTTCATGGAGTCCGGTTTATCAAGCGTACGGGTAAAAATTGTTTCGTAGAACAGCTTTGTCGTGTCTGGGTGTACAAGATAACTACCTCCCTTTCCGAGCATGACACAGAAGGAGTGAGGGTAGGGCTTTGCTTCGGCAATTGTCTTAGTGAGCCAGCTCAGACGAATATCAACAGAGAAGGTTCCGACACTGTTCCCTTTGACATCGTGGATGGGGCGGCTGTAAGAAGAAAAGATATCTTTTACGATAATTCCCTCTGTTGCATCCTCCATGAAAGGCTCTATCCAATAGGGGCGGTCAAGAAGTCTGGGTATCAGATACCAGTCCATGCAATGGTACTGGTAGTTGTCAGTACCCTCCTGCTCCGTTTGGATACTGTCTCCATCATTATATGAGTATGCAGAGAAGTAACGGCCTTTTTCTTTGTAATAAAAGGGGTCGAAGGAGATGCTACAGCCCGTTAGTTCTGTATTGCTTACAAGTACTTGTCTACTGAACGAAAACATGCTGTCGGGCTTGTCGAGGTTCTGCTCAATAACACGTAGCATATTGTCGGATGCCACTTCTACACGTTGCAATGTGTTGTTGATGTGTGTAACGGTTCCGTCGAGTGTCTGCGTGGCTTTACCCCAAGCCTCTTGCTTAACCACATCGCGTGTCTCTGTGAACATGATGGTGAATGCCCCCACAAAGATGATAGCCACAAAGAGTACGACTTCGAGGCTGAGGCGTGCAGAGAGCGAGCTGCGCAAGGGGGTTAATAACTTCTTCATTGTCCTGTCAGTTCTTTATAGGTCACACCTCGTTTTATCATTCCACTCTCAAGCAACATTTGAGAGGCTTTTTCCACCATGTCTGGTCTGACACGGAACTCCCGTCGTTTAGAGTCCCGATCAATCTGCAAACGGAGTGTCTCCTTGAGCATCATCTTCTGCATCACCAGGTTGGTAGGTGAATTGAAGCGATGCACGTATTTCATAACTATTTCCAAAGCCTCGTCGGGATGTGCGGCAGCCCATTCCCATCCTTTTTTAGTAGCCGCAGCAAAACGTTGACATTCGTCACGGTGGGACAAATAGTAGTCGCGCATGACATAGACACCATTCTCTTGTATGTTGTAACCACGCTCACTAAACCTGTAAATGCTTCCTTCTGCCATCTTGAAACCTGCCTGCTGAAGCATGTAATACTCATTATAGCTGACAGTCATCATCGCATCTACCGCACCAGAGAGGAATAGGTTGATGTTGCTTGTGAAACGTACCCATTCAAAATTCATCTTTTCCCGATGGTTCATAATCATAGCCATATAACTGGGATCGGAATTAAAGATGGCCACCTTCTTTCCTTTGAGTTTCATAGGATCTGTGTCCCATCGCGTTACCAGAATGTTACTGCTGTTCATCGAGTCTTGGAAGATGTTCACCAAAGGGATGCCTTGGGAGATAAAATCGATGGCAGACATCATCGACATCATGATAGCATTGGTCTGTGCAGTCTGTAAACGATGGAAAGCAGAACTTGTGAGTGACGGGTGCTGTATGACAACATCAAGTCCAGCCTGTTTGTAGAATCCTTTTTCCTTGGCGATATAATAGCCGGCAAACTGAGCCTGCGCAGTCCATGCTGTAGTAAACACAAACTTCTCAGCCTTGACTAAACCTGGAGCCAGCCAAAAGAAGAATGCCAATATGATGAAACCATACCAATATCCTATTGTTGTCCGCTTAATTTTCTGTTGCTTCATAAAGGAGCAGTATTACGGTTTATGATTTGCTTTTTGGTTGCAAATATATGGAAAAAGGTTGAATGATGCAAGTAAAATGACCTGAAATTTACAATAAACCTTATCTGAAAGCGTTATTTATGCGTGAAACGGAATATTTCTTTCATATTCATACTTTGTTTTGTCTCTTTGACAGTCAGGGCTCAGTATGATGTCTCTTTCTCCCATTACTGGGCGATGGAGCCATCTTTTAATCCTGCTGCTGTTGGTAAGGAGGCCAAGTTGAATATTACCGGTGCTTATGCTCTTCAGATGGCAGGTTTTGAAAATAATCCGAAGACGATGTATGTTGCTGCCGATATGCCTTTTTATGCCTTGAAGTCCTATCATGGTGTTGGCCTTCAGTTTATGAACGACGCCATCGGGCTTTTCACCCATAAGCGTTTTGGTCTTCAATATGCTTACCAGCCAAAGCTGCTGGGAGGAAGGTTAAATATAGGTGTTCAGTTTGCTATGCTTAATGAAAAATTCGATGGTTCCAAGGCAGAGGTCATTGATGATGATCCTGTATTCAACAAATCTTCAGCTGATGGCTCGGCTTTTGATTTAGGACTGGGTCTCTATTATCACCGTCGCAACTGGTATGCTGGCTTCTCTGTTTTGCATATCACTTCACCTCGAGTGGAACTTGGGGAAAAGAACCAACTCGACATTGCTGCCACCTATTATTTGACAGGTGGATACAATATTCAGCTAAGAAATCCGTTTTTATCAATACAAACCTCCGTACTCGGACGTACAGATGGGGTGGCTTGGCGAGGAGATATCTCCGGGCGCTTGCGATATTCGCATGAGAAACGATTATTTTATGCTGGTCTCACCTATAGTCCTACTACCTCGGTAACCGTACAACTGGGTGGCGTTATCAAAGGCATACGATTGGGTTACAGTTATGAAATCTATACCTCAGCCATGAGTGTCGGTAATGGAAGTCATGAACTGTTCGTAGGATACCAGATGGATATCGACCTTTCCAAGAAGGGACGCAGTCTTCATAAGAGTGTGAGAATTCTGTAAAAGGGTAAGAAAGTAAAAGAGTAAAAAGTAAGAAGAATAGCATATGGAACAAAATGTAAATAGTAAGAAGCAAATAGGTATGATGGTAAAAGGTCTTTTACCTTTTTACCTTTTTACCTTTTTACTTTTATTATCGAGTTGTTTAGGCAGCAAGATAGCCTCCTCAAGTGGTGGAGAGGTGACGGGTACAAGTGGTCGTACCTTTTCGGAACCGACGCCTTATGGTATGACCCTTGTGAAACGAGGTCACCTGAAGATGGGTATTGAGAAACAAGATACGCTTTGGGGTAAAAAGACACCTCTGCGTGATATCTCTGTTGAGGGTTTCTGGATGGATGAGACCGAGGTCACCAACTCGATGTACCGTCAGTTCGTAAACTATGTACGAGACTCAATCTTGCGCGAACGCCTGTCGGAGATTGATGAGACCTATAAGAAAGTAAAGACGGATAAGGACGGTGAGGAGATAGGTAGCGTTATCAACTGGAAGAAAGCCCTGCCTCGTCGTCCGAGTGAGGATGAACAAGAGATTATCGATGGTATGTATGTTACCAATCCTGTGACAGGTGATCGGATGTTGGATTATCGTCAGTTGAACTATCGCTACGAAATCTACGACTATACCACCGCTGCCCTGCGTCGTAATCGTGTCAACCCACAAGAACGCAATCTGAATACAGATGTTACTGTGAATCCGAATGAGCAAGTGTGGATATCGAAAGATACAGCCTATATCGATGATGATGGCCGCATCGTACGTGAGACTATTAATCGTCAGCTCACGGGACCTTGGGACTTCCTGAATACCTACATCGTGAATGTGTTCCCGGATACCACTTGCTGGGTAAACGATTTCCCAAATGCCGACAACGAGACTTATATGCGCTATTACTTCTCGAATGCTGCCTATAACGACTATCCTGTTGTGGGCGTTACTTGGGAACAGGCCAATGCTTTTTGTGCCTGGCGTACGGAGTATCTGCTAAAGGGACTTGGTCCTGCTGCTCGCTATGTACAGCGTTATCGTCTGCCGACGGAAGCAGAGTGGGAGTATGCTGCTCGTGGTAAGGATCAGAATGAGTTCCCATGGGATAATGAGGATGTGGCCAATGGTAAAGGATGCTTCTATGCCAATTTTAAACCCGATGATGGCAACTACACCAAGGATGGTAACCTGATTACAAGTAAGGTGGGTATCTATGCCGCCAACAGCAATGGCCTCTATGATATGGCGGGTAACGTGGCAGAATGGACTTCGACCATCTATACCGAAGCGGGTGTTGAAGCCATGAACGATATTAATCCTCAGTTGAGATATAATGCTGCTCAGGAGGATCCCTATCGTTTGAAGAAAAAGAGTGTGAGAGGTGGGTCGTGGAAAGATCCAGAATCGTATATTCGTTCAGCTTGGCGCTCTTCAGAGTATCAGAACCAGCCTCGTTCCTATATCGGTTTCCGTTGTGTTCGGAGTCTGGCTAATACTACTAGCGATAAGATTAAGTTGAAAGGCAAAAAGAAGAAATAATTAATAAGGTGTAAGTTATGACGACATATAGTAAAATCAATATCATCTACCGCTTGCAGAAGTGGATGGATAGTGTGCCTGGTCAGACGTTCCTGAACTATGCTTATAGCTGGGGTGCGTCTATCGTCATTTTGGGTACACTTTTCAAGTTGACCCACCTGCCAGGAGCAAACTTCTTCCTTTTCTTAGGTATGGGCACAGAGGTTTTCGTCTTCTTTCTCTCAGCCTTTGATCGTCCGTTTGACAAGACGGCTGATGGTATGGAGCTTGATGTGCATGCTAGTGCTACTTCGAGTGAGCACGTGGGGCATGCAGGTGGAGGCACTGTGATCGTTGGAGGCGGCGCTCCTGTAGTTAGTGATGGTGCTCCTGTTGGCGGCACTGTGATTATTGGTGGCGGTGCTCCTGTTGTCGATAGCGAGGCTATTGCGGCTGTTTCATCTTCTGTTATTTCTGTATCGGGCGGTGGAGCGTCTGCACCCTCTGCTTTGCCGCAGATGACGCCAGAACTTGAAGAGGCGACCGCCAACTATGTAGAAGAGCTGAAACGCCTGACAGAGATGCTTTCGCGTGTATCAGAACAGACGGACAAGCTTGCCCACGACTCTGAGGAGATGGAGAATCTGAATCGTACTTTGACAGGCATCTGCAAAGTCTATGAACTGCAACTCAAGAGTGCCAGCTCACAGATCGGTACGATCGATGATATCAACGAACAGACACGTAAGATGGCGGCCCAGATTGCTGATCTCAACAAGATCTATGCTCGTATGATTGAGGCAATGACTGCTAAGATGAACGTATAGGAATATGGCAATCAAGAAAAGACCTGTCTCCCCTCGCCAGAAGATGATCAATCTGATGTATGTCGTCTTGATGGCAATGC
>CAMJGE010000049.1 GCA_946405145.1 uncultured Prevotella sp.
CAAGAGCATCCTCGAAATCAATAAACTTCATGTCTCCTACCTGTTCCATATCTACCTAAAAAACAAAGGTGACAGCCTCTTTCCGAGTCTATCACCTTTTGACCTTTTGTGATTCCGGCGGGATTCAAACCCACAACCTTCTGATCCGTAGTCAGATGCTCTATTCAGTTGAGCTACGGAACCATTCAGCTCCTCATTATCTGATTTGCGGGTGCAAAGGTACACACTTTTTTTGAACCGACCAAACTTTTTGGAGACTTTTTTTTGAAAAAAGTGCATTTTCCATCGGTTCCAGTCCTCCAAAGTGTATTTTACATCGCCTAAACGCCTAATATGACACTGTCATTTGTCATGATTGTCATGTTATCAAGACACTGAGCATGATGCATCGGAAAGCCGATTGGAAATTGGGCTTCGGATGAATGGAAACGGGGGACGGATGAGTGAATAGTGGCTTCGGATGGTGTGGAAGCGGGGTTGGATGATGGGGTGACTGTCATGCTGGAAATGGGGTATTCGCAGGAGAAATTGCTACTAAACTTACGCGCAATTTTTATATCGAATAGTAGCAAAAAGCCATCGTGAACATGACAAACATGACAAATGACAGTGTCATCATAACAAGCCCTCGTTGGTTCATCTCTGAATCAGCGGGGATTTTTATGTTGTCAATATCAGAATCTGATGATCAGATTTTCAATTCCTTGAGAATCTCACTCATGCGCTGGCGGTTCTTGATCTGCATGGGAACCAGCGGCAGACGGAGCACATTCTCTATGAAGCCCATCTCCGAGAGCATCGCCTTCACACCAGCTGGGTTACCATCGACGAAGAGCAGCGAGAAGAGATCGGTAAAACGATGATGGATCTTGCGGGCTGGTTCGTATTCACCACGCATCTGCAGGCGGATCATCTTCGAGAACTCCTTAGGCAGGGCATTTCCGATGACGGAGATCACTCCGACAGCGCCACAGCTGACCATCGGGAACGTGAGGGCATCGTCGCCAGAGATCACATCGAAGTCGTTGGGCTTGTTCTTGATGATCTCATCCACCTGTTCCAGATTACCACTGGCCTCCTTGATAGCTACGATATTCTTGCAGTCACGAGCCAAACGAACGGTGGTGGCAGCTTGCAAGTTCACACCCGTGCGACCTGGTACATTATATAATACTACAGGCAACTCAGTGGCTGCGGCTATGGTCTTGAAATGCTGATAGAGACCTTCCTGAGAGGGCTTGTTATAATAAGGACACACGCTGAGGACACCATCTACACCACGGAAGTCGCCATTCTTGAGCTCTTCGACAACAGCCGCTGTGTTATTGCCGCCACACCCCATCAGGATGGGCACACGACCTTGTACGCAATCCACAATGAGATCCTTGATCTTCAGTTTTTCTTCTGCAGTCAGTGTTGGTGTCTCTCCTGTAGTAGCAAGAATACAGAAGAAATCCGCACCATTCTTTAAATGATAATCCAGAAGACGGAGGATGGCATCATAATCAACTGATCCGTCTTCTTTGAAAGGAGTTATGAGAGCAATACCCAAACCCTTGAAAATATTGTGTACCATATTGCCTAATTCTAATCGGGCGCAAAGTTACAAAAATAACCGCAAATTTCACTGATTACAGAGAATATTTTTTCATTATTTCTGTGAAATCGGAGAAATCTGCGGCTTTATGCAGTTTCTATTCAGCCTTGAAGAGGTCCTTGATGCCACCGATCGAGCCCAGCAGATTAGTAGCCTCGTAAGGCAGATAGACCGTCTTAGTCTTGTCGCCCTCAGCCAGTTCCTGCATCATCTGGATGTACTTCTGAGCCAGCAGGTAGTTGGCGGGATTGGTGGATTTGCCAACAGCCTGAGTGATCAGTTCGATAGCCTTTGCCTCAGCCTCAGCCTTACGGATACGAGCCTGAGCTTCACCTTCCGCATGAAGGATAGCCTCCTGCTTGGCAGCTTCTGCCTTGTTGACGATAGCCGTCTTCTCACCCTCTGATGCCAGGATCTCTGCGGCCTTCTGACCTTCTGAAGTCAGGATCTGTGCACGCTTGTTACGTTCGGCCTGCATCTGCTTCTCCATCGCATTCAGCACGGAATCAGGCGGTGTAATGTCCTGCAGTTCCACACGATTCACCTTCACACCCCACTTGTCTGTAGCATCATCAAGCACGGCAGAGAGTTTCTTGTTGATGGTATCGCGCGAAGTCAGTGTCTCGTCAAGCTCCAATTCACCGATGATGTTACGCAAGGTGGTCTGCGTAAGCTTCTCAATGGCATTCGGCAGGTTATTGATCTCGTAAGTAGCCTTAAAGGGATCCACAATCTGGAAATAGAGCAGCGCATTGATCTCTGTCTGCACATTATCCTTGGTGATCACATTCTGCTTAGGGAAGTCATAAACCTGTTCGCGCAGATCGATGGTCGTAGAATACATGTAACGACCATGATTCAGCACCACAATCGACTTGGCACGGTCGATAAACGGGATGATGATGTTGATACCAGGCTGAAGCGTGGCATAATAACGTCCCAGTCGCTCTACAATCTTTGTCTCTGACTGAGGAATGATCACAAGTGCCATTTTGGCAAAGATAACCACGAGAATAACGATGGCTATCAGAACGTAAGTCATAATGTCCATATTCTAAAAATTAAATTTCACTATTCACTTTTACCTTAATAATCGTACTGGCACGATTGACGACTGTGACGGTGGTACCGTCAGGAATATCCTCTGTGCCCTCAGCCTCAGCTTTCCAGATATCACCATCTATCTGCACACGTCCGTAGCCACCAGCCTTAATCGTCTCCACCACCTTTCCATGACGGCCTAAAAGCGCATCAGCATTACTCACGCGCCCTTCGTCATGACGATGGAAATAGCGCAAAGCAACGGGGCGGATCAGGAACAGACTGATAAGTGTAAAGATGGCAAAGAACACCAACTGGACATAAAAACCTGCTCCCAAAGCAGCCGCACCACAAGCAAAGGCGGCACCAATGGAGAAGCACATGATAAAGAAATCGCCAGCTGTTAGCTCAAGAATCAGACAGACAACGGCAACGACTGCCCACGTCTGCCAAAGATGTTGTGATAAATAGTCGATCATGTTGATTGAATTTAAATTTCACGAGCAAAAATACAATAATATTTCTAACTCACCAAAGAAAAAAGGCAATAAGCGGAGAATTTAAACGTTATTTAAGCAATGAAATTCCTAATGATGCGATATACAGTCCTAGTGATTGTCCTACTGATGAGTATGACAGCCTTTGCCGACGACTTCACCCTGAAGGGAAAAGTGGTCGATGAGAATGAGCGTGCCTTAGAGTTGGTTACGGTTTCTTGTCTTGCGCAAGGAAAAGTCACCATGACCAACCTGAAAGGAGAGTTCACGCTGCACCTGAAATCGGCTGACTCTATAGAAGTAAGGTTCTCAATGGTAGGCTATGCCCAACGGAAACGCGTATTCAGGACTCCCAAGAAGCAGCTCACGGTGCAGATTGTGATGCATCCGATGAAAGCACTACAAGAGGTGACGGTAACCCAGCAGCGCAGACAGACAGGTCAAACCCAGCAACTGAATGTAAAAGACCTGAAGCAAACGCCTTCTACCACAGGCAATGCCGTAGAGGAACTGATACAGCAACAGGCTGGTGTAAGTACCCATAACGAGCTTTCGAGCCAATATAATGTAAGAGGTGGATCGTTCGATGAGAATCTGGTATATATCAATCAGGTGGAAGTCTATCGCCCCATGCTTGTAAGCAGCGGGCAACAGGAAGGTCTCTCTATCATCAATCCTGACATGGTGGAGAAGATTGGTTTCTCAACGGGAGGATTCGAAGCGAAATATGGCGACAAGATGTCATCAGCGTTAGACATCACATATAAGCATGTAGATAGGTTTGAAGCCTCAGCCACCGCCTCTTTGTTAGGTGCCAGTGGTTATCTTGGTGTCGGCAACAAGCGGTTCTCCATGTTGCACGGCATCAGATACAAGACCAACAAGTATTTGTTAGGATCCCTAGAAACTACTGGAGAGTATAAACCCAATTTTATTGACTATCAGACCTATATAAGTTACAATCCCAACAAAAGATGGTCTATAGATTTCATTGGTAACATCTCTGAGAACCACTACAACTTCAAACCCGAAGATCGCGAGACGAGCTTCGGAACTTTCGCTGACGTCAAGTCGTTCAAGGTCTATTTCGATGGGCAGGAGAAGGACCTGTTCCGCACCCTATTCGGCACTGCCAGCATCACCCGTCACTTCGGCGACTCAACGAGTATAAAATTCCTGACATCAGCATTCCACTCCAAAGAGAGAGAGACCTATGACATCATGGGCCAGTATTGGCTCGACGACACCCAGACACAGGAGAATCTCGGCGTTGGAACCTATATGGAGCATGCTCGCAATTATCTAACTGCTGATGTGATCAGTTTCAAGCTGATTGGCAGACACCAGACCAAGCATCACGACTTCGAGGCAGGTATCACCTACAAGACTGAACGTATCAAAGAACAAGCCAAGGAGTACGAGATGCGCGACTCCAGCGGCTACTCTATCCCCCACTCTGCCGACAGACTGGATCTGATCTACACGCTATCAGCAAAAAACGAGGTGAAGAGTCACCGAATAGAAGCCTATCTGCAAGATACCTACCGATTCTCGAAAGGCGACAACTATTTCACGTTAAACTATGGTGTGAGACTGGCTAACTGGTCGTTTAATAAAGAGACTATCGTTTCCCCCAGAGCAGCCCTTACCATCGTACCAGCCTTCAACAGTAACTGCACCTTCCGATTTGCCACAGGATTGTATTATCAGGCACCTTTTTATAAAGAGATGCGCGACACAGTCAGCTTGGATGGAAAGACTGGAGCTACAGGCGTTGTACTGAATGAGAATATCAAGAGTCAGCAGTCACTGCAGTTTATCGGTGCTTTCGATTATCGTTTCCGCATGCTCAACCGCTCGTTCAAATTCACTGCAGAAGCTTATTACAAAGCACTTTCGAACCTGATACCCTATAATGTACAGAACATGAAGGTTACCTATTACGGACGTAATATGGGTTCTGGCTATGCAGCAGGTCTTGACTTGAAGTTGTATGGAGAGTTTGTACCAGGTATCGACTCGTGGCTCACATTCTCTCTGATGAGTACCCGACAGAAGATAAACGGCGAAAGCGTTCCTATGCCAACAGATCAGCGATGGGCTGTGAATCTGCACTTTACAGATTACTTCCCTGGCACAGACCGTTGGAGAATGACTCTCAGACTGGCTTTTGCTGACGGACTGCCTTTCGGCGCACCTCATCGCGGTTTAGAGCAACAGCAGTTCCGTGCTCCAGCATACAAGCGTGCCGACATTGGCATGAGCTTCCGTGCCATCAAGGAAGGTAGAGGTATCAAGAATCTCTGGTTGGGTGTCGATTGTCTGAACCTGTTTGGCATATCCAATGTAAACAGTTACTATTGGGTAACAGATGTCACCAATCACCAATGGGCCGTACCTAACTATCTCACAGGCCGACAAATCAACGGAAAAATCACCGCAGAGTTTTAATTTTACGTTAAAAGTTATTAAATAAGACGGACTGAACGTACAATTTTACATATTAATATGTATTTTTGCAGAATTAATATCTAAATGAATTTATAAGGTCTATTAAGTAATATGAAAAAATTAGTATTTCTATTCCTTGTGGTATCCACATTCGTGAGTTGTTCTCATGATTTTCCAACTTACGACCCAGCGGCTATGCAAGACAAAGATGCTAGTGATGTCACAATAGATGATATCAAGGCCAATGTGGCTAAGATCTTCGGTTCTATCGATCCAAATCATGATTGGAACCTTATTTCAAAAGGTTCAGTTACGATTAAGGCTGATGCAAATTTGGATAACATTACAAAGGTACAAATTCTCTCAGAATCGCCCTATCTGAACAGTGATGCACAAGTAATCAACGAAGCATCTGTCAGCAAAGGAGGACAGGTAACACTGACTTATGAAGCCCCTTCGACCTACACACGCCTGATAGCAGCCTGTGTCAGTAGTAACGGCCAATATTTCATCAAAGGTTTCAATGTTGGTGATGCTAATGTCAGTTTCAATAATACTCATTTAAATACGAGGGGTGCAACAAGAGCTGACAGCGACTTCCCTGTGCTGACAAATCTAAAACTGGAATACCTAAACTCTATCCAGTCGTACAACGCAATACGCACCATCTATGCCAATGAGGCAGCCACCGATCCAAACAAGGCTGCTATCGTGGAACAATATAACCTTGGTTTTTGGAAAGACAGCAAATGGGAGAATGAGCGTCTGTGGAAGCTCACAGAGGGTAATTCTGGTTCCAACACATGGCCTATCGTTGACCGTACGCTGCAGCACGAAGTCAGCCAAATCAGCACAGACGAAGCAGAGACTCTTAAGGACATCTTTGGCACCTATCTAAAACGTGAACGCGGCAAGGACAAGCGGATGACGGATAATATGGAATTAATCCGAAACTCCAATTTCTTTACGATGTACAACAATCACCTGACTGCAAATGGTGACCCTGTCATCATTACTCCTGTCCAGATGCCTTCAACGGATATCGATAAATGTTGGCTTTACTACTATTATTACGACCCTGCAGATTTGGAGGCCAGCGGCTTGACCGAGCAGAACTATATCAAGATGCTACCAAAATTCAAGGCTATACAGTGTGACGTTGTTAAAAAAGCCTCTGGTGTATCAGACAAAAACGATTTCTTCAGAAAATACGAATACCTGCTGCCCTACTATGGTGCTCCGCAGGACATGATTGACAAATCAAAATCCTTAGATGTGCTTTGCACGACCGATGGTAATCTCTATCGTGTCCGCAACATCCAACAGTTGAATGGACAAGACTATTACATGACCTATTTAGGAAAAGATGGCACCAATGACAACAAACTGGCAACAAAATACGGTGATGACGAGAACAACGTTGCCAATCAGCTCTGGCAAATTTTCAACACTCCAGACGGTCGTGTGTTGTTATATAATGTTGGTGGTAAGAAATTTCTGACTTCTTCTGGCGAATATGCTACAGTCATGAGTACCAAAATGGAAGACATTAAGAAAAACGCTTACCTTTTAGAGTCTTTCGACGAGGACTACTGGCGTTTCTGGCGTAATAGCACCAAGAATCTCTGTATTGGAACAGACCTTACGGTAAAGAATAGTCTACGTATTTCTACCAACAAAGCTGTCAGCGACGGCGACCGTTCGAAATGGGTATTGGAGGCCTATACTGGCTCACAGTCACTAGAGCAACTTGAGACAGTTATCTGGGAGTCCAAGCCATTTGAAGTTAATGCTAAAAGTGCTATCATTCCCAAAGGACATCGCGTTGGCTTCATGCTTAGAAAGGGCGGACACGACGAGAATTTCAGAACTGTCGATAGAGGGTGTATCTATGGTGTAAGCGGCTTGAACAGGGAAATCAACCAATTCCCAAACCACTTCTCAAGTGCTTTGGATTATTCTATGGAAATCGACGACCCACGCATCGCTATGTTTAAGGCAAACGACAAAATTTACATGACCTTCGAAGATGGTACTGATTGCAGTTTTGGCGATATGATTATCGAGGTGACCAGCGGTGGTGAGCAGGTTTCTGACGAATATAGCGTACAGAACATTACATACACTATGTGTTTTGAAGACAGACCATTGGCTGATTATGACATGAACGACGTGGTGCTGAAATTCGTCCGTACAGACGCTACCCACGTGAAGGTTTCACTTGTGGCCTGCGGTGCCAATGACGAGCTGTACCTGCGCGGTCTGAAAGGTAGCAAACTTAATGAGACCACAGAGATTCATGCTATTTTTGGCAAGTCAACACAGTCATTCATCAACACTGTAAGTGGACAAGAAAAACTTCCTGTTATTGAGGAATCGTTTGAAATTGGAGCAGACAAAAGCCTTACTTCTTTCATCGAGAGTATATTTATCTATGATAAGACTCAGAATCGCGACATAACCTTAGCTCGCGAAGGTGAGGATCCACACGCTATCGTCATTCCTTCTGATTTTGACTATCCTCAGGAGAGGGTTTGCATCAAGAATGCTTATCCACTTTTCACAAACTGGGCTAGAAACGCAGATAATGACAAGTCTTGGTTCCGTAGTGTTGAGGAATCGCTCGTATTCAAGAAATAGGTATTGACAGTGAAAGATCTACCATCTAGATAGAGATTGTTACCATTTCAAGGTAACAATCTCTTTTTTTATATAAAAAAAGCAAAATATCGTGGTGGTTTCATTTATCTTTTGTACCTTTGCACGACATATTCATAAATATTCTAATTTTTATAAAGATATGAAGATTTCACACATTGAGCATCTGGGCATTGCCGTTCAGAGCATTGAGGAAAGCCTGCCGTTCTTTACCGACGTGCTGGGTTTAGAGTGTTATGCAACAGAAGTAGTTGAGGA
>CAMJGE010000050.1 GCA_946405145.1 uncultured Prevotella sp.
CGATTATCAGAAGTATTACGATAACAT
This sequence comes from uncultured Prevotella sp., assembly GCA_946405145.1. Classification (GTDB taxonomy): domain Bacteria; phylum Bacteroidota; class Bacteroidia; order Bacteroidales; family Bacteroidaceae; genus Prevotella. Next base: position 28 of record CAMJGE010000050.1, read on the forward strand.
GTATGCCAACAGATAATCTCTCACGTGAACTACATAGCTTCTTGGTTCGCATCGGTATGCAGCCCATGAGCATCTCCCCTCAGATGGAACACTATCTGGAGCATCTGCTCTATCTGTTGCCACCTGAGGAAGAAGAGGCTGTGACGCATTACTACGGACTCTTTGGTGCTGAGCGGAAATCGCTTCAGGAGATTGCCAAGATGCTGAAGATGTCGCAAGAAGACGCGATGGCCTGCATTGACCAGTGTGTGCGTAAGCTCGCCGTCACTCCCGAATGGCAAATGATTAAACAAACAATTGAAAGGTAAGAAGGTAAGAAAGTAAAAATGTAAAAAGGTAAGAAAGTAAAAATGTAAAAAGGTAAAAATATGAAGAAGATTCTTTTATTAGGCTCTGGTGAACTTGGTAAGGAGTTCGTGATAGCCGCCATGCGTGCAGGTCAGTATGTGATTGCCTGCGACCGTTACGACAATGCGCCTGCGATGCAGGTAGCTGACGAGCGTGAGGTGTTTTCAATGCTCGACGGTGATGCTCTCGAGGCTGTCGTCAACAAGCACAAGCCCGACATCATCGTGCCTGAGATCGAGGCCATCCGTACGGAGCGCCTGTTTAAGTTTGAGGAGCAGGGTATCCAGGTAGTGCCTTCGGCTCGTGCTGTCAACTACACCATGAACCGTCGGGCTATCCGTGACCTCGCCGCTAAGGAGCTGGGGTTGCGTACGGCGAAGTATTTCTACGCCAAGACCTTCGAGGAGTTCAAGGCTGCTGCCGATGAGATCGGTTTCCCCTGTGTGGTGAAACCTCTGATGTCATCTTCAGGTCATGGTCAGAGCTATGTGCATAACGACGACGAGTTGGAAAAGGCCTTCAAGGAGGCGATGGAGGGCAGTCGTGGTGACGTGAAGGAGGTGATCATTGAGGAGTTTATCGACTTCGACTCTGAGTTCACCCTGCTCACCGTTACGCAGCAGCATGGTTGGCCAACCCTGTTCTGTCCGCCTATCGGACATGTGCAGAAGGCTGGCGACTATCGTGAGTCCTGGCAACCCTATAAGATCAGCGATGAGGCTCTGAAACAGGCTCAGATGATGGCCGACAAGGTGACGAAGGCACTCACGGGTGCTGGCATCTGGGGTGTGGAGTTCTTCCTGACCAAGCAGGGCGAGGTGATCTTCTCTGAGCTCTCTCCACGTCCGCACGATACGGGTATGGTGACACTCGGTCACACCACCAACCTCTCTGAGTTCGAGCTCCATCTGCGTGCCGTACTGGGCTTGCCTATTGCCGGTATCCATCTGGAGCATGCCGGTGCTTCGGCTGTGATTCTCTCGCCGACAGAGGCTAAGACCCCCGTTGACCGCTCACTGCTGCCCTATAACTTTGAGGATGCCCTGAAGGAGGATCGCACACGTATCCGCATCTTCGGAAAGCCTGAGGCTCACAAGGGTCGCCGCATGGGTGTGGTGCTCTGCTATGGTGAGGTGGGTGATGATGTTAATGCCTTGCGTGACAAGGCGAAGCGTCTGGCAAAGACCGTTCTTGGCACCGATCCCTACACGAAGTTCGAGCACTAAGTAATTTTGCTACAATAGAATGAACCGCTTAGAGGTAAAAATCATCGACTTGCCCAGGATTACTGATCCGCGTGGCAATCTGACATTTGCAGAAGCACAGGCGATGGTTCCCTTTGATATCAAACGTGCCTACTGGGTTTATGATGTCCCAGGTGGTGAGAGTAGGGGAGGTCATGCGCATAAGAGGCTCCGTCAGTTTGTGATTGCTCTAAGCGGTTCGTTTCATGTTACGCTGGATAATGGTTTCGAGCGCAAGACGGTGCTGCTCAACCACCCTTGGCAGGGCTTGCTGATAGATACGAATATCTGGCGTACACTCGATGATTTCTCTTCAGGCGGCGTGTGCCTGGTGTTGGCCTCTGAGCATTATGATGAGGACGATTATATCTACGATTACAATGAGTTCCTCAAGTATATCGGATGTTCGAGATAAAGCGATATACCCCTGAGCAGGCCGATGAGTGGAATCAGTTTGTGGCAGCGTCGAAGAATGGAACCTTTCTCTTCGACCGCCGCTATATGGACTATCATGCCGACCGCTTCGAGGATCATTCGCTGATGTTCTACGATGATGGCCGTCTGATGGCTGTCCTGCCAGCCCACAAGTCTGGCGATACACTCTGCTCGCACAATGGCCTCACCTATGGCGGATTGGTGATGAGCCCTCGTCTGACGGTGGTTCAAACGCTCTGGTTGTTTCGCGAACTGAACGACTGTCTGCGTGGCGATGGCTTCCATCACGTCAGCTACAAGTGCATCCCCTGGATCTATCATCGCCTTTCGGCTGAGGAAGACCTCTATGCGCTCTATCATGAGTGCAGGGCCCGTATCGTGGCGAGGGATTTTGCTACGAACGTCTTCCTCTCTGGCAATATGCGGTGGGAGCGCGTGCGCCGTCGTGGTGTTGCCCGTGCCCAGAAGGCAGGCGTCTCTATAGAGTGCTCTGATGACTATTCGGCTTTCTGGGAAGTCCTGACGCAGAACCTTCAGATGAAATATGGCGTGAAGCCTGTTCATACCCTGCAGGAGATCGAGCTGCTGCATGGCCGTTTCCCTGAAAACATACGACTCTATCAGGCTGTTAAAGACGGAACGGTCGTTGGCGGGGTGGTGCTGTATATTACCCCTCAGGTGGTCCATGCCCAGTATAGTTCAGCCACGCCCGAGGGCAAGAAGCTGGGAGCCATCGACCTGCTCTACAACCGTATTTTCAGCGACTTCGGGAACTATCCTTACTTCGACTTCGGACGGTCTACGGAACATCCAGACGGCAGTGGACTCAACGAGCAGCTGGTTTTCCAGAAAGAAGGTTTTGGCGGACGCGGATTGTGTTACGATATATACGAGTACGACCTATGATTGCCTATCTGCCCCTGCACAAGATCAATGCCCTTTACGATGCTGAGCTGCGTGAGGTTGTCGGCCGTGTGCTCGACAGCGGCTGGTATCTGAAAGGGGAGGCCACACGCCAGTTTGAGCGCGACTATGCAGAGTATATCGGCACCCGTCATTGCATCGGCTGCGGCAACGGGCTCGATGCGCTGATGCTCATCCTCCGCGCCTATATCGAGCTGGATGTGATGCACGAAGGCGATGAAATCATCGTGCCTGCCAACACCTATATCGCCTCCATCCTCGCCATCACCGAATGCCGCCTGAAGCCCGTCCTCGTAGAACCCTCGCTCGATACGCTCCAGATAGACGATGCGCTCATCGAACAAGCCATCAATCCTCGCACGAGAGCCGTGATGATCGTTCACCTCTATGGCCGTTGTGCCTATACCGCTCATATCAGTGAACTCTGTAAAAACTATGGCTTGAAGTTGATTGAAGACAATGCGCAGGCGCATGGGTGTTTATATAAAGGTACGCATACGGGCGCGTTAGGCGATGCAGCAGGTCATAGCTTCTATCCCGGTAAGAACCTCGGTGCACTGGGCGATGCTGGGGCAGTGACCACCAACGATGAGGCACTGGCTGCTGTCGTGCGCTCTCTCGGCAATTACGGCTCGTCGCGTAAGTATGTCTTTGATTATCTTGGGCGCAACAGTAGGATGGATGAGTTGCAGGCAGCTGTGCTCTGTGTGAAGTTGAAGCATCTCGATGCCGACAACCTGCGCCGTAAGGAGATTGCCGCCCGCTATGAACGGGAAGTAAGCAACGACCTCGTGAGAATACGCCTTGAGGGCAACGAGAATACGTCTCGTGCTTCGCTGGAGTCACGCGACTCCGTGCACCATATCTTCCCGATCTTCTGCGAGCGGCGCGACGACCTGCAGAAGTACCTCTTGGACAATGGAGTCGAGACGCAGATCCATTATCCCATTCCACCTCATAAACAGCATTGTTATGCGGAATGGAACCACCTTTCCCTGCCTATCACCGAGCTAATCCACACCCAAGAACTCTCCATCCCTTGTCATCAAGCCCTAAACGATGCTGAAATAGATCAAGTCGTGGAGTTTCTCAACGCTTTTAGATAGACTTATCTTTCTCTTCTCGGCTATTAATATCCTGCAATTACTACATTTAATTCGCGCAATTGTTACATTTAATTCGCGCAATTGCTACATTTAATAGTAGCAAAAAATCTATTGTGATGGCAGTGATGACACGAGGCGCTTATTCTTATTCGGGTAGCAGAAGCACGGTAGCGCTGCGGGCGGCTTGGGCACCCATCACCAGCACCTGCGCAATATCGGCAGTCTTCGACGGACCGCTGATAAACGTGCCGTAGCCATCGTAGGTCTTGTCAAACTCGATGCGCTTATAGGCCTCGTGCATGTTGTTTACAATCTGGCTCTTCGGCAACAGGATTACCAAATTCTCGGAGATAAAGCAGACGGCTTTCTCCTTCATCTGTTGGGGAATCCACACGCAGGCATTCTCTGCCACACCAAACTTGCCACGAATGATGCCCACGTCAGTACCGTTCAGGTCATTGGCACTGCCTACCGTATCTGGATTTCTGGTGGCAATCGTAATCTCTGGCAGGTTGGAGGCAATCTCCTTGGCATCGGGGTAAAGTTCCTTCACAACAGCGTTGATGTCCTGTTCCTCCTTTAGTTCGATCACATGACCACCCACACTCTCGGTCATCTTGATAAACTGCACCAATGGGTCGGGGTAGGTGATGGCCTTAATATCACTCAGGTCAGGCATGTCAAACTTCTCTCTGACATTTGCCCTATATCTCTTCAGAATATCTTCTTTGTTACTCATGGGGTATTTACTTTTTTACCTTTTTACTTTTTTACCTTTACTTCACCTTTCCTTTCTTCCATAACGAATGGAAGGTCTCTTTCGGGAACTTCATCATCTCATGACCTTCAGCCCACGGGTTGAGACTCAAGTTCATCAGCGGAGCAGGAACAAGATTGGCTAATGGTGCCATCGAGGTGGCTGCATTGTAGATGGCACTGCTACCGTAGAGGGTGCTCATGCCCTGACACATCAGCTTCTTTTGAGGATTGGCAGTTCCAAACTCATCGAGTTGCTGGCGCCACTGGTAAATCTGGTCACCAAGGTTCACCTTGACGGGGCATACCGTCTGACAACTGTTACACAGTGAACAGGCACTCACATTACCGGAATGCTTCTGTGCGTCGCGCAGCATGCCAAGGTTGATGCCGATAGGACCAGGGATGAAGTAGCTATAGCTGTAACCACCACTACGACGATAGACGGGGCAGGTGTTCATACACGAACCACAGCGGATGCACTTCAGGGCCTCCCAGTGCTCAGGATTACCGATCCACTCGCTGCGACCGTTATCCACGAGGATGATATGCATTGGCTGCGCCGTAGGACGGGCCTTGCGGAAATGGGAGGTGTAGGTGGTTGTCGGCTGACCAGTTCCCGCACGGCAGAGCATCCGTTGGAACACGGCCAAACAGTCGTAGTTGGGGATAATCTTCTCCAGACCAATGGCTGCGATATGCAGTTTCGGACATGAGGTTGACATATCGGCATTCCCCTCGTTGGTGCACACCACGATGTCACCTGTGGCAGCGATGCCGAAGTTGCCGCCCGTCATACCTGCGTCGGCAGTCAGGAACTCGTTCCTCAGACTCAGACGGGCGCGATAGGTGAGGTAGGTGGGATCGTGGTTGCCTTTTTCTGTAGAGATGCCTTTCTCCTCAAAGAGCTCACCCACATCGTCGTGATTCAGATGGATGGCAGGCATCACGATATGACTGGGCTTCTGACCTTTCAGCTGGATGATACGCTCACCAAGATCGGTCTCTACCACCTCAATACCGCGGGCTTCCAGATAGGGATTCATCTCACACTCCTCTGTCAGCATCGATTTCGATTTCACCATCTTCTTGACATCATGTTGTTTCAGGATGTCATACACAATCTCGTTGAACTCGTTGGCATCTTTTGCCCAATGCACGATACAGCCGTTCTTCTCGGCATTCGTAGCAAACTGGTCGAGATACTCGTCGAGATGGGTGATGGTATGACGCTTGATGGCACTCGCCTTTTCGCGTAATTGTTCCCACTCGTCAAGACCATATGCCATATTGTCACGTTTGGTGCGAACTGCCCAGAAAGTGGCATCATGCCATTTGGCGTATGTCTGGTTCTTTAAGAACTCCTTTGCTGCTATGCTATGTCCAGTACTCATAACTTTCTTCTTTTTACTTTTTTACTTTTTACCTTTTTACCTTTTTACCTTTTTACCTTTCATAGTCCTGCGGCGAGAATCTCTACCACGTGCTTGAACTCGATGTTCAACCCTTGTTTCTTGGCAACACCAGCCATGTGCATCAAACAAGAGCAGTCAGGACCTGTCACATATTCGGCACCCGTCTGGATGTGTCGTTCAACCTTGTCCTTGCCCATTTGTGCACTCACCGCTGTCTCTTCTACAGAGAACATACCACCAAAGCCGCAGCACTCGTCAGGGCGCTCGGGCTCAACAACCTGGATACCATCAACTAATGCCAGCAGATCCTTGATCTTATTAAACTTGTTCACATGTTCTTCGCTTGGTGAACTCAGTCCTAACTCGCGTACACCGTGGCAAGAGTTGTGCAGACTGACCTTATGGGGGAAGGTTCCTAATCGCTGATCTACTTTCACTACATCATGAAGAAACTCCACTACGTCCATCGCTTTCTCGGCTGTCTCGCACTCGTGACCTTTCTGGAGCAATCGCGGATAATTCAGTCTGATAAAGGCTGTGCAACTGACAGAGGGCGATACGATATAGTCGAAACCTTTGAACCTCTCTTCGAATTTCTCAGCAAGGGGGATAGCCTTTGCTTCGAATCCGGCATTAGCCATCGGCTGTCCGCAACAGGTCTGATTCAGGGGGTAGTCCACATCAAGGCCAAGATGTTTTAGTAGTTTGTATGTGGCAACACCAACTTCGGGATAAACCACATCGACATAACAGGGAATAAAAAGTCCGATTTTCATATATAGGCGTATTATTTATAGTTTTATTGGCTACAAATATAGTGAAAAAGACACAAAAATACTAATATAAATGGTAATTTTTGCTGCATTTTATGTTTTATTAAATGTAAATGTGTACCTTTGTGGCATCATATTTGCATAAAGTATGTTGATAATGAATAATAAAGTATGAGTATGAATTATAACGAATTGAATTTCGATGCTATGACTCGTGAGCAAGGTCTCTCGATGTCAACTGCTTTCCCCGTACTAATGCGGAAAGTGTATGTTTGGATGACATTAGCACTCGTTATTACTGGTGCAACTGCTTATGGAGTGGCTACAAGCCCGGGTATATTGACGGCACTTTATTCTAACCAGTTGCTTTTCTGGGGACTGGTAATTGCAGAGCTCGGACTGGTGTTTGGTATCAGTGCAGCCATCAACCGTTTGTCGCTGACAACAGCTACGCTGATGTTTATCCTATATTCGGTGATTAATGGCGCATTGTTATCATCGATTTTTGTCATCTACACCATGTCGAGTATCGCAAGTGTGTTCTTTATCACAGCGGGTACTTTTGCCGTGATGGCTCTGATTGGTTATAGCACAAAGACCGATCTGACTTCTATGGGTAAGATTCTCTTTATGGCGCTGATTGGCATTATTATCGCTACAGTTGTGAATATATTCCTGAAGAGTTCTGGTCTGGAGATGATTGTCAGCTACTTGGGTGTGCTGATATTCGTAGGACTGACGGCATACGATTCTCAGAAGATTAAACACATGTTGCAAATGGCCCCCGATGCCAGCGAAGGTGCGCAGAAAATAGCATTGCTGGGTGCACTGACACTCTATCTCGACTTTGTGAACCTCTTTATTTACCTGCTTCGAATCTTTGGACGTCGCGAATAGTTCTCGCACGTACATTATATATATAATATAAGGGAACGACGCTGCTTTTTCGCGTTGTTCCCTTATTATTTTTGTTAAAATAGGATGCATAAGAGTCTGATTTGTCAATAAAGTCGAAAACTTTAGGGTAAAATCGAAAATTTCTCTCGAAAAGTTTGGAGGGTTTCTGGAAAAGTTGTACCTTTGCACT
>CAMJGE010000051.1 GCA_946405145.1 uncultured Prevotella sp.
GATACTTCCAGCCCGACACTGTTGATCTTCGTGTGGTTTACACTTTCCCAGATGGCCTGCTCTCCCTTTGAGGTATCCATAATCCAGTCGATCATGTTCTTACCGTGGTGATGCCAGAAGGTAGCGTTGAAAGTGAAAGGCATGGTATGATAAGTAACACCTGCCTCAATAGCCTGCATTTCTTCTGGTTTCAGATGGGGATCAGCATTGTAACCTTGTACCTTGTAGTACATCTCCGTGAATGATGGCATACGGAGTGAGGTGTTATACGAGGCATGCAGTTTCCAGTTCTGACCAGGACGATAACTCATGTCAATGCCTGGATAGATGCTCATATTCATGTTGCTCCAACTGTTCTTGACTGCTACCAGTCCTGCTGAGAGTGTGAAATTCTTGAGCAGCAGGTTATGCTCCAGATAGCCACTGATATTGGTGCGATTCACGCCGAGAGTGTAATCCCGATCAGTGCCGCTGATATGGTGAGGCTGTGAAAGAGGTTCCCCCAGGTTTCCACTGACGAGATCTTCATTTCTGATCTCAGCGCCAAAGGCAGTGCGGCCTGCTGTCCAGTCGAAATAACTGTTAAGGTTCACACCATAGACGTTCGTGCGATTGTAGTTGTATTTCATCTTCTCCGCTTGTCCCCGATAGCCCTCATAACGATCACGGTTCTGATTCCAATAGATGCTTGGGGCAAATCGTAGGCGACCACATTTCGTCAGAGCCTGTATGGCGGTAAAGAGCTTGGTGGTATGCTCGTACTGGTCGTCAGCCTGCCATTTGGGAGAGGCATAGAAGGTGCTGGAGCCCCAACCTTTATCGGCGATGCCAAAATGCCAGTTCACTCGTACGGCATCGTCTTCGTATTGTCCTTGGTAGAAGGCTTTGCTACCGCTGAAGTCTGTGTTTAGCGAACCATCTTTCGATCGGCTGTATCCATCACTACGGCTATAGCCGGCACTCATCTGGTTATTCCACTTTTCCTTCAGCAGATTAACTCTGCCACTTGCCTTGAGGTAACCATAGGAACCACCTTCCACAGTGATGTCACCACTCGTCATGTTGGCAGGGCGGGTGACGATATTGATGGCACCGACAAGTGATGATGTGCCATAGATACGGCCTGCAGGACCCTCAAGTACCTCAATGCGCACAATCTCACTGAGGTCGATGGGCAAATCCATTGCATTGTGACCTGTCTGCGGATCACAGATGTTGATGCCGTTGAGTAAGATGATGATTTGCTCGCTGGTACCTCCTCGGATGGAAATGTCGGTCTGGGCACCAATAGGGCCTCGCTGACGGACATCGACGCCTATGGCGTACTTCAGCAGATCGTTAATACTTTGTACTGGAGCCTGCGCAATATCTGCACGATCCAGTACAGTGACCATTCTCGCAGCCTGACTTCTTGTCAGGGGCGCCCGGGAGCCAGTCACACTGACCTCCTCGAGTTGCATCTCGCGTGCTGTTGTCATGGCAGTGGAGTCTGTTACGACAGGATTTGTCGAGATACTCTCCGCTGAGGCATAGGTCAGTGTGGCTACAGAGAGTACACTGCATACAACCTCGCGACCCAGACAACTGAAGAGCGAGTAGCCTTTGTTCCCAAAATGATGGAAAACCAAGACTTGGCGCTTGTTGAATGTTGGTTTGTACATTTTTTGATAATTAATAATTAATGATGCCGTTTTTACGGCATCATGGTTACTTTTAGCGACAGCTGCTATCTGAACAACTGTCGCTAAAAGGAGAGGTTTACTGCTTCAACAGCTTAAGTTCTTGCTGTGGAGCTAGAGCATTCGATGTCTTTTCTGTATATTCAGCTATCTTCAACTGAGCTGTGGCAGTGATGTCACGGCTACTTGAACCAATGCAGAATGTGTAGTTACCTGCTTCTGTCAGCCACTGACTATTGGCTTCGTCAAATGAGGCAAGGTCGCGCACAGGGATGACCATTGTCAGAGTCTGACTCTCACCAGGCTGCAACTCGCGTGTCTTGGCAAATGCCTTTAACTCTTGGGCTGGCTTCTCAAGACGACCCTGTGGTGCCTTCACGTAAACCTGAGCAACCTCTTTTCCTGCAACTGCACCTGTATTCTTGATAGTAACAGAAACCTCGACAGCATCCTTACCCTTAGCCTTAACCACAGGCTTTGAGAATTGGAATGTAGTATAGCTGAGACCAAAGCCAAAGGGATAGGCAACATCCTTTTGGAAGGTGTCAAAATAGCGATAACCTACGTAAATATCCTCCTCGTGGTTGGTGAAAGCATGACCAGGAATAGGACGCTTGTTGCCATACATATCCTTGAAGGAGTAGTAGTCGAGCTGACCAGGGAAATTCTGTGTTGAGGCATGATCTGTAGCAGCAATAGGCCAGGTCATCGTGAGTTTACCAGAAGGATTGACCTTTCCCATGATCAAGTCAGCAATGGAATTACCACCTTCCATACCAGGTTGCCAAGCACAGAGGATTGCATCAGGATAGCTGCTCCATGATGCCGTCTCGATGACACTACCAGAGTTGATGATGACAATCACGGGCTTGCCTGCTGCATGGAAAGCATTACATACATCGAGAATCAGTGCATGCTCCTCAGGAACAAGGTTAAATTCTGTGGCAATGTCGCGATCTACCCCCTCACCTGCCTGACGTGCAATGGTAATGATGGCTGCATCGGCATTTTTTGTCTCTTTATCAATGGCAATGGGCGAAATGGCAATCTCCGGGTATTTCTGCTGTCCAAAATACTCCAATTGATACCACTTGGCGGGGTGACGCTCTGCCTGGAACTTTGTCTTGGCAAATTCAATATACTTGCGATAGATATCAGTAAGTACAGGTGACGAGCTGATACCCACATTCTTCAAGCCTTCAAGCATATCAACCACATAAGGTGGATGCACGCAACCTGAGCCTGTACCACCAGAGAGGAAGTCATAGGACTTCTCACCAAAGAGAGCTACAGTCTTGATGGCTCCGTTTTTCCAAGGCAGAGTGCCATTGTTCTTCAGCATGACGATGCCCTCAGCAGCACTTTGGCGGGTGATAGCAGCATGAGCTTTGAAGTCAGGTGCATTGGAAGCTGGGTATTTATGGAAACTTGGAGTCTTGACGATATATTCGAGCATGCGGCGCACGTTCCGATCAACATCTGCTATATCGAGTTTGCCTTCTTTTACACCCTTGATGATCTCCTGAACCTGTGCAGGCTGACCTGGTTCCATCAGGTCGTTGCCTGCATGAACCTCACTGATGGTAGTTAAGCCCTCACGGATACCAATCCAGTCAGTCATGACGATACCCTTAAAGCCCCAATCGTCGCGTAGGATCTTTGTGAGCAGGTCATGGTTGCCCATAGAATACTGGCCATTGACCTGATTATAAGAGGCCATGACAGTCCAAGGGTTACTCTCGCGGACTGCAATCTCAAAACCACGCAGGTAGAGTTCACGGGCTGCACGCTGGGACACACGTTCATCAACACTGGTGCGATCCGTCTCCTGAGAGTTGACTGCGAAGTGTTTAGCTGACACACCTGCGCCCTGACTCTGAACACCATTGATGTATGCCGCCGCAATCTTACCTGTCAGCAGTGGGTCTTCAGAATAATACTCGAAGTTACGACCGCAAAGAGGATTGCGGTGAAGGTTCATACCAGGACCAAGGATCACGTCGCAGCGGTATTCCTTGGTCTCATTGCCAATGGCTTCACCCACCTTGCTGACAAGGTCGGTATTCCATGTAGAAGCGAGACATGAGCCAATAGGGAAGGCTGTTGCATAATAGGTCTTGTCGGTGCCTTTGCGTGTTGGGTCAATACGTACACCTGCAGGACCATCGGTGAGCACTGTGGCAGGAATGCCAAGACGAGGAATTGCAGGCGATGTACCTGCTGCACCTGCTACGAGGTCGGCTTCACCGCCTACGACAGCCTGGTCGCCAAAGAAATTGTTAGCACCTCCTACAAGGAGTTTTGCCTTCTCCTCAAGGGTCATTGCTTGGAGCACCTCGTCGATATTGTCGGCGCGGAGCTGGGGTTGCGCATTAGTTGTCATTGCGAATGATGCTGTAAGCAAAGTAATTAATAATTTTTTCATTGTCCTAAGTGGTTAGAGTTATCTAGTTTTATGGAAATATCTTAAACTCATATCCCTCATCGCGTAGCCATTTAAGACACTCGGGAAGGGCTGTCTTTAGTTTTTCTATTGACTTTAGGGAATCATGGAAAGTGATGATGGATCCATTACGGGTGTAACGTTTAACGTTTGCCACGACATCTTCAGCTGTCATCCATTTCGAGTAATCACGGGTTACCACATCCCACATCACAATCTTGTACTTGCGGGAGAGCCAGGCATATTGGGCCATCCGCATCCAACCGTGTGGCGGGCGAACGTAATGGCTGTGGATGTAGGCATTGGCTTTCTCTACGTTGTAGCTATACTCATGGATGGTGTGGGTGAGACCCTGTATATGGTTATGGGTGTGATTGCCCACCTGATGCCCCTCAGCAACAATCCGTTCATAGAGATCGAGATGCTTGCGAACATTGTCGCCAACCATGAAGAACGTGGCTTTGATACCGAATTCCTTGAGCGTATCGAGAATAAAAGGGGTAGCCTCAGGGATGGGGCCATCATCGAAGGTCAGATAGACTGCCCGTTCGTGACGGTCCATTCTCCAATAGGCTTTAGGATAGAGCCAGCGGAGATAGATAGCTGGTTGTTCAATAAACATATATTATTCCTTTATTCTCCAAATGTACCTCCCTTCGACTGGTAAAGCTGCATGTAAGCCTGGAACTGCTTCTCCATCTGCTCTGCTTTCTTAGGATTGATGATATCCTGTACTTCAAGCAGTTGCTGCATAATATAAATATGTATCATACAGTCGTGCATCGAGTTCCCGAACCAGGTACCATCGAGTGAGCAATACCAGACAAGATACTGGCCTGCTTTCTTCCATAACTGGTCGAGAATCTGCTGAGCCTTCTGGTTCTGTCCTGTGAAGGCATAGGAGCGAACCAAGTCGACAGAACCACTCTGGTAGTCATGACGCACATTATAAGATGGAATCTCCTTGTCGCACTTGGCGAGCACATCTTTTGCCTTCTCAATCTTACCCTCCTGAGCGAGAGCGAGAGCGAGCTGAGCCAGCAGACGACGGTGAGTGAAGCACATGCGAGTCACCGTCTCGTCAAGGTAGATGCCTTCCTGGTTGATTCCACCAAACTTAAACTTATGCATCACATTATCATAAGTCTTTTCCGTGTCGAAGTTCTTAGCGCCTGGCTTATTCGTGGTAAACGGTGTGATGCGGTTGGCAAGACCCTCCTGAACAAAGTTGTCACCAAGATTCATATAGTTCTCAGAACCAACAGTGAGTGCCACGTAAATAGGACGTGTCCAGTTACACTGGGCAATCATCTCAAGCATCATCAAGTCACCCTTATAGAGCGCATTCTTACCCTTGAGTGAGATGACCATCTTGTCAGGGATAGAGTCGCTGGCCATCATCATACCACTCTTGCGTACAGCATCTTTGTCAATAGTGACATAAACAGTATCAGTAGGTATCACGTGGAAGTCCTGATGCTTTGAACGAACCCAATACTGCAGAATGTTCTTAAGCTCGAACGGCTCATCGCCAAACTGCTTGCTGGCTTCCTCAGGATTATCTTGATAAAGATCTAATACCTGCTCCTTCAACGATGGATCCACCTGAACGTACTCATTCGTGCCGGCACAGTATTCCAGTCGGCTCCACGTGATTGGCACGCTAGGAGAGTCGTAGGCAGGACGGCGCATCTGGTCAATATACCAGTCCGTTTGGAGATAAGAGAGGTTACATACACGTGCGTCTGTACGAATACCTTCTGTATCTTGATTGTACCAGAGTGGGAAAGTATCATTGTCACCATTGGTGAATATGATCGGATTACCCTTTTCCTGAAGGGTCATCAGATAATTCTGACCGAAATCACGACAGCAGTAACGACCGGAACGATCATGATCGTCCCAGGTCTGACTAGCCATCTGGACAGGTACAACTAGGCATACTAGAGATACTAGTCCTGCTAGAACAAGATTCTCTTTCTTGAGTTTGCGGTTCAACCAGTCAATGATGGCAGCTACACCCATACCACACCAGATGGCAAATGCATAGAACGAACCAGCATAGGCGTAATCGCGCTCACGTGGTTGCATCGGTGTCTGGTTAAGATAGATGACGATAGCCAAACCCGTCATGAAGAAGAGGAAGAAGACCACCCAGAACTGTCGGATGCCAATGGGATCATCAATAGTCTTTGTCTGTCCGTTTTCAGTGATAGTGCGCTTTCTGGTGTACCATGCCTGCCAGAATAATCCGAAAAGTCCCAGCAGCAAAGGCAGACAGTAAAATACATTATGTCCTTTATTCTCCTTCAGTTCGTCAGGAAGAAGGTCTTGATCGCCAAGACGTGCATTATCGATGAATGGAATACCTGAAAGCCAGTTGCCATGCTCCAGTTCACCATTACCTTGGATATCATTCTGTCGTCCGGCAAAGTTCCACATGAAATAGCGCCAATACATGAAATTGCATTGGTATGACAAGAAGAATCGGATGTTCTCAAGTTGTGATGGCATCTTAATCGTCATTGGCTCACCGCAACGGTCATAGGGGACTTCATAGCCATCGACACCACCCATCCATGACTCATAAGCAGCAGCATGACCTGCATCATACATGCGTGGGAAGAGCATGTTCTGAGCATACTTGTACTCATCCTTGGTGCGGACTACAAAGTATGAATCCTTCTCGTCGTCAGAGGCTTTTTCCTTACGTTGATAGACAGGTTTGCCTTTCGACATGACCGGACGGCAGTACTGACCATCGGATTCGAGGGCCACCTGCGAAGTGTAGGCCTGTCCGTAAAGAAGTGGACGGTATCCATATTGATCGCGCCCTAGATAATCGCCGAGTGTAAAGATGTCCTCAGGCGAGTTCTGGTCCATCGGAGGATTGGCCGAGGAACGGATGACGATGAGCGCGTATGTTGAATAGCCAATCATCAGCATCAGCATACAGAGCAACATGGTGTTTTTGATGCGGGCGCTGATGAGTAGCTCTTTGTCTTTCTTCAGTCCCAGCACGTACCAGAGAATGCCCAATACGATAATGCCGATGATGAAAGCTGACCATCCAAAACCGTAGAATGGGATGCCGAGCATACCCACGGAGAGCAGGAAAGCAATGTTCTGTATCTTCTGTCCGTGACGTTGTGTCTGGGTCTCATAGACAGCCCAGATAACACTTGTAATCAGTAAGATAATATATATGATTTCACCCGTGTTGAAGGGCATTCCTAAAGAGTTGACAAAGAACAGCTCAAACCATCCTCCAACAGTGATGATACCAGGAACGACGCCATAGAGGACGCCTGCCAGAATCACAATAGAGATTGCTAATGCGATGAGTGATCCTTTCAAGTTGGCATCAGGAAAGCGACGATAATAATATACCAATACGATGGCAGGAACACAAAGCAGGTTCAGCAGGTGAACACCAATAGAGAGTCCTGTCATATACATGATGAGTACCAACCAGCGGTCAGAATGAGGCTCATCCGCATGATCTTCCCATTTTAGAATCAGCCAGAATACCACAGCTGTGAAAGCTGAGGAATAAGCATAGACCTCGCCCTCAACAGCAGAGAACCAGAAAGTGTCGCTGAAGGTGTAGATGAGTGCTCCCACCAGACCTGACGCCTCGATGGCAATTATCTTGGGGAGGGATAACTCATTCCAATTGCTGACAAGCAATTTACGAGTGAGGTGTGTGATACTCCAGAATAGGAACAGGATACATGTAGCTGAGAGCAGGGCACTCATCATATTAACCATTCTGGCTACCTGTGTGGGATCACTTGTGAACTGTGAGAACAGATTGGCTGTCAGCATAAAGAATGGTGCCCCAGGTGGGTGACCGATTTCCAGTTTATACCCCGTTGTGATAAACTCCGGACAGTCCCAGAAACTGGCTGTCGGCTCAATCGTAGAACAATAGA
>CAMJGE010000052.1 GCA_946405145.1 uncultured Prevotella sp.
TGGAGCCGGAATGGATAGAAGCCAGTGGCGACTCCGTGATGCTGCTGTTGCCGAAGGTTGGTCTGCTGGATGCCGACTTTATCGACGAGGCTCGCACCAAACCTTTCTTCGAGAGTGGCCGATGGAGTGCAGAAGCCAAGGAGGCTATGTATAAGAAGGCATACCGCCAGATGAAGGCTCACTGTCTGACCAGCGAGAATCTTCAGGCAGCACAGGCCAACGGCGAGGAACAGATGCGAAACATGATGCGATCAATGGGCTATAAAAACATCAAGATAACATGGAAGAACTAAACAATATCCTGACTGAAGTCAGCGGTTTCCTCTGGGGGTGGCCGATGATCATCCTGCTTTTAGGTACTCATCTCTATCTCACCATTCTTCTGCGCTTTCCACAGCGTTATATCTTCAAGGCTATCCGTCTGTCAGTGCAGAAGGATCCCCAGGGTACAGGCGACGTGACGCAATTCGGCTCCTTATCCACCGCCTTAGCCGCCACCATCGGCACGGGTAACATTATCGGTGTGGCTACTGCCATCGCCTTAGGAGGTCCTGGTGCCGTACTCTGGTGCTGGCTCACAGGTGTATTTGGTATCTCTACAAAATATGCGGAAGGGCTTTTGGCCATCAAATACCGCATCCAAGGTGCCGACGGCAGAATGCTCGGCGGTCCGATGTACGCCTTGGAGCGTGGTCTCGGCTGGAAGTGGATGGCAGTGCTCTTTGCACTGTTCACGGCATTTGCAGCCTTAGGTATTGGCAACACTGTACAGGCCAATGCCATTGCGACGGTAGTCCACGAGTCCTACGGCATCTCACCTTATTTCTCAGGCACCGCTGTCTGTCTGCTCATAGGAGCTGTGGTCTTAGGTGGTGTCAAGAGCATCGCCCGTGTGTGCAGCATGCTGGTGCCCTTCATGGCCTGTTTCTACATCCTGGGGTGCATCTATATCCTCATTGTCAATGCCGACTACCTCTGGCCTGCCTTAAAGCTGATTTGTGAGGCAGCCTTTACGCCAGAGGCAGCAGGTGGTGGCTTTGTGGGTTCCACAGTGATGATGGCAGCTCGCTTCGGTATCGCACGTGGTCTGTTCTCCAACGAGAGTGGTATGGGTTCCGCACCCATCGTGGCAGCTGCTGCTCAGACGCGTAATCCCGTGCGCCAGGCCCTCGTATCCTCCAGCGCTACGTTCTGGGATACGGTGATCATCTGTGCCCTCACAGGTCTGGTGATTGTCAGTTCCGTGATCGCCTACCCTGACATCGACTTCTCCAATGGTGCCACCCTCACCAAGGATGCCTTCTCAAAGATCCCCTTTGTGGGGCGCCCCCTGCTCACGTTCGGACTCATCACGTTTGCCTTCTCCACCATCCTTGGCTGGAGCTATTATGGCGAACGTGCCGTAGAGTATCTCAAAGGCAAGCGCTGGGTGATGGGCTATCGTGTGGTCTTCATCGCAGCCCTGTTTATCGGTAGTGTGGTCAACCTTGCTCTGGTATGGAACCTCGCCGACTGCATGAACGCCCTGATGACCATACCCAACCTGCTGTCACTGATCTTCCTCAGTGGCATCCTGGTTCATGAGACACGCAAATATCTCTGGAGAAAACGTCTGGACAAAGAATAATGACTACCTGATGGGGACGATAAACTCCATACGCGTACCATTAGTATAAGTATCGTCATAGTGCAGAAGTCCGCCCAGCTTCGAGGCCAGTCGCTGCAGCACGCTGAGGTCGATCTCCGTCTCGTCAGCCACGCCGTCGGGATTGTTATACCACGAGAACAAGGCATTCTCACGACCTTCCGGAATACCACCACCCGTATCCTGCACGATAAAGGTCAGGCTGCGGGTATTTTCATTGTATCGGCAACTGACCGTTATCTCGCCCTGCTTCGTAAACCTACAGGCTAGCAATACCAGCTTGTTGAGCACCAGTTCCACCACATGGCGGTCGGCAGATACAAACACGCTCTGTCCCGCATCCTGACGGAAGCTCATCTTCACGCCCTTCGGCACATTATGGAAATTAGCATCGATACAGCGCTCACACAGGCGGTTCGGACTGAAGCGCTCGTCCTGCAACTTATGCCCGCCTTTTCCGCCATTCGAATAGATCTCCATCTCATCCAGAAGAGTAGCCATCAGACTCGCGTGATAACTGATCTGGTCAGCCACATGTTTCTTTTCTTCTTTCGACAGATACAGGTCCTTGTTGCCCATCATGTCAGCCAACCTCACCAAAGAGTTCAGCGGGTCACGCGTCTCAAAGATGATGGCCTTGATAAAATGCGATTTCACCTTATCCGACTTGTACAGTTTCACCACTTTCGTCCGTTGTTGCATGATAACCCACAGCAACACCAGACATATCATCACCAGAATAATGACTACCACCAACATAAGACTAATTTCTAAGTTTTCTACTTGATTCTCTTCACTTCCACAATCTCAAGTACGCGGTCTCTCACTCTAAAACGCACGTCCTTGTCCAGATAAGGCATCCCATAGATGCGTTCAGGGTCATCCTGATACTGCGGTCTCGGATCCTGTGCCAGCGTGGCCTTCAGGGCTGCTAGTTCCTTCTCAGAGAACAGCCTGGCCAGCGCATCCCCCACTTTTACCTCCAACGGCTCCCATGCCGTCTGATCCACAAATCCGCTCCTCGCCTCAGGATGAGCATCGGCATAAGCCACATAGGGCTTCACATCAAAGATGGGTGTGCCATCCATCAGGTCGGCTCCCTTCACATGGATCACCGGCCCCCATGTCGGATGCAACTCCACGTGGTCCAGCTCCACACACGAGAGCCCCAGTCTGTTAGGTCTGAACGGTGAGCGGGTGGCAAATACCCCCATCCGCCTGTTCCCTCCTAACCGAGGTGGTCTCACGGTCAGACTGTGCCCCTCCGCCCGGTTCGCCGAGAAGCCCCATATCAGCCAGAGGTAATCAAATTCCTCCATCCCTCTCACAGCTTCAGCCTGCCTGTATGCCGGCTCAAAGACAACATAACCCGTCAGCTCACTGACAAGCCCACTCTGCCTCGGTATGCCGAATTTCGACTTCAATGGCGAATGAAAGAAACCTATCGGATTCACTTCCATCTTGGGGGCGAATTTACGATTTTATTGCCAAAAAACAAAATTATTTCCTATTTTTTTTGGTTATTACTATTAATTTCGTATTTTTGCAGCAAGATAAACAACTAAAACTGAGTTTTATACTAAATGAAGATAAAGACCTACCTTTTGGCACTTGCCCTATTCTTTTTGGGCAACTATACCGTTTCTGCGCAGGTTGTTGACTACTCGAACGACAAAGCTTACCAGACACTTTACGACGCCATGCATCGTACTTTCAATGCAGGCGACACCATCAAGTTTTTCCCAGCCATCAAGGCTCTACAGCAATACCTGCTCGATAATAAAGACCTGCACGGCTACTACACGCAGCGCTGCAACGAGATCGTGTTCCAGATGAACCAGAAGAAGATCTACGAGGCCTACAAGCTGGCAAGAGAGCTCTCTAAGGAGCTGCACGATAAGAATATAGAGCGCGAGATGTATATGGCCTTTAACATGCTAGGGCATATCAACCGCTACTGCGGCAACAATCAGGAAGCAAAGCAGAACTGGTTCGAGGTACTGCGGCTGCAGGAGAAATACGGCTACTATTCCAGCATGCCCACCATCTATATGAACATTGTCAATGTAGCCCTCGACGATAGTCCGGAAGAGGCTGACTCGCTGCTGGAACTGGCAAAGAAGCTCTCCCTGAAGCACTGTCCCGAGCGCGTTTTCGACATTGAGACCCGTCAGACGCTGAGCTATTTCTATCGTGGCGATATGGACCGCTTCCTCAAAGGCTATGAAGCCTACAAGAAAGGCGAGGCAGAAGGCAAGACATCCGTACATGGGCGCGAGATAGAGGTCTATCATGAATCTCTGCTTGGCAATACCGATAAAGCCGTTGAGATGGCACGTAAGGAATTAGCCGACGAAGGCCTCGACGCCATCGCCCTCATCTACGAGAAGGCTGGCCGCTGGGAAGAGGCCTACAAGGCCTTGAAGAGAGAGACAGAAGCCAGCGACTCCATTGAGAATGTGGTGCTCACCAACAGCATGAGAGGTATCGGCGACGAGATGCGCGTCTATGAGGCAGAGCGCGAGGTCACCCGCACCTGGTTCCTCCTCATGGCAGCAGTCATCCTGTTTCTCACGTTGCTCGCCGCAGCCCTCTTCCATATCATGCAGTCGCGCCGCCGTCACCTCCAACAACTCAAGAAGGCCTATGAGCAGGTCATTGAGTCCGACAAGATGAAGACAGCCTTCATCCAGAACATCAGTCATGAGGTGCGCACGCCGCTCAACATCATCAGCGGTTTCTCACAGGTGATTGCCGATCCCGAACTCGATGCCGACATCGAGGAGCGCCGCGAGATAGCTCGCATGACACAGAAGAACGCACGTCTCATCACCTCGCTCATCGATGAGATGCTGCTCGTCTCTGTCAACGAGGGCAGAGAAAAAGTTGCGAAAGAGAATCAGGTAGAGCTCAACGACCTGATACGCGACTTGTTGCAGGAGGCAGAGGCCAACCTCTCGACGCAGACCAAAATCAGCTTCGAGAGCGAGCTGCCTGACGACTTCACCATCCTCTCCAACGAGTATATGCTGAAGATCATCATCAATGCCCTCATCGACAATGCGGAAAAGAACACCCCCGAAGGCAGCATCACTATCAAGGCCAGCCAGCCCTCCGACAACGAGATCACCCTCACTGTCGAGGATACAGGCTGCGGCATCCCTGCCGACGAGGCCGAGCATATCTTCGAGCGCTTCGTGAAGCTCGACACCTTCAAGGAAGGCATCGGACTGGGACTGCCCCTCTGTCGCATGCTTATCGAGAAGCTTGATGGCACCATCAATCTCGATACCACCTACACCGATGGTGCCCGCTTTATTATCAAATTAACAGTTTAATCATGATGATACAGAAAATCTTTACGACAGCCATCGCCTGCATGATGGCATTTAGCAGCTGTTACGCACAGCACCAAACCGACGAGTTCACAACCAAGAGTGGCAAGAAAGTACGCTTCACGTGCATCAAGCATGCCAGTATTCAAATCAATTACGATGGCTTGGAGATACAAGTTGATCCCGTTGGCTTGGGCATGAAACCAGAGACCGACTACAGTACGTTCCCCAAGGCCAACATCATCCTGGTCACCCATGAGCACCACGACCACTTTGATCGTGCCGCCATCCAGCTGCTGCGAGGCTCAGGCACCACCATCTATACCAACCCCGCAGTCCACAAGATGCTGGGTAGCGGCCATTCAATGAAGAACGGCGACAAGGTGAAGTACTCCGACGACATCACCATCGAGGCAGTACCAGCCTACAACACCACACCAGGTCGCGAACAGTTCCACCCCAAGGGCCGCGACAACGGTTATGTGCTCACCATCGAAGACCTGCGTATCTACATCGCCGGCGACACGGAGGACATCCCCGAGATGGCAAATCTGAAGGATATCGACATCGCCTTCCTGCCTTGCAACCAGCCTTACACGATGACCATCGATCAGGCTGTCAACGCAGCGAAGATCATCAAGCCCAAGGTGCTCTTCCCCTATCACTACAACGACACGCCAGTGAATAAGATCACGTTGCAGCTCTACAAAGAGGGCATCAGGGTGCTAGTGCGCAATTACCAATAAAAACGAAGGTTCGCCGATTGGCGAACCTTCATCTTTAGAATCTTCTTCTCACTAGCCATCTCATTAAGGAAGCGGCAAATATCCCGAATCCCATGATAAGCCACCAACCGCTTCACAACCTTGTGAATACGCCAAGCCTCTTCCTCCTCAATCTCTGGATGAACGAAGTGAAACAACTCCTTCTGGTGATCTGAGGTAGAGGCGGCTGAAGAAAGACTTGGCTGATTAGTCAGTCCTTGTTCCAGTCGCTCCATCTCCTGATGAATCAGGAACAACATCACATCCAGATTGAAGATGGCACCAATCTGAGCTACGTTAAAATCATAAAAGTGGGTCAGCACATACTTACCGTATGATTTATAATTAAACTTCAGTATCGAACCTTCCATCTTGACAAACCGCTTGAATTTGGCAAAAGCCACCTTAAACTCCTCCGTCAATTCGAAATTGTAAGGCAGCAGCTGGATGATGGGATCAAGAATCACATCGTCCATTTCACGCTGTGATGGCGTTGTTGAGAGGTCGAATATCCCACTGTTCAAAGCATCTGCGATAGCTTGTGCCCGCATCTCTTTAAGTTTTAAGACACTGGGCGTATGACACTCATTGAGCCATTCGTTGAATTTCCTTTTCACCTTAAATTCGCAAAAATTCTGCTTCTTGTAGAAAAAGAACTTTTCAAAGATGGCTGGGTCACCGTTATTCATAGTAATTTCAGCCTCTGCCAACAGTGCTTTCAGTTTTTTCCCATTGTCCTTCAGATACTGATAAATAGGTTCATCACGAAGATCTTCACACACCTTGTCGAAAAGCCCCCAGAAATCCTCACTTCGATATTGTCCCGATGAGATTTCAAAAGCCTCAATGCTCTTACCCTGTTTCAAGTCATTGATATAAATAGGCAGATGCTTATTCACTAATCCCATGATCCAATTTAAGGAACTTACGCACATCACCCAAGTCTTACTGTGATGAGTGGGATTCTCCTTATGATTGCTGACTATGTAATTCAGGTCGCTGATAAATGAACTCAGACCTGTTAGAGAATAAGGGGTAGCTGCGAAGTCAGCAGTCAAAGCTGCCCCTGGTTGAGACCCTTCGATCTCGTCAATGTTGTTGTTCATAATGTTTAAAGTTTATTTCTAATAATTGGTAAATATAAATTAATAAATCACTATTGTTTCTGATTGAATCTTTAAAGGAAGCAGAGACGGAGCAAAAATATGGTTTTAACCGTGCCTGCAAAGTTAGGCATAATTCAGCAATCTGCCAAACATAATCTCAAAAAAAAAAGTGGTGAGAAAAAAACTTAAAAAATTTGGTAGTTTCAAATAAATACCTTATCTTTGCATCGTTTTTTTTATAGCATTAGATTTATGGTTAACAATAAGGTCGCTCCCCGCCTGTGAAGGTCGGGGGCTTTTTTTATGCCCTTTACGACACTCACAAACCCTCATTCCCCTGTTCTGTCGTAAATCACCAACCCAGTCGCAACAACTCCGACAATAATCTGGCTAATTTCTTGGAATCAGCTGTTTTTCATCGTACCTTTGCATCAGTTATTTGAATCATACGTTTGTTCATTTTCATATTTGTTTTAGGTTATTGGTTATTTGGTAATGTTTGTAATAAATTAGCAAGGGGTTCGCTGAGACAGCGAGCCCTTTTGCTATATAATTGATCATATGTGCAGATTTTGCGCAAATCATTTGGTGGTTTAATATAAATACACTACCTTTGCATCATCAAATAATTGTCGAACTTAAAAATAACGGTATGAACAACATTGAATCAAGCACTGGCGAGATCGTGATGTACCAACCCGATGAAACCATCAGGCTGGAAGTAAGAATGGAAGGTGAAACTGTGTGGCTTAGCCAGGCACAGATGGCAGAACTATTTGGAACAAAACGTCCAGCCATTACTAAGCATCTGAATAACATCTATAAATGTGGAGAATTGAAAGAAGAAAGCACATGTTCCATTTTGGAACACATGGGTAATGA
>CAMJGE010000053.1 GCA_946405145.1 uncultured Prevotella sp.
CTCCATCTCAAAGCTGTATCGTTGCAGATCCGCATAGAAGATATAGGTCAGCGTCATGAAATCATCTCAATGATCTTCGTAGGACAAGCCTTCTCACATTTCCTGCATTTCAGACAATCGGGATGCAAGTAGCCTAACTGATCGCCTCGGCTGCTGTAAGGAGTGAGCTGCATAGGACAAACACGGGCACACAGCTTGCACTTCTCTTCACATTGGCTGCTGACGTGAATGCTCTTATATGCCTTTGGCAATGGAGCTTTCTTGGGAGCCACCCATGATGAAAGAGATCCCATCGGACAGAAACTGCACCATGTGCGGGGAGCATAGATGAAGGACAGGATTACGCCTACGATGGTAGTCAGCAGTATGATTTTCCAGAATACCAGTCCCATTGCACCCCAGTCGCCCCAGGCAAAATACATCTGAATGCCGAACATGGCGAAGATGAAGAATACCATAAACAGGCGGAATCCGAAGGAACGGACGAATTTAGGAATAGGACGATGAGGGGAGTACTTAGATAGCAGACGGTCGTACATGTTGCCTCTGGGACATACATTTCCACACCAAAATCGCCCTTTCCAGACAGATGTCAGGACGGGGCCTATCATGCAGATGAGAGCAGCCCATCCCAAAACAGGGAAGAACCAGGCGAGTATCAAGTATGCGAAGATAATCCAAAACAGCTGCGGTCCTTTGGTCGCATAATGCCGATGAAATTGTTTTTGTGCCATATCTATATGTTTATTGTTGTTCCACAAGAAAAAGCATGTATCTGGTCGGCCATAACACTTTGCAGAGTCTTGAACACAGAGTCGCCAGTGCAATGGCTGGTGAAGAATCGTGTTTGAGGATAGTGCGACTTTAGTCTATGAGCCAGAGCCAGCAGTTCCTCTTCTGACTCCTGGCCGTCGAGCAGATGGAAGCCTCCTACGACTTCGCTGACAGGGAATGGACAGGCTGCAAGGATGTTCTCCAGTCCGCTATGAGCGCAACCGGTAAACAATAGGCCATCCACATATAGAGCCAGTTCGTGTCGGAAATCATCATGAATGAAATCGCCGCAGGCATCCTGCACATAGAGATTTTGATTGGCCTTTGGTATGGGATGTGTCTGAGGAATGCGGGCGATGACTTGCAGACCATCGTCTATCTTACAACTTTCACAGACTGACATCAATCTGTTAACTGAAATCTCTGGCCATTCCGCTGTGATGCTATGTAGGTTGCCACGTTTCGAGAAGAATTCCCCACTGATGGCCTCTGGAGAAACTATGAACTTGGCTGTCTTGTTAATTTCCATGAAATAACGCAAGCCGCCAGCATGGTCGCTATGTCCGTGAGAGATAAAGACATAGTCAACGGTGCCAAGATCAATCCCTAACTTCTCTGCATTACGAATCAGCATGTCGCTGGCTCCCGTATCGAGCAGGATGCGATGTTTCTCTGTTTTCAACAGGATAGAGAGTCCATGCTCCGTTTCCAATGCAGGATCGTTCGTGCGGTTATCTACAAGTATTTTTGCTGAGATGCAGCCCATTTTCGTATTTTTTTGTTGCAAAATTACCATTAATTAGCGTAAAATCACTATATTGCAAAAAGTTTTGGGAAATATTAGGATTTTAAATTGTATCGTTATTGACCCAAGAAGGCCTATCTTTATTTTGCGACAGATTTAGGGGCATTTTCCCCAATATGACGCAAAAAAATGCCCGTGTCGCAACAAAATAGGATGAAAAACCCCAAAAAGTTTGGCTCATTACGATAATCATCGTATCTTTGCAGCATCAAACAAGAATAGTATTCACCATTAAACAATAGGATTTATGAAAAAGAAAACTGTTATTATCTTGGGCTCAGTGGTTGTAGTTTGTGGCCTGTTCAGCTCTCTCTTTGTTGACTGGCCTGTAGATTTTAGCGAAGCCGGCGGTGATATCGCCAAGGCTAATCGATTCTCTCGTGAGCAAGCTTCTGAAAAGCTCACTAATATGGAAGAGCTTCTTCAGAATGATTCTGCTTTTAAGGATGGCATCGTAGCTGCTCAGGTTGTGATGCAGACACGCGCCGTACAGTTCGCTTCTCTGGTTGACATGTCTAACGAGGTAGCCGGTGGCATCCCTGCTTTTGCCGAGGTGCTGAAGGATATGAATGCTGCCAGTGAGATGGTTGAGAATGTCAACAATTCGTTGGCAGAAGCCGGTGGCGACCTGAATGCCGCTTTGGGCGGTGAGGAGCGCCCTGATCTGGCACAGAACACCATCAACGCATCGCTGGCTTACACCACTCTGCAGAAACAGAACAAGTTGGCCACTCGTTTCATCGAGACCACCGACAAGTATCTGGCTACAGCCAAGGCTGATGATCAGCTGAAGTTTGTCCGCGACCAGTGGTTGGAGTATCAGCAGATGACCGCAGCCCTTGATGGCGACAAGGAGAGTGCTGAGGCTCTGGCAAAGAAGGGTAACCTGCTCAGTGGTGAAAAAGCCCTTTCAGCCATGCAGAAATTCGGCCTTGCCAATCAGGTTTCTATTCTTTGCTGCTCTCACCTGGCTCAGAGCATGAATGTTGGAACCAAACTGGCTAGCACTATTGAACCGCAAGTACTCGGTAATATCGTCTCACGCATCCGTAGTGCTGCGGAAGTTACGATGCAGAAGATGTCAGCTGGGAGTAACCTGCAGGCTAGTCAGGTTGAGACCCTTTTCAGCAGTGCTGTCGGTGAGGCCATTAAGAATGTCTCAAGTGATGCTGTTGCCAGTCAGGTTGCTGCGGGTTTGGCAAATGCCAATGCCGATAAGATTGCCAGTGTCAATGCCGATAAGATTGCCAGTGTCAATGCCGATAAGATTGCCAGTGTCAATGCTGATAAGATTGCCAGTGTCAATGCTGATAAGATTGCCAGTGTCAATGCCGATAAGATTGCCAGTGTCAATGCTGATAAGATTGCCAATCAGACACTTGCGATGGGCAAGAGAGGTCCGGTCTGTATGTCAACCGTTAAGCTGAGCGCCGCTGCCAATGTGATGTCTGCTTTCAACAGTGTGATGGTGTCAAACGCTGCAGCTCTGAAGAGTCAGAATGCTAGTGTTGCACTTTGTAGCCAGATTGGTGATGTGATCAGTCAGACAGCCATGGGTAACAGGCCGACATTGGGCGCGCGTATTCCCTGGTAATCATTAAGATCATGATGATTGGCCCGCACCCTTGTGATGCGGGCTTTTTTTGTTAAAAAGTGGCCAAAATCTTTGGCGGTTACAAGGTTTTTTGTGATTTTGTAGCCGAGATACGTTTTCGATACCTGGGGTTGACTGGATTTGACAGCGGGTTGAGATGGTACGTAAGCACGCGGAGGGTTCTTTGCATAGCAAAGCGTCCCTTCGGGCCGAGCGCGACTCCTCCAGCTCCACTAACATCAAAAAGAGACTGACAGCGACTTCTTTTGAGTGCTGCCAGTCTTTAGAAATTATATCAAATTCTTCTTGCTTTTCTCGTATATTTTTTCTAATTTTGCAGCGGTATAAAACTACAAGCCAACGTCGAACTTATCAAACAAATGGAGGGAACGGAATGAAAAAGATCTTATTGACTGATGCCAGGGGGCAGCATAGGGGTAATCTCGGAGGATGACAGAATCATATTGTAAGTTATGGCAAAAGAACAATCAGCTACCAGAGAACGGCAGAGGGTGGATCTCATAGAGCCGAGACGCTATAAAGTGACAATCTATAATGATGACTTCACCACGATGGAATTTGTGGTGATGATACTGATACAGGTATTCTTTAAGAGTCAGGCAGAGGCAGAGACGCTGATGCTACAGGTGCACCACTCCGACAAGGCGGTTGTGGGCATCTATAGTTACGATGTGGCAGTGTCGAAGGTACGTAAAGCCACAAACATGGCACGTGAGGCTGGATTTCCCCTTCGACTGACTATTGAACCCGAAAAAGACTGATGATATGGCTGAGATAAAACAAACCGAACGTGCAGTCAACGTGCTGAGCAACACCATGAAGTGCTGCAAGGAATACAGGCATGAGTTTGTGATGCCTGAACACTTGTTATATGTGCTTTTGGATGATAATAATTTCGACAGTGCGCTGAGTCTATACTGTTCGACCGACAGGATGGCGGATCGTCTGGCGGAGAAACTGGATGATATAGAGATCGTGCCAGACGGACAGACCTACGAGCCTGAGGCATCGGCACAGATGCAGCAACTGCTGGAGCTGGCCTGCCAACAGGTGGTGAACAGCAGTGCCAAGGCACTCGACCTGCCTCACCTGGTGATGGGCATGCTGATGCTGAAAGAGTCGTGGGCCTGCTATCTGATGAAAACGGCACTGGGTGATAGGGAGAGCGACTTTATGAGCGAACTGATAGGTATGTATGAGTTTGACGACCAGATGGGGGAAGTCTCAGGCGATGGGAAGCATGAGGCTGCCTGGCGACGGCTGGTGACCTGCATGAACGAACTCTATCAGCGTCATAACCCGTTAATAGGCCGTGAGCAGGAACTCACCAGGACAATACAGGTATTGTGTCGGCGCGACAAAAATAATCCACTGCATGTGGGTGAGCCTGGTGTGGGAAAGACCGCCCTCGTATGGGGACTGGCACGCATGATAGAGGAGGGCAAGGTGCCTGAACGACTGAAAGGCAGTAGAATTTATCAGCTTGACATCGGAACGCTGTTGGCGGGTACTCAGTATCGTGGCGACTTTGAGAATCGCATCAAGCAGATCATGGATGGCATCCAAGAGGAGAGCGACAAGAATATTGTGTATATCGACGAGATTCATACATTGGTAGGCGCTGGTGCAACAGGTGAGGGCGCAATGGATGCCTCGAACATGCTGAAGCCTTATCTGGAAGCTGGGACTATCCGGTTTATCGGCTCAACGACCTACGAGGAATATAACCGTCACTTCTCGCGCTCCAAAGGGCTCGTAAGACGATTCCAGCAGATAGATATTCCAGAGCCGTCACCTGAGGAAGCAAAGCATATTCTGCAACAGCTGAAAGAACAATATGAGACGTTCCATCAGGTTACATACGATGAGGCTGCACTCAACTTTGCTGTGGACGCAAGTTATAAGTTTGTGAACGACCGTTACCTGCCTGACAAGGCTATCGACCTGATCGATGAGGCGGGGGCGAGTCTAGAGATAAGAGGTGAGAGGGCAGAGGTAAGAAATGTCTCGAAGGCGGATATTGCCGATGTTCTGGCAAAGACCTGTAAGGTGGATGCTATGGCGTTGAAAGAAGACGATGACAATCAAGAGCTGGAGACCCTTGCGCCACGACTGTTGTCGAAGATCTACGGTCAGGATGAGGCCATCCGGCAGGTGGTGGAATCCGTTCAGTTGTCGAAAGCTGGATTGCTCGATGATAACAAGCCACTCGCCTCGTTGTTGTTCGTAGGACCAACTGGTGTAGGTAAGACTGAGGTGGCACGTGTATTGGCAAAGGAACTTGGCATCGAACTGCTGCGTTTCGACATGAGTGAATATACTGAGAAACATACAGTAGCAAAGCTGATTGGCTCGCCTGCAGGCTATGTGGGCTATGAGGATGGTGGACTGTTGACGGATGCTATCCGTAAGACACCTAATTGCGTACTGCTGCTTGACGAGATAGAAAAGGCTCATCAAGACATCTATAACATTTTGCTGCAGGTGATGGATTATGCCCGTCTGACGGATAACAAGGGGCGCAAGGCTGATTTCCGTAATGTGATCCTTATCATGACCTCGAATGCGGGAGCTCAGTTTGCTGCACAGGCGAACATAGGCTTTACAAGTAAGGTGTCGCGTGGTGAGGCGATGCTGAAGCAGGTGAAGAAGACCTTTAAACCTGAGTTTATCAACCGGCTGTCGGGAACGGTGGTCTTTAACGATATGGATCATGAGATGGCCACACTGATACTGAAGAAAAAACTGGGTGAGTTGCAGGAGAAACTAACGGCAAAGCAGGTAGAGATGACACTCAGCGACGAGGCTTTCGGTCTGTTGCTTAACGAGGGCTTTACCCGCGAATACGGAGCCCGCGAGATGGATCGTATCATCGCCCAGCGACTGAAACCCCTGTTGATGCGTGAGATTCTCTTTGGCAGCCTGAAAAAAGGTGGTCAAGTTACCATATCCGTCAAGGACGGACAGATATTCATCGTTTAACTTATATGGCAGTATATCAATTAGATGAAGATATCTGGTTTCCTGATCCTCATCTGGGTGAAGAAGACGGGTTTATAGCAGTGGGGGGCGATTTGTCTGTTGACAGATTGATATTCGCTTATTCCAACGGTTTCTTCCCATGGTATCCTTTCCGGAGCCGGGAACCCATGTGGTTCTGTCCGCTGCAGCGCTTTGTTATCTTCCCCCATGAGATTCATGTCAGCCACTCCATGCGGCAACTGATCAAACAGAATAGCTATCGTCTCTCCTTTAACGAGGACTTTGCTGGGGTAATAAAAGGTTGCGCCACAGCCCGGAACCGTAATGAGGAAGAGGGAGCCTGGCTGGGGCCTGACATCATCGAGGCTTATACCGAATTGCATCGTCAGGGTTTTGCCTCCAGTGTAGAGGTGTGGGATGGTGAGCGTCTGGTGGGTGGCCTTTATGGTGTCAACTTGGGGACTTCGTTTTTTGGTGAGAGCATGTTCTCGCTAGTGCCAAATGCCTCGAAACTGGCACTCATCCATCTGGCTCGTACCTTTGAGCGTCTGGGAGGACGGCTCATCGACTGTCAGTTTGAAACACCCCACCTTCGTTCGATGGGTGGACGCTTCATCCCCTATGAAGAATACATCCGCATCATCTGGCAAGACGAAGCGCATAGCCTGTAACGACTCGTTTCGTCACTATTTTTTTTAATTGTAACCAAATTGTAACTGCCTTTTTCTTGCATGTATGGGCATGTTTTTGTATATTTGCGCCGTAATTATAAATTAAAAAGACTATGAAGATTGAATTATTTTTCAGATTGCTAGGCTCGTTAGCACTACTGATTTACGGTATGAAGACCATGAGCGACGCCTTGCAGAAAATGGCAGGACCAAGTTTAAGACACATATTAGCACGTATGACAGGCAACCGACTGATGGGTATGCTGACAGGTACGATGGTGACTTGTGCCGTGCAGTCGTCATCAGCGACAACGGTGATGACAGTGTCGTTTGTCTCAGCAGGACTTCTCACGCTGGCACAGGCCATATCCGTTATCATGGGTGCTAATATCGGCACCACCCTCACAGCATGGATCATGTCCCTAGGCTATAATGTTGACCTGACTGCTGTTATTTTTCCAGCCTTCCTCATCGGTATGGTACTTATTTATAAGAAACGTCACCGTGTGGCAGGCGATTTCCTTTTCGGAGTGGCGTTCCTGTTTTGGTCGCTGGTGATGCTGAGTAGCGTGGGGCGTGAGATGGATTTGGCTCACAATCCTGATGTGGTCAACTTCTTTGCCTCGTTTGATACGGGCAGTTATCTCACCATCCTGACATTCTTGGCTGCAGGAACCCTGATCACCTGCGTGGTGCAATCGTCGGCAGCAGTGATGGCCATCACCATCCTGCTCTGTTCTACAGGTGTATTACCTATCTATATGGGTATTGCCTTGGTGATGGGTGAGAATATCGGCACGACGGCAACGGCTAATCTCGCAGCGCTTGGTGCTGGAATAGG
>CAMJGE010000054.1 GCA_946405145.1 uncultured Prevotella sp.
AGATAGCCATGTTAGCAAGCATGGCACTGCGGTGAGATGCAGTACGACCGAGATGATTGAATTTCTTATTATGTCTCATTTTTGTTTTTTTACTTTTATTGGGCGTTGAGTCTTATAAGCTTGTGACTTACAGTTACTCCCTGTCCAGTTTATACTTGGAAATATCGGTTCCAAACGACAGATTCAGACTCTCGAGCAAATCATCAAGCTCGGTGAGCGATTTCTTACCAAAGTTACGGAACTTCAAGAGGTCAGTCTTATTGTACTGTACCAGGTCACCAAGGGTCTCTACATCAGCTGCCTTCAAGCAGTTGAGTGCACGAACCGAGAGATTCATGTCAACGAGACGAGTCTTAAGCAACTGGCGCATGTGCAGAACTTCCTCGTCAAACTCCTGGTTGCCCTCTGCCTCAGATGTCTCAAGGGTAATCTTCTCGTCAGAGAACAGCATGAAGTGGTAAATGAGGATCTTAGCGGCCTCTTTCAGTGCGTCCTTCGGGTGAATGGAACCATCCGTTGTAACCTCAAGTACGAGCTTGTCATAGTCGGTCTTCTGTTCAACACGATATGGCTCAACGGCGTACTTCACGTTACGAATCGGAGTGTAAATAGAATCGATTGCTATTACATTCACATCGGTGCAGAACTCGCGATTCTCATCAGCGGGTACATATCCACGACCTTTGTTAATTGTAAGATCAATCTGCATCGATGCTTTGGAATCTAAATGACAAATCACCAAATCGGGATTCAGCACCTCAAATCCAGTCAGATACTTGCCTATGTCTGCGGCTTTGAATTCGGTAGAATTCTCGACCGTGATACTGACTTTCTCGTTCTCGAATTCTTCTACTACTTGCTTGAACCGTACTTGTTTCAGGTTCAAGATAATGTTGGTCACGTCTTCCTTTACACCAGGCACAGAAGAGAACTCATGCTCCACACCAGCAATACGGATGGTGTTGATAGCATAGCCTTCAAGCGATGAAAGAAGAATGCGGCGCAGGGAGTTACCAATGGTCACACCGAAGCCAGGCTCCAAGGGACGAAATTCGAACTTGCCGAACTTGTCGTTGGCCTCCAACATTACGACTTTATCGGGTTTTTGAAATGCTAATATCGCCATTAATTTAAATGATTTTAGTTCTTAGAGTACAACTCAACGATTAACTGCTCCTTAATATTCTCAGGGATGTCAGTACGCTCCGGCATGTGCAGGAACTTACCGCCCTTAACGTTCTCATCCCACTCGATCCAGGGGTACTTGCTGTGGTTGAAACCAGCAAGAGCGGCCTCAATAACCTCGAGAGACTTTGACTTCTCACGAACAGCTACCACCATACCAGGCTTAACCTGGAAAGAAGGAATGTTTACCACCTTACCGTCAACAGTGATGTGCTTGTGACCAACAAGCTGACGGGCAGCAGCACGAGTAGGAGCAATGCCCAGACGGAACACCACATTGTCGAGTCGGCTCTCCAGCAACTGGAGGAGCACCTCACCAGTGATACCCTCGGCCTTTGCAGCCTTCTCAAACATATTACGGAACTGGCGCTCAAGTACACCATAAGTATACTTGGCCTTCTGCTTCTCTGCCAACATGACAGCATACTCCGACATCTTACGACGACGGTTATTGCCATGCTGTCCAGGAGGGAAGTTTCTCCTAGACAAAACTTTGTCTGCGCCGAAGATGGGCTCACCAAAACGACGCGCAATTTTTGATTTCGGTCCTAAATATCTTGCCATAATTATTAAAAAAGATAATTTCTATTGTGTTTCTATTATACGCGACGACGCTTTGGAGGACGACATCCGTTGTGTGGCAGCGGAGTAACATCAACAATCTCCATAACCTCGATACCTGCACCATGTACGGCACGGATAGCAGACTCACGTCCGTTACCAGGACCCTTCACATAGGCCTTTACCTTACGCAGACCAAGGTCGTAAGCAACCTTTGCGCAATCCTCTGCTGCCATCTGAGCAGCATACGGTGTATTCTTCTTTGAGCCACGGAAGCCCATTTTACCAGCTGATGACCAAGAGATAATCTGCCCCTCGTCGTTAGCCAGTGACACAATGATATTATTGAAAGAACTGTGTACGTGGAGCTGACCGATAGCGTTCACTCTCACGTTTCTTTTCTTTGAAGTGACTGTTTTCTTTGCCATAATTCTTAAATTCTTTAATCGTTCAACTTAGAATTACTTCGTAGCCTTCTTCTTATTAGCAACAGTCTTCTTCTTTCCTTTACGAGTACGAGCATTGTTCTTAGTGCTCTGACCGCGAACAGGAAGACCATTACGATGACGGACACCACGATAGCAACCAATATCCATCAGTCGCTTGATATTCAACTGGATCTCACTACGGAGATCACCTTCTACTTTGAATTCAGCGCCGATGATTTCACGGATTTTGGCTGCCTGGTCGTCACTCCACTCGCTGACCTTCAGGTCACGGCTGACACCTGCCTTATCCAATATCTTTGCTGAACTACTTCGACCAATACCATAGATATAGGTCAATGCGATTTCGCCACGCTTATTCTGGGGCAAATCTACTCCAACAATTCTTATTGCCATTTGTTAATAAAAAAGATAATAAATAAATAACTTAAAATTTCGAAATTCTGCTAAAAAGCATGCAAAGGTACGAAGATTTTCTCAAACCTCCGCACATTTTATGCTTATTTAACATTAACCCTGACGCATTTTATACTTAGGGTTCTTCTTGTTGATTACGAACAGACGACCCTTACGACGTACAATCTTGCAGTCTGGGGTACGTTTTTTCAACGATGCTCTTGTCTTCATAATTGTTCCTTTTGTTTATTTGTATCTGAATACAATTCTTCCTTTTGTAAGGTCATAAGGGCTCATTTCAACCTTAACCTTGTCACCTGGGAGGATCTTGATATAGTGCATTCTCATCTTACCTGAGATATGCGCAATAATCTGAACTCCATTTTCAAGTTCTACCCGGAACATCGCGTTCGATAGTGATTCGACGATTGTTCCGTCCTGCTCAATAGCGGATTGTTTTGCCATATAACTTTAATATATATTTCCTTCTAACTGCTCTACCTCTTCAAAAGAAGACAAAATTTCGGCCTTACCCTTACGGATGGCAATCGTATGCTCAAAATGGGCTGCGGGCTTACCATCACGCGTACGAATGGTCCAGCGATCCTCATCAAGCCAGATAGCACGATTACCCATGGTAATCATAGGCTCAATAGCTATACACATACTGGCCTTCAGCATAACGCCATTACCCCTACGGCCATAGTTTGGCACCTGTGGATCCTCGTGCATTTCCCTACCGATACCATGACCAGTCAGTTCACGAACTATACCATATCCTTGGGCCTCGCAATGGTCCTGTACAGCACTGCTAATGTCGCCCAAATGCTTGCCGGCTACAGCATTCTCAATTCCCAAATAGAGAGACTCCTTAGTGGTTTTCAGCAGTTGCTTCACCTCGTCGGAGACCTCACCTACACAAAAGGTATAGCATGAGTCGCCATTAAAACCGTTCAAAAGTGTCCCACAATCAACAGAAATGATATCACCATCCTTGAGTACAGTCGTATCATTAGGAACACCATGGACCACAACATCGTTAACCGATGTGCAGATACTGGCAGGAAACGGCCCTCCATATGGATTGGGGAAACCCTTGAATGTCGGAATTGCACCATGATCTCTGATGAACTCATCGGCAATCTTATCCAACTGGAGGGTCGTTACTCCAGGTTTAATATGTTTTGCTAACTCGCCAAGCGTATGACCAACAAGCTGGTTCGCCTGGCGCATCAGCTCAATTTCATCTTCAGTCTTCAGAAATATCTTCATAGAAGATTAGTAAGCAGCCATTCCGCGGCCGTGAATACGACCAGAACTGAGCAGACCGTCATAGTGACGCATCAGCAGATGACTCTCAATCTGTGCAAGTGTGTCAAGCACAACACCAACAAGAATCAGCAGTGATGTACCACCGAAGAACTGAGAAAACGCATCTTGTACATTCAGCAGACCAGCCAGAGCAGGCATAATAGCGATAAAGGCGATGAAGAGTGAACCAGGCAGCGTGATACGTGACATCACTGTATCAATGTACTCTGCGGTATCCTTACCCGGCTTTACACCAGGAATGAAACCATTGTTACGCTTCATATCCTCAGCCATCTGTGTCGGATTGAGGGTGATTGCTGTATAGAAGTAAGTAAACGCGATAATCAGTACAGCGAAAATAATGTTATAGGTCCAGCTGTGATGATCAAGCATCGTACGCACGAACCAACTTGCATTCTCGGGTGCAGAATACTGAACAATAGTCAACGGGATGAACATCAATGCCTGAGCAAAGATGATAGGCATCACGTTAGCTGCGAACAGCTTCAACGGGATATACTGACGAGCTCCACCTACCTGCTTATTGCCTACAAGACGCTTAGCATACTGTACGGGCACCTTGCGGACACCCTGAACCAGAACGATAGATGCGCAAACAACTGCATAGAGAATGATGATCTCAACGAGGAACATCACCAGTCCACCACCTGTGATGGCAGTGAAACGAGAACTTACCTCCTGGATGAATGCCTGAGGCAAACGGGCGATGATACCAATCATAATGATCAGTGAGATACCATTACCTATACCTTTATCCGTAATGCGCTCACCCAGCCACAGGATAAACATACTTCCTGCAGACAGGATAATAACGGCTGGAACCATGAATACAGACCAAGAGATGCCTGTTGCCAGAGCTGCTCCTGCCTGCATCTTCAGGTTCATCAGGTAACCCGGTGCCTGGAACAGCAGGATTGCCACTGTCAGCCATCGGGTGTACATACTGATTTTCTTACGGCCGCTCTCACCCTCACGCTGCATCTTCTGCACGTAAGGAACTGCGACAGCAAGAAGCTGCATTACGATAGAAGCAGAGATGTAAGGCATGATTCCAAGCGCAAAGATTGACGCATTGGAGAATGCACCACCGGAGAACATATCGAGCAACGACATCAGACCGCCGGCAGTCTGTGACTGCAACTGACTCAGCATGGAGGGATTAATACCCGGGAGTACCACAAATGAGCCGAAACGATAAATCGCTACAAACAGGAGTGTAATAAGGATGCGCTGACGCAGATCCTCAATCTTCCAGATGTTCTTCAGTGTCTCTATTAACTTCTTCATCTTACAGTTTAGATTTTTGTTGCGTTACCACCTACTGCCTTGATTGCCTCTTCAGCAGTCTTTGAGAAAGCATTTGCCTCGACATCGATCTTTGCCTTGAGCTCACCATTGCCGAGAACCTTTACCAATTCCTTGCCATTGGTCAGACCTGCTGCTACAAGCTCTGCAATTCCGATCTTTGTGAGGTTCTTCTCCTCAGCAAGCTTCTGAAGTGTAGAGAGGTTAACAGCAAAGTATTCCTTATGGTTGATGTTCTTGAAGCCACCCTTCGGCACACGGCGCTGGAGAGGCATCTGACCACCTTCGAAACCAATCTTTCTCTTATAACCAGAACGAGCCTTGGCTCCCTTGTGACCACGGGTAGAAGTACCACCCAGACCTGAACCAGGTCCGCGACCGATACGACGACGTGAGTGGGTTGAGCCCTCAGCTGGCTTTAAATTATTCAGTTTCATAATCGAATCTTCTTTTTAAAATTTGCTATTAGTCAATAACGGTCACTAAGTGGTGAACCTTACGAATCATACCACGGATTGAAGGAGTATCCTCTACCTCAACAACCTGAGAGATCTTGCGCAGGCCGAGAGCCTCGAGAGTGCGCTTCTGATCCACCGGATAACCGATCTTACTCTTAATCTGCTTTACCTTAATTGTTGCCATAGTCTTAATCTCCTTTATCCTCTAAATACTTTTTCCATACTGATACCACGAGTACCTGCTACGGTATAGGCGTCGCGCATCTGACTCAGAGCTACGATAGTAGCCTTTACCAGGTTGTGAGGGTTAGAAGAACCCTTAGACTTAGCAAGCACATCCTTGATACCAACACTCTCCAAAACGGCACGCATAGCACCACCAGCCACCAGACCAGTACCGGCTGCTGCCGGCTTCAGGAACACCTGTGCACCACCGAAGTGAGCTTCCATCTCGTGAGGGATGGTGCCCTTAAGTACAGGAACCTTAACAAGATTCTTCTTGGCTGCCTCAACACCCTTGGCAATAGCTGCTGTTACTTCGCCAGCCTTACCCAGACCCCAGCCGATAATGCCGTTGCCGTCGCCGACAACTACAATAGCTGCGAATGTAAAGGTGCGACCTCCCTTTGTTACCTTTGTAACACGGTTGATGGCAACCAGTCTGTCTTTCAACTCTACGTCACTATTTACTTTAACTTTGTTCATTGCCATAATCGTTTAGAATTTAAGTCCACCTTTACGTGCTGCGTCTGCAAGCGACTTTACACGACCGTGATAGAGATAGCCGTTACGGTCGAAGACAACAGCTGTTACACCAGCCTCCTGAGCCTTCTTAGCTACCAACTCACCGACCTTCTCAGCCTGCTGGATCTTAGGCATTGTCTCAAGACCCAGTGAAGATGCAGATGCGAGGGTTTTACCTTCCAAATCATTAATCACCTGAGCATAGATCTGCTTGTTGCTGCGGAAAACGCTCAGACGGGGACGCTCGGCTGTGCCGAATACGTTCTTGCGAATTCTATATTTGATCTTAATTCGTCTTTCTACTTTCTTCGTTGTCATAATCTTCAATCAATTAAAGTTACTTAGCTGATGCTGACTTACCCGACTTACGACGGATAACCTCACCCTTGAACAAAATACCCTTTCCTTTGTAAGGCTCAGGCATACGGAAAGAACGAATTTTAGCACAAATCAGACCGAGCAGCTGCTTGTCGCAAGACTCGAGGATAATCTGCGGATTCTGGTTACGCTCCGACTTGGTCTCAACCTTCACCTCCTTAGGAAGCTGGATGAAAATCGGGTGCGTATAGCCGAGAGCGAACTCAATGATGTTACCCTGGTTTGAAACACGGTAACCAACACCTACGAGTTCCATCTCTTTCTTATACCCTTCGCTAACGCCCACAACCATATTATTAACAAGCGCACGATAAAGACCGTGGAAAGCCTGCTTCTGCTTAATGTTAACAGGGCTGTTCTCATCAATCTCAAATGTTACGTGGCCATCCTCAATCTTAACCTTGATAGAAGAGTCAACCTTCTGAGAAAGCTCACCCTTGGGGCCCTTCACGGTAACGATACCATCCTTGTCCTGAGCAACGGTAACGCCTGCAGGAATACTAATTGGTAATTTTCCTATTCTTGACATATTCTATCCTCCAATTAATATACGTAGCAAAGAACCTCACCACCGATCTTCAGGTCGG
>CAMJGE010000055.1 GCA_946405145.1 uncultured Prevotella sp.
GTTTCACAGCCAAGCTGGCAGGTACAGAGCGCGGTATCACCGAGCCTACTCCTACATTCTCTGCTTGCTTCGGCCAGGCATTCCTCGAGCTGCACCCCACAAAGTATGCTGAGGAGCTGGTTAAGCGCATGGAGAAGAGCGGTGCCAAGGCTTACCTCGTTAACACTGGTTGGAACGGTACCGGCAAGCGTATCTCTATCCCCGATACACGTGGTATCATCGACGCTATCCTCGACGGTGCTATCCTGAAGGCAGAGACCAAGAAGATTCCTTACTTCGACTTCGAGGTGCCCACAGCACTGCCTAACGTAAACCCCGCTATCCTCGATCCTCGTGACACTTACGCTGATGCAGCTGAGTGGAACAAGAAGGCTGAGGATCTGGCTGCCCGCTTTATCAAGAACTTCAAGAAGTACGAGGGCAACGAGGCCGGTAAGGCACTTGTCGCTGCAGGTCCGAAATTGTAATTGAGGGCCGAAAGCAACGAGCATCCCCGATGGTCGCTGCAGGTCCGAAACTCTAAGGTAAGAGTGAAAAGTGAAGATTGGCTGCACCGAAAGGCGTGGCCAATCTTTTTTGATACAAGTCAATAAAGCTAGTGGACGGCAGTAAATTGTTCAGTTTTCATTCTTCATTTTTCACTTTCTTTGTACCTTTGCATCATGTAATCGTGAGATTGCGGATTTTATTTCATTAGGTTAGTAGTTTTTCCGGCATTGCCGGTTTTTAAGGTAAAGATTATGTTATTAGATTTTCAAACGACGGTTACGTTGGCGACTGTTGCACTTGCGACAGTGTTGAGTGTTGTAACTCTAATACATACCGACGTGCGTTGAGAAAGAGTGTGGGGTGAGTGATTCATACCACACTCTTTTTTTGTCTAAAAACACTAAACTAACTTAAAATCGGTCAATTTATAACATAATTTCTTTAATTATAAGGTGAAAATGACCTGATTTTGAGGAATTGTGCGTAAATTTGCACCCGAATTTCGAAATTTACAATTATTGATGAAAAGGTATATATACACGTTATGTGTGATTTTGGTCGGTTCATCTTGTCTGGTGTCATGCTTTAAAAGTGACGACGTTGATAAGACTGTCTATTATGAGACGACTATTCTCAAGATGGAGCTATTGGCTGTGAATAGATATATTCATACCACTTCGAGTAAGGGAGAAGACTCTGTCTATCAGAGGAAACTAACAACCTTCCCCGACTTCACGGTGGACGAAGCCAATCGTAAGATCTATAACACAGACTCTCTTCCTAGCGACTGCGACTTATCGCACGTATTGGTACAGTTAACGATGAGCAATCGCACAGGCGGTGCATTTTGGAAAGCCACTGACTCCGATGATATCATTTTCTTCTCAACTGTTGACTCCGTAGATTTTACTAAACCCCGTGAGTTACAAGCCTACAACACTGATGGTAAGCTCTATCGCGCCTACACAGTGACCCTCAACAAGCACGAGCAGGCAACTGTAGGCAAGATTGTTTGGAATGAGCGTAATGCCAGCGAGTACCCCACTTATGACGAGAAAGAAGAAGAGAAGTGGGAAGCCCTGGTAAAAGCTGCCGGTCTCAAGGAATTTATCGGCTGTGCCAGCAAAGAGGCCTATGCCTACGACAACGACAATCAGCTGATGGTGACATACGACGAGGGTAAGACCTGGATAGCTGATGATCTTGACTCCGATGCCAAGCTGCTGCCGACAAAAAACACCGCTTTCGTACGCTATCCTCTAAAAAGCGATATCGAAGACGACTACGTGCTGCTTGTCGGTGACAACGATGATCACGAAAGCGGTATGGGCGTATGGCGTAAGATTGTAGAGAACTCCGATTACGCACCTGAAGGCAAGTGGGTATATATGCCCATTGAGTCATACAACAAATACTACCTGCCCGATAACTTCTATTATGGTCTGGTTTACTACAACAACGAGATTTTGGCCTTCCGAG
Organism: uncultured Prevotella sp.; assembly: GCA_946405145.1. Taxonomy (GTDB): domain Bacteria; phylum Bacteroidota; class Bacteroidia; order Bacteroidales; family Bacteroidaceae; genus Prevotella. The sequence goes on from CAMJGE010000055.1 coordinate 1,969, forward strand.
GCAGTTTTTATCCCATTCTGGTCAGCCGTGACGGTGGTATCACCTGGAAAGAGGACGAGGACAAATACCCTCTGCCGTCTAACGATTTGAACGGTATGTTTGAAGTCACTACCGATGGTGATTATCTCTGGTACAAGGATTTAGGAAGTGGCAAGGTATGGCGAGGTGTCAGTATGAAAAAGTAAGGTCATGAAACAGCTACTGCTCACTCTTACACTCCTAAGCGCCCTTCTTTCTGCCAACGCGCAGGATGAGCCGGAATACAGGCTGGAGGTAGGTGCAGGACTGGGCGGCGTCAGTTATTCAGGCGATTTTAGCGGTGGCTTTTTCAAAGGCATACAGCCGTGGATGGCCCTCGTGGCGAAATACCGTTTCAACCCCCGGATGGCTCTGGGGTTCGATGTCGGGACAGGCAAGATCAAAGGCTCCACAGCAGATGTGGACACCTGGTTTCCAATAGAGCCATACGACTTTAGTCACCAGCTCACAGAGGCTGACGTCAGATTTGAATATAACTTCTGGCCTTACGGCACAGGCAGAGAATACAGGGGAGCGCGCCCATTGACCCCATTTGTTACCCTCGGACTGGGTATAACCCACCACAGCGGGACGAACAGTGGCGTTACAATGAACCTGCCATTAGGAGCAGGCGTAAAATGGAAAGTAGCCCCGCGCCTCAATATAATCGCAGAATGGGCGATACGCTTTACACCCAGTGACTACCTCGACGGTAAGAGCGACGTGTATGGCATCAAGAGCAGCGGACTCTTCAAGAATGCCGACTGCTACCACGCCTTCCAGATTTCTGTCACCTATGACATCTGGGCAAAGTGCAAGACCTGCCATCAGGAATAAAGAGGTCAGCTAATTTGAAAATTAAGTATTAAGATATATGAAAGAACTTTTGGACATGAATCGAATCCCTCAGCACATTGCCATTATTATGGATGGCAACGGGCGCTGGGCTATGGATCGTGGTTTGGATCGTACGTTTGGCCACAAAGCTGGGTTAGACAATCTGGAGACCATCACTACGGTGTGTTCCAACTTAGGTGTAAAGTACCTGACGGTATATGCCTTCTCTATAGAAAACTTTAACAGGCCCGCCTATGAGGTGGAGGCCTTGATGGGACTTGTACTCAGTTTCTTCAAGATGCAGCTCTTCCACAACAACAATGTCAGTTTCCATGTGGTAGGCGACGTTGAGAGACTGCCTCAGAGCGTACAGGACAAGTTGCGCTCAATGGTGGAAGAGACAGCCATGTACGACGGTATGGCCATGACGATTGCCATGCCCTACTCTTCGAAACAAGAGCTCGTCAACACAACGAAGCAGATTGCACGCAAGGTACAGAGCGGTGAGATGAAGATCGATGATATTACCGAAGATACCATTGCGGAGAACCTGTGGACAAACTGGATGCCCGATCCCGACCTTCTCATTCGTACTGGTGGTGAGGTTCGCATCTCCAACTATCTGCTTTGGCAGTGTGCCTATTCAGAATTCTATTTCTGCGATTGCTACTGGCCCGACTTCTCTGAAGAGGAGCTTCTCAAGGCCATCAAGAGCTACCAGAACCGCCAGCGCCGTTTCGGAAAGACAGAGGCACAGATAGAAGCCGAGGAGAAGAAGTAAAAAGGTTAGAAAGTAAAAAAGTAAAAAATAAAAGTAGAAAGTGACTTATAAATATATTATTAATAAGGTACGAGGGATGGTAAAACGGGGTTTACCTTTTTACCTTCTTGCCTTTTTACCTTTAATTGCTTCTGCCCAGGACAAAATTGTCAATCCTGACATTTCCTATGCCGGTACACCACGCACCTGTGAGATAGCTGGTATCGCTGTCAAGGGTGTCGAAGGCTATGAGGATTATGTGCTCACCGGCCTCTCAGGACTGAGTGTGGGCCAGCAGATCGAAGTCCCAGGCTCTCAGATTACAGAAGCCGTTAAGCGCTACTGGCGCAACGGACTTTTCTCTAAGGTCAGTATCACAGCCGACTCTATAGTAGGTTCAAAGATCTACCTCTGTATCCACCTGGGCATGCGCCCCCGCATTCACACCATCCGTTACCATGGTGTGAAGAAGTCAGAACGTGAGGATCTGGAGACAAAACTCGGTATGGTGCGTGGCATGAGCCTTACCCGTAACGTTGTGGACCGTGCGAAGATCCTAGCCAAGAAATACTTCGATGATAAAGGTTACAAAAATGCCGAGATCGACATCGTACAGATGGAGAATCCAAGCGACAAGAACCAGGTGCTACTCGATGTGAACATCGACAAGAAGGCCAAGATGAAGGTACACCGCATCTATTTCGACGGCAACCAGAAGCTGAAGACCTCGAAGATCAAGGGTTCGCTCATCGGCAAGGGTGCTTTCGGTAAGATTCACGAGTCAGGCAAGCTGACAAACCTCTTCAAGTCAAAGAAGTTCACCGACGAGCGCTATAAGGAGGCTAAGCAGGCCCTGATAGACAAATACAACGAGCTGGGTTTCCGTGATGCCACCATCCTTGTGGACTCAGTAAAGAACTACGACGATAAGCATGTGGATATCTACGTGAAACTCGACGAAGGTGACAAATACTATATCCGTAACATCACCTGGGTAGGTAATACCGTGGTTACCACCGACTATCTGAATGCCGTATTGGGCATGAAGAAGGGCGATGTATATAACCAGAAGCACATCAACAAGCGCCTGAAGGAGGATGATGATGCTGCTGGCAACTATTATTACAACAACGGTTATGTCTTTTCTAACATCGACCCCGTGGAAGTCAATATCGACAACGACTCTATCGATGTGGAGATGCGTGTGACAGAAGGTCCGCAGGCTCACCTGAACCGTGTACGTATCTATGGTAACGACCGACTCTACGAGGAGGTGGTGCGCCGTGAGCTTCGTACCAAGCCTGGTGACCTGTTCAACAAAGAGGCCCTGCAGCGTACCGTTCGTGAGATCGCCTCTATGGGATTCTTCGATCCAGAAAAGATCGTGCCTGATGTGAAGCCCAACTACGAGGACGGTACAGTAGATATCGACTACAAACTTGAGCAGAAGTCAAACGACCAGCTGGAGTTCTCTCTCGGTTGGGGACAGACAGGTATCATAGGTAAGATCGGTATCAAGTTCAACAACTTCTCCATCCGTAACCTCTTCGGCAAGAACAAGCTGCATCGCGGCATCCTGCCTTATGGTGATGGTGAGCAGCTGGGCTTCAGTTTCCAGACCAATGGTTCGTACTACAGCTCACTGAGTGCCAACTACGGTACCAACTGGTTTGGCGGCAAGCGTCCTAACAGCTTCAACGTAGGTGCCTTCTTCTCCAAGCAGTCGGATATCTCAAGCCGCTACCGCAACAACTCGTTCTACAACAACTACGCGATGTATAACTATGGTGTTGGAACGTTTAACAACTTCTACAACAACTACGACGCAATGCTCGACGACGACAAGACGATGACAGTCTTCGGCGCTAACATCGGATGGGGTAAGCGTCTGCGCTGGCCTGACGATTACTTCCAGTTTATGGCCACACTCGGTTATACCCGTTATATGCTGCGTGATTGGAGTTATTTCTATATCCACAACGGTAACTGTAACAACATCAACCTGGGACTCACCCTGTCGCGTACCTCTACCGACAACCAGCTGTTCCCCCGTCACGGTTCCGAGTTCATCGCATCTGTCACCCTTACGCCACCTTGGTCACTCTTCGACAACAAGGACTATAGCACACTTGCGAAGAATCCGAACTCAGCCACCTATGAGAGCGAGTTGCAGGAGGTATATCGCTGGATTGAGTACCACAAGTGGAAGTTTAAGGCCCGCACCTTCACAGCCCTCACCGGTGGCCAGAAGTGCTTTGTGCTGATGGCCCGTGTAGAGTTAGGTATCCTCGGTTCCTACAACACCGACAAGCGATCACCTTTCGAGACCTTCTACGTGGGTGGTGACGGTATGACTGGTTACTCAACAGGTTATGCAGAAGAGACCATCGGTCTGCGCGGTTACGACAATGGTGCTCTCTCTTACTCTTCGGCTTACGAGACGATGATGAAGGGTGGTAAGATCTCATCTTATAACTCTTACGCCTACGACCGCTTCACCCTCGAGCTTCGCTATCCGTTCATGCTAGGCAATACCACCATCTACGGTCTCGGTTTCGTGGAAGGAGGTAACGCATGGTCAGAAGCCAAGAACATCAACCCCTTCAAGATGAAGCGCTCCGCAGGTCTGGGTGTACGTATCTTCCTGCCGATGGTCGGTCTGATGGGTATCGACTGGGCATACGGCTTCGACAAGGTATATACCAACCAGAGCGGCGCCCAGAAGCGCGGTGGCAGTAACTTCCACTTCATCCTCGGACAAGAATTCTAACAACATTATATTTCAGAAAACATTAAACATTACATTTCAGATATGAAGAAGTTATTATTAATGTTAGTGATGGCCGCTTCGGCAGTGTCGATGCAGGCACAGAAGTTTGCACTCGTAGATATGGAGTACATTCTGAAGAATATCCCAGCTTATGAGCGCGCCAACGAACAGTTGAATCAGGTGTCAAAGCAGTGGCAGGCAGAAGTCGATGCCCTTACCACCGAGGCACAGACTCTTTACAAGACCTATCAGAACGAGGTGGTCTTCCTCTCTAAAGAGCAGAAGCAGACCCGCCAGGATGCTATCGTTGAGAAAGAGAAGCAGGCTGCCGACCTGAAGAAGAAATACTTCGGTCCCGAAGGCGAGCTCTTCAAGAAGCGCTCTGCCCTGATGTCGCCCATCCAAGACGAGATCTACAATGCCATCAAGGACATCTCCGAACTCAGAGGCTACCAACTGGTGCTCGACCGTGCCAGCGATACCGGCATCATCTTCGGTTCGCCGCGCATCGACATCAGTTCAGAGGTGCTGCGTAAACTGGGCTACAACTATTAAAGATCAAACATTTAGATTATAAATTAAACAATTACAATTACGAAATGAAGAAGTTAATTATCTGCGCTATTTGCGCTATCTGCGGTTTCACCACCGCCAACGCACAGGGAAAGTTCGGTCATGTGGATACACAGGCTATCATCCAGGCTATGCCTGAGTACACAAAGGCAGAGTCTGAGATCAAGGCTCTCCAGAGCCAGTATGAGGCAGACCTGAAGAGCATGCAGGACGAGCTCCAGAAGA
>CAMJGE010000056.1 GCA_946405145.1 uncultured Prevotella sp.
AATGCCTGCCTGTCACGCAGGAGGTCACGAGTTCGAATCTCGTACGCACCGCCAAAAGAGAGCTCATCAGTTGATTCTGGTGGGCTATTTTTAAAGCCGAAACTTAACACAAACATAATAAGGAATATGTGCGGAATCGTTGGATATATAGGACATAAAGAGGCTTTTCCTATTCTGATAAAAGGCTTAAGAAGACTTGAGTATCGTGGTTACGACAGCGCAGGTGTCGCATTGATTAACGACGATAGCAGCCTGAACGTTTATAAGTCGAAAGGAAAAGTTGATAATCTTGTTGAATATTGTAATGATAAGGATGTCAGCGGTACCATCGGTATTGCTCATACACGTTGGGCTACTCATGGTGAGCCTTCTTCACGTAATGCCCATCCGCACTATTCGGAATCGAAGAATCTGGCTATTATCCATAACGGTATCATCGAGAACTATGCCGACCTGAAGGAGAAACTGAAGGCCAAAGGCGTTCATTTCGTATCTGATACCGATACAGAAGTGCTGATACAGTTGATAGAATATATCAAGGAGCATAAGCAGCTAGATCTGCTGACGGCTGTTGAGGTGGCGCTCTATCAGGTGATTGGTGCCTACGCCATTGCCGTGATCGACAAGCGTGATCCTGATCAGATTATTGCAGCCCGTAAACAAAGCCCGTTGGTGGTTGGCATCGGCGACGACGAGTTCTTCCTGGGTAGTGATGCTAGTCCAATCGTGGAATATACCGACAAGGTGGTGTATCTGGAGGATGGCAATATTGCCGTGATCCGCCGTGGTCAGGAGCTCAAGGTAGTCAGCATCCTAGGTGAGGAACAGGAGCCGAAGGTCAAGACAGTAGATATCGATCTTGGTCAGATAGAGAAAGGCGGGTATCCTCACTTCATGCTCAAGGAGATCTTTGAGCAGCCCGAATGTCTCACTAACTGCATGCGTGGTCGTGTGAATATAGAGGCTGATCATGTGACGCTTTCCGCCTTGATCGATTATCGTCGTCAGATGCTGAATGCCAAGCGCGTGGTGATTGTGGCTTGTGGTACTTCCTGGCATGCCGGACTGATCGGAAAGCAGATCATAGAGTCGTTGGTGCGCGTGCCTGTAGAGGTGGAGTATGCCAGTGAGTTCAGGTATCGTAATCCTGTCATCGGTAAGGATGATGTGGTAGTTGCCATCTCCCAGAGTGGTGAGACGGCTGATACGCTGGCTGCTGTGCAGTTGGCGAAAGAGAAAGGTGCATTCATTTATGGCATCTGCAACGCCATCGGCTCCAGCATTCCGCGTGCTACTGATACCGGAACATATATTCACGTAGGACCTGAGATTGGTGTGGCTTCTACGAAGGCCTTTACCGGACAGGTGACTGTGCTGACAATGATCGCGCTGGCGATGGGTGAAGCCAAAGGCACTATCAAACGCGACGAATATCTGGAGATCGTGAAGGGCTTGAGTGAGATTCCCGATAAGATCCGTGAGGTATTGAAGACGAATGAAAAAGTGGCTGATCTGGCACGTACCTTTACCTACGCGCACAACTTCCTTTACTTAGGTCGCGGCTATTCTTATCCCGTAGCCCTGGAGGGCGCCTTGAAACTGAAGGAGATATCCTATATCCATGCTGAGGGCTATCCGGCTGCAGAGATGAAACATGGTCCGATTGCCTTGATTGACTCCGATATGCCTGTGGTGGTTATCGCTACGCATAACGCCATGTATGAGAAGGTGCTGTCGAACATTCAGGAGATCAAGGCACGTCAGGGTAAGGTGATCGCGCTTGTGTCGAAGGGTGACGATACCATAGCCAAGATAGCTGATGAGGTGATAGAGTTGCCCGACGTTTTGGAATGTCTGGAACCGCTAGTGGCTACGATTCCATTGCAGTTGTTGGCTTACCATGTTGCAGTTTGCAAAGGTAAGAACGTTGACCAACCAAGAAACTTGGCAAAATCAGTTACTGTTGAATAGTGATATGGGCGATTCGTTTTATTGACGTTTCGCCCTTCTTTTTGAAAATGATAGAAATGAGATAAATGGAAAAGATGAAAGATGTGACACTTGTTCTGCAGGACGGAACAATATTTAAGGGAAAGAGCTTTGGGTATGAGAAACCCGTGGCTGGCGAGGTTGTGTTCAACACAGCCATGATGGGCTATCCCGAGAGTCTGACAGACCCCAGCTATGCTGGACAGCTGATGACGTTGACCTACCCATTGGTGGGTAACTATGGTGTGCCTCCTTTCAAGATGGAGGCTGATGGTATCGCCACCTTCATGGAGAGCGACAGGATTTACGCTTCTGCTATTATCGTGAGCGATTACAGCGAGGCCTATTCCCATTGGAATGCCTGCGAGAGCCTGGGCGACTGGCTGAAGCGCGAACAAGTACCAGGGGTGACAGGCATCGATACCCGTCAGCTCACGAAGGTGCTGCGCGAACATGGTGTGATGATGGGCCGCCTAGAGTTCGAAGGGCTAGATAATCAAGGAAACCTAGAAACCCTAGATTATAGCGCCATCAACTGGGTAGATAAGGTAAGCTGCAAAGATGTGATTCGTTATAACGAAGGCGCTGGCAAGAAGGTCGTGCTGGTGGATTGCGGCGTGAAGCATAATATCATCCGCTGTCTGGTTCGCCGAGGGATAGAGGTGATCCGTGTGCCTTGGAACTACGACTATACCGATATGCAGTTCGACGGTCTGTTCTTGGCGAATGGTCCTGGTGATCCTGACCGTTGCGTAGCAGCTGTGGAAGTGCTGCAGAAACAGATGTCGGTCTCACGCAAACCCATCTGCGGTATCTGCATGGGTAACCAACTGCTGGCAAAGGCTGGCGGGGCTACCATCTATAAGCTGAAATATGGTCATCGCTCCCACAACCAGCCAGTTCGTGAGGTAGGTACCAACCGCTGTTACGTCACCTCGCAGAATCATGGCTATGCAGTTGATGCCGCCACCCTCGGTAACGACTGGCGCGAGCTGTTCGTCAATATGAACGACGGCTCTAACGAGGGTATCCGTCACCAGACTAATCCCTGGTTCTCATCTCAGTTCCATCCTGAGGCATGCTCAGGTCCCGTGGATACAGAATTTATGTTTGATCGTTTCATAGAAACGCTCTAAAAAAGGTAAAAGGGTAAAAAAGTAAAAAGGTAAAGACAATGAAAGATCAGAATATAAAGAAAGTCCTGTTGCTGGGTAGTGGAGCCCTGAAGATTGGTGAGGCAGGAGAGTTCGACTATAGTGGTTCACAGGCTTTGAAAGCCTTGCGTGAAGAGGGCATCAAGACGGTGCTCATCAATCCGAACATCGCTACGGTTCAGACCTCAGAAGGTGTGGCTGACGAGATTTACTTCCTGCCCGTACAGCCTTATTTCGTGGAAAGAGTGATAGAGAAGGAACGTCCTGACGGCATCCTGCTGGCCTTTGGTGGACAGACTGCCCTCAACTGCGGCGTGGAGCTTTATCAGAGTGGCGTGTTGGAGAAGTATGGTGTGAAGGTGCTGGGCACTCCTGTGCAGGCCATCATGGATACAGAAGACCGTGAGCTCTTTGTGAAGAAGCTCGACGAGATAGGGGTGAAGACCATCAAAAGTGAGGCTTGCTCGGATATCGAGAGTGCCCGTCAGGCTGCCAAGACACTCGGCTATCCTGTGATCCTGCGTGCTGCCTATGCCCTTGGCGGACTGGGTTCAGGCTTCTGCGATAATGAGGAGGAACTCGACCGGTTGGCTGAGAAAGCTTTTGCCTTCTCGCCCCAGGTGCTGGTGGAGAAGTCATTGAAGGGCTGGAAGGAGATTGAATATGAAGTGGTGCGCGACCGCTACGACAACTGTATCACGGTTTGTAACATGGAGAATTTCGACCCGCTCGGCATCCATACAGGCGAATCGATTGTGATAGCTCCGTCGCAGACACTCACCAACTCGGAATACCATAAGCTTCGTGCGCTGGCCATCAAGATTATCCGCCATATCGGTATCGTGGGCGAGTGTAATGTGCAGTATGCCTTCGATCCGCAGTCAGAGGATTATCGTGTCATCGAGGTGAATGCCCGTCTGTCGAGAAGTTCTGCCCTGGCTTCAAAGGCCACTGGCTATCCCTTGGCTTTCGTGGCTGCCAAGCTGGGCATGGGCTACGGACTCTTTGAACTGAAGAACTCGGTGACAAAGACCACCAGCGCCTTCTTCGAGCCGGCGCTCGACTATGTGGTTTGTAAGATTCCCCGTTGGGACCTCTCGAAATTCCATGGCGTGGATAAGGAGCTCGGCTCAAGCATGAAGAGTGTGGGCGAGGTGATGGCGATAGGACGCACCTTTGAGGAAGCCATCCAGAAAGGTCTTCGCATGATCGGACAGGGCATGCACGGCTATGTGGAGAACAAGGAACTGAAGATTGCCGATATCGACGCTGCCCTTCGTGAGCCTACCGACAAACGTATCTTCGTCATCTCCAAGGCGATGCATCTGCCGGAATACACCATCGACCGTATTCACGAACTGACCAAGATCGACAAGTGGTTCCTGGAAAAGCTGAAGCACATCATCGATATCGACGAGCGCCTGAAGAAACAGAACATCAACACGCTTGAGGCAGATCTGCTCCGAGAGGCAAAGGTCTATGGATTTACCGATTTCCAGATAGCCCGTGCCATCGGTCTGGAGAGTGAGATCGACACCATGCACAAGGCTCTTCTGCTGGTTCGCAACCGCAGAAAGCAGATGGGTATCCTGCCCGTGGTGAAGCAGATCGACACCCTGGCTGCCGAATATCCTGCGCAGACCAATTATCTGTACGTCACCTATTCGGGCGTGGTAAGCGATATCCAGTATGAGAACGACAAGAGGAGCATCATTGTGTTGGGCTCAGGAGCCTACCGTATCGGCTCGTCGGTAGAGTTCGACTGGTGCGGTGTGCAGGCGCTGAACACCATCCGCAAGGAGGGTTGGCGCTCGGTGATGATCAACTACAATCCCGAGACCGTCTCTACCGACTACGATATGTGCGATCGCCTCTATTTCGATGAGCTCACCTTCGAGCGCGTGCTGGATATCATCGATATGGAGCAGCCTCATGGCGTGATTGTCTCTACAGGCGGACAGATACCAAATAATCTGGCGATGTATCTCGATGAGCAGCATGTGAACATCCTCGGAACGCAGGCTATTGATATCGATGGCGCCGAGGATCGTGCCAAGTTCTCGCAGATGCTGAACGAGATTGGCGTGAACCAGCCCGAGTGGTCGGCTTTGACATCGATGGCAGATATCGACCAGTTTGTGGAGCGCGTGGGATTCCCTGTCCTGGTGCGCCCTTCCTATGTGCTGTCGGGTGCTGCCATGAATGTGTGCTCCAACAAGGAGGAACTGGAGAAGTTCCTGCAGCTGGCAGCCAACGTGTCGGAGGATCATCCCGTTGTGGTGTCGAAGTTTATCGAGCACGCAAAGGAGATTGAGATGGATGCCGTGGCTAGGGATGGCGAGATATTGGCTTATGCCATCTCCGAGCATATCGAGTTTGCCGGTGTGCATTCGGGCGACGCCACCATCCAGTTCCCGCCTCAGAAGCTTTATGTAGAGACCGTCCGCCGCATCAAGCGCATCTCCCGTCAGATTGCCAAGGCGCTGCATATCAACGGTCCCTTCAACATCCAGTATATGGCGCGCGACAATGATATCCTCGTGATTGAGTGCAACCTGCGTGCCTCCCGTTCGTTCCCGTTCGTATCGAAGGTGCTGAAGCTGAACCTTATCGACCTGGCCACGAAGGTGATGCTGGGACTGCCGGTAGAGAAGCCGCACAAGAACCTGTTCGACCTCGACTATGTAGGTATCAAGGCCTCGCAGTTCAGCTTCAACCGTCTGCAGAAAGCCGACCCTGTGCTGGGTGTGGACATGGCTTCAACTGGCGAGGTAGGCTGCATCGGCGATAATACCGATACCGCGCTGCTGAAAGCTATGCTCTCCGTGGGCCATCGCATCCCGAAGAAGACGGTACTGCTCTCAACGGGTTCTGCCAAGCAGAAGGCCGAGATGCTCGATGCCGCCCGCATGCTTGTGAGTCATGGCTATGAGCTTTATGCCACTGGCGGCACCTCGAAGTACCTGACTGAGAATGGCATTGCCAACACGCGAGTGCTCTGGCCTTCAGAGAACCAGGAGCCGTCGGACGCCCCGAAAGCCCTCGACCTGTTGCATCAGCACAAGATCGACATGGTGGTGAATATCCCCAAGAACCTCACGACCCACGAGCTTACCAACGGCTATAAAATCCGTCGTGCAGCCATCGATCTGAATGTGCCGCTCATCACCAACAGTCGCCTGGCAAGTGCCTTTATCCATGCCTTCTGTACGGTTCAATTAGACAAGATCGGTATCAAATCATGGGCAGAATATAAGTAGAAACAGGCGTTTAAGTAAAAAAATGGTGCAATAATTTGGTGATTTCAAATTATTGCATTATTTTTGCACCAAAATACTATCCTAATATATGGACGCTGGACAAACTTTAGAATCAAAGATAAACCGAAGTGAGTATAAAGTACTTATTGTCGATGATGTTGTCAGTAACGTCTTGTTGTTGAAGATCCTCTTGAGCAACGAGAAGTTTCAGGTGTGCACGGCGAACAATGGTACCGCTTGTATCGAGATGGCCAGAAAGGAGCATCCCGACCTGATTCTGCTGGATGTGATGATGCCAGACATCAGTGGTTTTGATACTGCCGTCATTCTGAAGAAAGACGAAACGACGAAGGATATCCCCATCATCTTCCTCACCGCTCTGAACACCCCTGCCGATCTGGTGAAGGGTTTCCAGGTGGGCGCAAGCGACTTCCTGACAAAGCCGTTCAACAAGGAAGAGCTGCTGATGCGTGTGATGCAACAGATCTCGCTGGTGGCTGCCAAGCGAATCATCGAGAA
>CAMJGE010000057.1 GCA_946405145.1 uncultured Prevotella sp.
CAGGTCGTGTCGATAAGTTCATGAGCCGCTACGGTAAGGCTGCGAAGAAGTAAGACTATACTTTCTAAGGATTTAGAAAAGGTGCGTTTTTGGTAGTTGCATATGCCAAAGCGCACCTTTTCATTTTTTCGAAGTGAAAAAAAGTAAAAACATACTTCTTTTCACTTCTTTTTTGTATCTTTGTACCCAAAGTACGATGATATATAATATACTATATTTTTTAAACTACTAGAATGAAAACCATTTATGATTTCTCTGTCAAGGACAGAAAAGGTAAAGACGTATCTCTGAAAGAATACGCCAATGAGGTGTTGCTGATTGTCAATACGGCAACCAAGTGTGGATTCACCCCGCAGTACGACGAGCTTGAAGCACTCTACAAGAAGTATCATGCAGAGGGATTCGAGATTCTCGACTTTCCCTGCAACCAGTTCGGACAGCAGGCTCCTGGCACCGATGAGAGCATTCATGAGTTCTGCAAGCTTAATTTCGGCACAGACTTTCCACGCTTCAAGAAAGTCAAGGTAAACGGCGAGGATGCCGATCCCCTTTTCAAGTTCCTGCAGGAGCAGAAAGGCTTCGCCGGATGGGATATGAATCATCAGCTTACGCCGATTCTCGAAGACATGCTGTCGAAGGAAGATCCTGACTATAAGCAGAAACCCACCATCAAGTGGAATTTCACCAAGTTCCTCATCAACAAGAAGGGACAGGTTGTAGCTCGTTTCGAGCCTACAGAGAGCATTGAGAACATTGCTAAGCAGATTGAGGAGTTGCTGAAATAATCCATCCCGCTCTTAGCGTTTTTTACAAAAACAATAAAAGGCCCGTTTCACAACGAGCCTTTTACTTACTTAAAAAACTAAATTAATCAACCATAAACCTTAACCATTAAAATCTTTTTCTGATGCAAAGATATAACTCTTCTCCCAAATAGCTGTTTACTTTATATTATTTTATGTTTAAAATCCGCGATTTCACGTTATTTAAACATAAAATCACGATTTTCAAACAAAAATAGGCCAAATAAGGTCAATTTTATCGCAAAAGCTTGTGGATTTGAAAAATAAAACATATATTTGCACGGAATTTAAACATAATCAAGATGAACCTTTACCTACTATTTACCCTTGGCATTGTGGCCTCAGTCATCATTTTGGCCTTTTTCATCAGGCTCATCTATATGCGAAGTATGCGTCTCCGACAAAAACTTCGCATGAGTTACGTATTCACCAATATCACCCACGAACTGCTGACCCCACTCACCGTACTTTCCGCCTCTATCGACAAGATGCGCGACGAAGCACCACAGATGTCACACGACTATGATCTCATGCAGATCAATATCCAGCGCATGGTGAGAATGCTCCAACAGATCCTGGAGACCAGCAAATCGCAGGCAGGCGAGCTGAAACTGCTCTGTGCGCAGGGCGATGTCATGCGCTACATCCGCGAGACAGCCCAATATCTGGAACCCCTGATTGTGAAGAAGAGGATGAAATACACCATCGAGTGTCAGCCTGAAAGCATGATGGGCTGGATAGATACCGACAAGCTCGATAAGATCATCTATAATCTCGTGTCAAACGCTGCCAAATACTGCAAGGAAAACGGAGAAGTAAGTCTGCGAGTCACCACCAGTCCCCATTACGACCGCATCCGCATTGTGGTGAGCGACACGGGTGTTGGCATTCCCAAAGACAAGATGAGAAACCTCTACCGCCCTTTCCAGGACGGTTCTTACCGCCAGAACAAGAATATCGGCACAGGTCTGGGACTCGCTCTTACCCACGACCTCGTGTATCTGCACAGAGGTACCATCAAATGCGAGAGTGAGGTGGGCGAAGGCACCTCCTTCACCATCGAGCTGCCTATCAACAAGGAGGCTTACACAGCAGATCAGATCTACGAAGGAGGCCAGATCACCTTCGACAACTCCAAGAATCCCTATATCGAGAATAAGGAGACACCAAGCGAGATCAATGCCGTTCTCAACCTGAACGAATTGCCCCAGAAACACGACATCAGTCTGTTGATAGTAGAAGACAACCCCGAGCTGCTGATGCTGATGCACCAGCTCCTGACCACCTATTATAATATATATATAGCCCATAATGGCTACGAAGCCATCGAGATGATTCGTCAAAAGCCCATCGACCTGATTATCTCCGACATCATGATGCCTGGGATGGACGGTTATGAACTTACCAAACAGATCAAAGAAGATCCCGACTATGCCCATCTGCCCATCGTATTGCTGACCGCCAAGCGCGATATGGACGACGAACAGCGAGCCTTGCTTCTAGGAGCCGACGACTTCCTGACTAAGCCGTTCAAGCTGAAAGAGCTTAAGATCCGCGTGGATAACATTATCCAGAACCGCAAGCGCATCAAGACAGAGAACAAACATGCAGAAGACCTCGCAGAAGAAGAGCCACCACGTGAACTCACCGCCGATGAGCTCTTCCTGCAACGGGCTCGGCAAATGGTACTCGATCATCTGGAAGACGACGACTACGATCGCGATGCCTTGGCCTCCGACATGGGTGCCAGCGCCTCTACCCTATACAATAAGTTGCGCGCCATCGCCAATGTCAATGTCAGCACCTTCATCCGTAACATCCGCATGGACGAAGCCAAGCGCATCGCCACAGAGAACCCGGAAATCCGCATCAGCGATCTCGCCTATCAGGTAGGCTTCCGTGATCCACGCTACTTCTCAACCTCCTTCAAGAAGCACTTTGGCATGCAACCCACCGAGTTTCTCGACAATTTGAAGAAAAAATCATAAAATAGCTACAAATTTGTCAATTTCTTAACATTTCATTCTTATTTATAAATTAAAAAGAGTAATTTTGCACACGGATATTACCAATCCTAAACTTTATAATTATGGCTAAACAGAAAAAATTCATCCTCCAAGAGAGTGAGATTCCTACACAGTGGTACAACATTCAGGCCGACATGCCCAACAAGCCCATGCCGCCGATTCATCCCGTCACCAAACAGCCCCTCGGCGTTGACGATCTGGCACACATCTTCCCACGCGAGTGCTGTGTGCAGGAGCTGGATACTGAGCATCGCTGGATTGATATCCCTGAGGATGTGCTGGAGAAGTATAAATACTATCGCTCTACACCGCTGGTACGCGCCTATGCCCTCGAAGAGGCTCTCGGCACTCCAGCTCACATCTATTTCAAGAATGAGAGCACCAATCCGCTGGGTTCACATAAGATCAACTCTGCCCTGCCCCAGTGCTACTATGCTAAGCAGGAAGGCACCACTAACGTCACCACCGAGACTGGTGCAGGCCAGTGGGGCGCAGCCCTCAGCTATGCAGCCAAGATCTATGGTCTCGACTGTGCTGTCTATCAGGTGAAGATCACCATGCAACAGAAGCCCTACCGCTCCAGCATCATGCGCACCTTTGGTGCCGTCGTTGAGGGTTCACCCTCGATGTCAACCCGTGCCGGTAAGGATATCCTCACCAAGGATCCTACCCACAGCGGTTCGCTGGGCACAGCCATCTCTGAGGCAGTAGAGCTCGCCACCACCACGCCGAACTGTAAATATACCCTTGGTTCCGTGCTCAACCACGTAGGTCTTCATCAGACCATCATCGGCCTTGAGGCAGAGAAGCAGATGGAGATGGCTGGCGAGTATCCCGATATCGTAATCGGCTGCTTCGGTGGCGGTTCCAACTTCGGTGGTATCTCCTTCCCCTTCATGCGCCACAACCTGCTTGACGGTAAGAAAACTGAGTTTATCGCAGCCGAGCCCGACAGCTGTCCGAAGCTCACACGCGGCCAGTTCCGCTACGACTTCGGCGACGAGGCTGGCTACACCCCACTGCTGCCGATGTACACGCTGGGTCACAACTTCAAGCCCAGCAACATCCACGCTGGTGGTCTGCGCTATCACGGTGCAGGCATGATTATCTCCCAGCTTATCAAGGACGGTCTGATGCATGGTGTTGATATTCCTCAGCTCGAGACCTTCGAGGCTGGTATGCTCTTCGCCCGCACGGAGGGTATCATCCCAGCTCCTGAGAGCACCCACGCTATCGCAGCCACGATCCGTGAGGCCAAGAAATGCAAGGAGACAGGCGAGGAGAAGGTTATCCTCTTCAACCTCTCTGGTCACGGACTCATTGACATGCCGTCATACGAGGCTTACATCAAGGGCGATCTGCAGAACTACACCGTCACCGACGAGATGATTGCCGAGAACCTTGCAGAACTCGACAAACACTAATCGAGCATACGCATATAAACAGCATCCCATCCTGCCTAGCGGAAGGATGGGATGTTTTTAGAAAAACTTTCTACTTTTGCAGCTAAAATAATAAAGGAGATATGAATAAGAACGAGAAATTTGTGATTACCATCAACCGCGAAGTCGGTACTGGTGGACGTACGGTAGGACGCAAACTGGCAGAGAAATTAGGCGTAAAATACTGCGATAAGGCCATCGTTGAGGGACTGACGCATAAGTTCAGCCTCACCATTGAGCGCATTGAGGAGATCAAGGCACAGAAGAAGTCTTGGTGGAATGATATCAACAACTACTATAACACGCTGGTAAACAGTACCCATCAGCCGATGGAAGCAGAGGTGAAACTAGACAACCAATCTCTGTTCGAAACCGAGAAGCGCATTCTGGAGGAAGTGGCTGAGCAGTCATCGTGCGTGGTGGCAGGTCGTACAGGATTCATGGTATTCCGTGAGTGGCCCAACCACCTGAACATCTTCCTTCAGGCTTCGATGCCACATCGTATAGAGCGC
The DNA here is from genome assembly GCA_946405145.1 of uncultured Prevotella sp. GTDB lineage: Bacteria > Bacteroidota > Bacteroidia > Bacteroidales > Bacteroidaceae > Prevotella. The sequence goes on from CAMJGE010000057.1 coordinate 4,785, forward strand.
ATCATGAGTCGCCAGAACGTCAGTGAGCAGGAGGCTCGTGACATCATCGAGAAGATGGATACCAGCCGCGAGACATACATCAAGAAATATGAGGATACCTCTCGCTACGACACGCGCAACTATGACCTCGTCATCTCAACGGACGACCTGAGCGAAGACGACGCTGCAGAGATCATCATGGACTTCATCAATCGCACCAGTAAGTAAGGTACATAGAAACATTAACGGGGCTCACATCACTGTGAGCCCCGTTTGCTATACAATAATTACTAACTTATACAATATCAATCTGGCGTGATACCTTTACTTTCTCTTCAATGACCTTGGGGAGCTCTACGGTCAATACACCATGCTCAACCTTGGCTGAGATATCCTCCTTCTTCACATCGTCAGGCAGAATCAGTGTCTGCTCGAACTTTGAGTAAGAGAACTCACGACGCAGGTAGCGGGTGTTCTTGTCTTCCTCCTTCTTCTCGTTCTTGCTCTCCATCTTGATGATCAGGTTGCCCTCATCATTGATATGTACATTGAAGTCCTCCTTTTTCATGCCCGGTGCAGCGAGTTCGACGGTGTAGGCCTTGTCGCTTTCTTTCACATTGATAGCGGGAGCCGTGCAGTTTGCCTTCGGCATAAAGTCCGTATCAAACAAATCATTGAACACACTGGGAATCCAACTGTTACTTCTCATTACTGGCATCATAATCTTTACCTCCTAATTATATTTTTAAAATTAAACATGTTAACTATTTTAATGAGTTCCTTGCGGCGCTCATTAAGCTATTGGCAATAAAGATGCCAGGAGGTTTTTATATGTCAATCTGTCGCAATTGCACGACAGATTGTCAGAGCGTCGCCAACGGAAGCTACTGGCGAGATAACTACAGAACGCTTCTCGTTAGCCTCTCGGAAGTTGCACTGACGGGGATGATTCGACACGTAGTTGAGAATCTTGCCAAAGGCTTCGCTCTGGAAGTAAGGGCTATTGGTGTTACTGACGAAATAGAGGTACATGTGACCTTGTTTCAGCATGATCTTCTCAATGCCCAACTGCTTACCATAGACACGGAGTGGCACCACACGGATGAGTTCTTCGGCAACATCAGGAATTTCGCCAAAACGGTCTCTGAGACGTGTACGGTAGGCCTCGAGCGAAGCCTCCAGATCATGGCGACCAGCCAGGTTGTCGAGTTCACGATAGAGCAGCATGCGTTCAGAGTCACTGGGGACATACTGATCGGGGAAATACATCTCGATATCGGATTCGAGGGCGCAGTCATCGACGAAGCTCAGAGATGAGAGATCGGCGGCGAGAGGTGAGGACTCTTGACTTTCTGCTTTGAGTTCCGGCTCCTCGTTACGCAGCTCCGCCATTGCCTGATTGAGGATCTTCTGATAGGTCTCATAGCCGAGATCGGAGATGAAGCCGC
>CAMJGE010000058.1 GCA_946405145.1 uncultured Prevotella sp.
CCTGGCAGAACACCATCTGTATGATGGGTGACGACGGTAACGAGAATACCCACATGGCAGCAGCCGACAAGGTGGCTACACTGATAGAGACCAATCATCCGGCTTACCAGATTAAGAAGATCTATTGGGATGCCTATGAGCGGGTACCTTCTTCTACCGGTTATGCCTATCCGGATGTGACACGTCTGATCAAGCAGCAGATGACTGCTGGTGCGCTGATGATGAACTATTGCGGACATGGTGCCCCTTATGCCTTATCGCACGAGCTGGTGATGCAGCTGAAGGATTTCGAGACCTCCACCACTGATCATCTCCCCCTTTGGGTGACAGCCTCATGCGACATCATGCCCTTCGACGGACAGGAAGATAATATCGGTGAGACAGTGATGTTTAATCCGCAGGGTGGGGGTGTGGCTTTCTTTGGCACCACCCGTACGGTGTATGCCAGTTATAATGAACAGATGAACACCACCTTTACCAACTATGTACTGCGACCAGGCTATACCATCGGTGAGGCTGTGCGACAGGCAAAGTGCGATCTGGTGGAGCAGGGGCGTGATACGTCGCCTAACAAGTTGCAATACTCGTTGTTGGGTGATCCTGCGCTGAAGCTGGCTTGTCCGCAGCCAGAGATTATCATCGACAGCATCAATGGGCAGTCGGCAAGTTCCCCTATCCAACTGTCTGCCGGTTCTATCGTGAAGGTAAAGGGACATGTGGTATCAGATTCGTCCTTCGATGGTGTAGTGACAGTAATGGTTCAGGATGCCAAAGAGATCATCGTATGCCGACAGAACGATGAGACATCGGCAAGGGAACCCTTTGTATATGAGGATCGTACGCGCACGCTCTATCAGGGATCCAATACCGTGAGCAGCGGTCTGTTCGACTTTACCTTTGCAGTACCAAAGGATATCAGCTATGACGAGGGTACTGGTCTGATGACGCTTTATGCTATCAGTAAGGATGGTCAGCAGTGTTATCATGGTACGAACGACAGCTTTACGCTGGACGGCAGTGGTGAGGCCCAGACAGACTCTATCGGACCTTCGATCTTCTGTTATCTGAACTCGAAGTCGTTTACGAATGGTGGTACGGTGAATGCAACGCCTTATTTCGGTGCAGAACTCTATGACGACAGCGGTATCAATGCCTCGGGCAGTTCCGTGGGCCACGATCTGGAGCTGGTGATTGACGGCGATCCGGCAAAGACCTATAACCTGAACAGCTATTTCAACTTCGACTTTGGTGATTATCGTAGCGGAACAGTAGGCTTCACGCTGCCAGAGCTCACACCTGGTCGGCATAAACTACTGTTCAGAGCCTGGGATGTGCTGAATAATTCTTCGACTTCCGAACTGGTGTTCAATGTCGATGCGTCAGGCAGTGATGGAGGAGTCAGTGTTATCTGTACGAAGAATCCAGCTACGACTCACACGTCGTTTATCGTCAATCATGATCGTAGCAACAATATGGTGGATGCGACACTTGATATTTTTGATATGTCTGGTCGCCAGTTGTGGAAATATGTGAAGCGTGGTATTCCGACAGATGGTACTTTTACGATCGACTGGGATCTGACGATTGATGGCGGCAGCAGACTGATGACGGGTGTCTATATCTACCGTATCCAGGTGGAAGGCAATAGTGGTCTCAGTGCCACCCATACCAATAAATTGATTATACTAAGCAATAATTGAATGAAGGTAACGTTATAAGAGAAGAAAGAAACGATATGGAGATAAAGAAAGATAGAGGACAATTGCTGAAGCGGGTGATAGTGACAGGTATTCTTATACCTCTCACCTCTTGCCTCTCACCTCTTTTTGCACAGGACGATGACAAGGGCATGATGTTCAATCCTGTGGAGCATGCCGTGATCTCGCAGACCATCGCCCCTGATGCTCGTGCGGCAGGTATGGGTGATGTAGGTGTCGCCACTGATCCAGATGTGAACTCACAGTACTGGAATCCTGCCAAATATCCATTCTGTATCAGTCGTGCAGGTGTCGCCCTGAACTATACCCCTTGGTTGCGCAAATTGGTGAATGATATTGATCTGGCCTATCTGGCTGGTTATTATCGTATCGGTGACTATTCTGCCCTCAGTGCTTCGCTGCGCTATTTCTCATTGGGTGAGGTGTTTGCCGACGATGGTATGACGGTAAAGCCTTATGAGATGTCGATAGACCTGGCTTACTCGATGATGCTGAGTGAGAAGTTTGCTTTAGCAGCAGCTATCCGTTGGATACACAGTGACTTGCGGTATGACTACAGTGAAGATTCTAAGCCGGCTTCAGCCTTTGCTGCCGACCTGGCGATGTACTATAACAATTATATCATGTTAGGTAGTCGGGAGTGTCAGTTAGGTATCGGTCTGAATCTCTCAAATATCGGTAGTAAGATTTCCTATTATGGTGACGACGAGAGCCAGTTCCTGCCTGCCAACATGCGACTGGGTGCCTCGTTGATGGTTCCTATCGATGAGTATAATCGTTTCACCATCGCGGCGGATGCCAATAAGCTGATGGTACCCACTGTGCCGAAACAGATGGAAGGTGAGTCTAACAGCGACTATCAGGACCGTGTGCGCCGTGAGTATAGCGATGTGAGCTCGATCAGTGGTATTTTCAAGAGTTTCAGTGATGCGCCTGGTGGCTTTAAGGAAGAGTTGCAGGAGATACAATGGAGCGTGGGTGCGGAATATGTCTATCACGACCAGTTCTCGCTGCGTGCGGGCTATCATCACCAGAGTGAGTCGAAGGGTAACCTGAAGTATTTCACGGTGGGTGGCGGTTTCCGTATGAGTGTGTTCTCGCTCGATGTGGGTTATGTGATTGCTACGGCTCGTAGTAATCCGCTCGACCAGACCCTGCGGTTCACACTGGCTTTCGATATAGATGGTATCAAGGATCTGTTTAAAAGGTAAAAAAGTAAAAAGGCAAGGATATGAAGATTAGAGTGGGAATGGGCTATGATGTCCATCAGTTAGTAGAGGGTCGCGACCTGTGGATGGGCGGCATTAAACTTGAACATAGTAAGGGACTGCTGGGTCATAGCGATGCCGACGTGCTGTTGCACGCCATCTGTGATGCCTTGCTGGGTGCCGCCAATATGCGAGATATAGGTTATCATTTCCCTGATACCGCCGAGTTTACCGATGGCATGGACAGTAAGGTGATCTTGAAGAAAACCATCGAGCTGATTGCCACCAAGGGGTATCGGTTGGGAAATATCGATGCCACCATCTGTGCCGAGCGTCCGAAGATGAATCCTCGTATCCCAGAGATGAAAGCCTGTATAGCTGAAATCTGTGGTTGTGATGTGGATGATATCTCCATCAAGGCCACAACTACCGAGAAGTTAGGCTTCACAGGACGTGAGGAGGGTATCTCTGCCTATGCTGTCTGTCTGATAGAGAAAGACTAATCCTTCTTTTATTTTCTGAAAGGATAGAAAGTCAGTCCGATGGTCAGAGCCCGGTTCTGATAGGTATCTACTATATCAAAGGTATAACCTGTCTGTGGACCTGCAATGTCGTGGAAGTCGGCAAAGAGGTTGCAGTGTCGCCCTAAGTCTTTATTCACCTTGACAGAGGCAAAGAGGTGAGGATGTATCTCATAATAAGTATGCTGTCGGCTGGTATAGAGCAAGACAGACGATAGGCGGAATCCCTTGCCCAACAACCAGGTGGGTGCCAGTTTCAGCTGATAGAAATTGTTATAGACGGGTTCCATAATGTCTTTCCTTCCACTGATATGCTTGTGGTAGAAATTGGCACCAGCGGTGAGTCGGAAATCTCCTTTGTTCCATGTGACTGATGTTCTGAGGCCTGTCAGATATTCATTAGGTGACAGCAGATCAGTCATTCTGGTATGTTGCAGACTGCTTGTCAGCACCAGATTCTTGGTCTGGTAGTTATAGCGTGCCTCAGCGCGCCAGGCCAGGTGGGTGGTAAAGTCGGTCTGATAGTTGTCTTCTTGTTCGTCGCTTAATAAGAAGAAATCAATGATCGTTGGATTTAAGTAGCTGCGGCTGAAAGTGCCTTGAATGAAATGGCGCTGGTGTTTATAGCCGATACTGGCATGTAAGGCATGCTCATTGCGATGATATGACCACAGGGGATTGTCTTCAGTGACGAGTGGCCTATTCCAGAAGTTGTTGATACGGAAACGGTCGCCCAGACTGAGGATCCAAGGTCCGTGGTTATAGTCGAATTGCACGTAGAGGTCATTGTTCAGATACTGCTCTCGTCTGACATCGATGAACCAGCTGTTCAGATAGTCAGTCTCCCATCCGGCAATCATCGACAAATCCTGGCAGAGGGGTATGGTGAACTCTGTGATCCATGAAGCAACGGCAAAACGAGACTTGTAAACTTCATTGTGGTTGTTGAAATAGCCTAATCCTGACTCTAAGTAGAGTACGGCTCCCTTGTCGTTGAGGTTTCGTTCATAGGCAGCCGATAACTCACCTCTGCGTTCATAATTCGGGATAGGTGTTGCATCAGCCCCCTGAGAGGCAGTGATTTTACTACTCCTACCGCGAAATCCCTGCATGAATTTGAGTCGCAGTTCGTCATTCTCAGAGGGTCTCCAGTTTAGAAAAACCAAAGCATCCTCGACAGTACCATGTGTGGTGAGATGACTGTTTTCCAGACCATCATAGTTCTCGTAATTCAGACTGGTATGCGCGAAACCACGTACAGTGACTTTCTCTGCTGTGCTGGTGATATTGGTAAACAGTCTTCCGTTGCCATAGGTACTACCTTGCAAGGCGATCTTGCCGTCAAGTCCCTTGCTGCCTTCCTTGAACTGGAGATCTATACTGCCAGTGATGCCATCCATCGCATTGTTGACAGCACCATAGTTACACACGATGATATCGCTGAGATCACAAGCCTTGATGTTTTCCAGCAATGGCCTGTAATCACCGCTCAGCATGATATCATCGACTGACAGGAGGTAGTCCTCAATGATATCGTGACCATCTGCGGAGATGAATTCCGGGCAGAGATGCAACACATCAAGCAATGACATCTCTGGGTCTGGATTCAGTCGATCTACATGGATAGTGTATTTGTTTCCCTCGTGCTCTATGATCTGTTGCTCCTCCTGACCGCTTGCAGTGAGGTAGCTGAGTGCCATGATGCCCACTAGCATCAGGCTTTTGAGTCTATTTGTTTTCATTATATTCGTAATTTGGGTGCAAAGGTACACATTTTTTCGCAAACAACCAAAAAAAGATGCCGCAACTCTCTCGAGCAACAGCATCAAAAAAAGCCTATGTTTAACTAAAAATCCTTTTCTCTAAAAGAAATTT
>CAMJGE010000059.1 GCA_946405145.1 uncultured Prevotella sp.
GCTCCCTGCTGTTTTATTCAAGATAGCCCTACATTACGAGACCTCAATGGCCTTGTAGTAAGCGTGGGGACTCTTGTTTTACACAAACTCCAGTTAATCCTCTTGCAATCCACATTCTTGACAATTTTGGCGTTTTGAACGGTAAATGACCGCATTTTCACTGAAAATAGGTTAAGACGGCAGGGTTCAGATAAATCCATCGTAGTTTAAGGATGTTAATCTGCTTTTTGCGTCCCCAATCATTCTATCCATAGAATTTGCGTCCCCGTCCCCAACAGCTTTATAGCGTCCCCAAACAGCGTCCCCAAGGGGATTCTGCAATAGAACGATTGTTTTTGTTGTTCCAAGATGTCCTGTAGATCGCATTCCCGAGAAACTGCTATTTAGACACTATGCGAGATTATCAGATGTCAATGAGTGGGAATAGAACCATACGGCTTTTTCATCTCACAATGACAAGCGTCCCCAAGAACATCTGCAAAGTTAAAGGGTTCATTTTTGTTATGCAAATGCTAACAAAACTTAAAAAATCAACGGATTTGACAAAAGTATGCCAAATTTGAAGTAAATTTGCCAAAAAGAAATGGTGGTGGCTTTGACTTTACACGCAATTACATGAAATTGCAGAATTTAGTTCGACTCCCTCCAGCTCCACTAACGTTACGCCCTCGCGACCCCTCACCCTTGTGAGGGGTCTTTGCAAGCAAAGCTACACTTCGGGATAGCCTTGCTCCTTTGTCATTCGTGCGAGGGCATAGTATGTCATCACTCCTGCGGCTTCAGCCTTGGCAGCTCCGTCGCATAATTTCTCAAAATCTGTTCCTTTAGTAAGTCCGTAAATCATATTGTCTTGTTTTTTTTAATGTTTTCTGAATTTATTCCTTAACCGTTTATAGCCTTCAACACCCAGAATGGTCAGACCTCCATACTGGCAGGTCTTGGCCAGTCCGAAGAGCACAGCCCAGAAGATGCCTTTTGCTGTTGTACTGATGGGCAGCAGCATCTGCGCGAAGGACAGGATATAGAACGGTATGCAGCAGATCAGGACGATAACACCAGTCCTGAATGATAGGGATTGCAGCCACTGTTTAATCTTCATATCGGTTATTTATATCATTCTTTGACATTGAATGTGAAGATGAAAGGATTGCCAAGTGTGAACGGTTGCCAGCTGTTTTCGGCTGGTTTGTTAGGATTGCCGTACTTGGCAAAGTTCGTCCAGCAGTCCATCACTTCGTCTGCCAGCCGGTAGTCGGCCTCAGTCATGGGGCGCCAGCTGCGATCGAGGGTGTGGAACATATACCACAGTTCAGCAGAATGGAAGGCACCATCGTGCGTGCCAGGCAGCTTACGGACAAATAGATACTGATAGGCAGGACGGTGATCGAGAGAGTCGCGCAGGAAGCAGAACTCGTCAATCTGCTTTCCCATCGGGCGGATATCATCGAGCGTGCAACCTATCATATAGCTGGCATCGGCCAGATGCTGGTTTCGGGCAGCATCATCGAAACTCTCCGTCAACAGGATGCCATCGATATGGGGTCGGAAGAGTCCCATACCCTCTGCCTTGAAGACTCTCAGCAGCTCCTCGGCAGGCACGGCACGCATATCCTTCAGGGTACGACAATTGAACTTCTTCATGAATGTCTTGCCTGTTGCTTCTGCCTCTTGCTGCCCGTTGTCTGAGCTTCCGAATGCGCCAATTCCGCCACCGCTCTGTATGACGGCGTTCTTGACCATTCCTTTCGAAAGGGGAGAGGATACGAGGTTCTTGATGCTGGCAGCACCTGCACTCTGTCCGAGAACAGTGATATTCTTGGGGTCGCCTCCAAACTGAGCGATATTCTCATATACCCATTTCAGGGCTGCCACCTGATCGTATGTGCCATAGTTGCCCGAGGTGCCGTCTGCTGACTCTGCCGACAGTTCCGGATGAGCGAGGAAGCCGAAGATGCCGAGTCGATAGTTGATGGTGACAAGTATCACACCACGGCTGGCCCATGCATCACCGTCCATCGTTATCTCATGTCCGTAGCCGTTGAAGTAGGCTCCGCCATGCACCCAGAAGGCTACTGGCAGTTTCCTGTCAGGCTGACCTACGGCATCGGCTGGTGTCCAGATGTTCAGATACAGGCAGTCCTCGCTCTGCACGGTCTGCTCCTTCCAGTAGAACTCATTGCCATAGAATGTACCGATGGCGTTGCCTGGTTGCCAGCAGATGTTGCTGAATGTGTCGGCCACCTTCACACCATCCCACTTCACGACGGGCTGAGGACGCTTCCATCGCAGTTCTCCCACGGGTGGGGCTGCATAAGGGATGCCCTTGAATACGGTTATCTCACTTGCTGCCGAAGGAATGCCCTGTAGCAGTCCTCCCTCAACCTTAACGACGGGATTCTGTGCCCATGCAAGAGTCGTCATCATCCCCGCTAATAGTAATGCTAGTTGTTTCTTGATCATATCATTTTTGGTTTCGTTTTTATGTTCATTCCTTGATGTATCTGCATTCAGTCTGCAAAGATACGAAATAGAAATGAGAAAAGATGCAAAATACTAAAAAAGACAAAAAAAAGCCATTTTCTTCTTTATTTCTTGACGTATTTAGTAATTTTGCAAAAAACAAACTTTAATTATATTCATGATAAGAGTTGGTATTATTGGCTCGACAGGTTATGCGGGCAGTGAATTGGTGAGGTTGCTATTGCAACGGAGTGATGTGGAGATTGTGTGGTATGGTTCGCATAGCTATATTGGAAAGAAGTATGCAGACGTATATCGCAATTTCTTCAAGTTGGTAGCTGCAGAATGCCAGGAAAGCCGCCGCTGCTACTGTTGAGGAGAAGGCTGCCTATGTGCAGGCTGTGCAGGTGGAACTGATTGCCACGATAGCCACCAGTTATTACCAACTCGAGATGTACGATGCTCAGATCAAAGAAACCCGGGATATTGTCAACAGCTGGGAAGAGAGTGTAAGAGCCCAGAAAGTACTGATGGCTGTAGGCGAGGCTACCAGCGACGAGGTAAGTATGGCTGAGGCCAGCAAACTTGAAGCAGAGGGAACCCTTGAGGCACTGCAGTTGCAGATGATAGAGGCAGAAAATGCACTCTGTGTCTTGTTAGGGCGTTATAGCGGTCATATCGAGAGGGGCGACTTCCAGGCGTCCTGCGAACAAATGCCTCTGATACCTCAAGTGAATACCAGGCACTCGCCACGCGTCCTGATATCCGTCAGGCAGAGGCAGCCCTCAAGAAAGCCTTCTATCTCACCAACAAGGCACGGGCAGCCTTCTATCCTACTTTGAATCTCTCAGGCATTATCGGCTGGACTAATGAGGCTGATGAAGTGGTTTCTCCAACAGGTCTGCTTATGAGGACATTAGGTTCGCTCACGCAGCCCGTTTTTGCCAAAGGCAAGCTGATAGCAGAGGTCAAGAAGGCCCAAGCTGAACAAGAGGTAGCTAAGATTGCCTTCCACCAAGCCATTCTCAAAGCCGGGCAAGAGGTCAACAATGTCCTGGCTACTCGCCAATATACCCAGCGGTCCATCAAGCAAATCTCACAGCAAGTTGAAAAACTCACGGATGTGCTGGACGCAACAGAGAAACGGATGCGCTACGACAGTGAGGTCAACTATCTGCAAGTGCTTCTGGCCCGCCAGGCGATGCTTGAGGCGTGACTATCCCTACTGAGTCACCGTTATGAATTATTGGGCTCCACCATACAACTATATAAGGCTTTAGGTGGAGATGTTATGCGCTACAATCTGCCCCAATAGCGATCTACTCAGGTACTTTATCCGCCTTTTCTGCAAGGTGGAATTTTCTGTCTGACCATTCTTGGTTCCTTTACCGATGTTACAGAATTATTGGTACCACAACCTTGAACGTGATATTACGCCCCATGTTGTAAACACCACGGCGACCGGTAATGACATTTTCATCGGCATACTTCAGTCGGCTTAGATGGTTCTGGTAAGCCTTGTCCAGTAAGTTGTCGGCAGTAATGTGGAATTCTGCGATCTTCCTGCCTTTTACCTGAATATCGGTGCCTGCTGAGAGAGAAAGCAGAGCATAGCCTGGTGTCACTGTCTCCGTGTCGTCAGCACTATAGATATTTGATTGCTTCAAATAGCAGTCAAGTCCTGCGGCAAGGTAGAGGTTGTTGAACGGTGAACGATGGGCTGCATCAGAGGTGTGGTGATGATGAATCGTGTTGTGCGAATGGTGGAAGAGTTCCCACTTTAACTCAGATGACCATTTGGGTGCAGGGGTGAATGGAAGATACTTTGTATCAGCATCAGCGTGCAACAGCTGGGCGTCAACATAGGAGAAAGAGTTGGAAAAATGAACGGAGTGGACGGGGTGGAAATCCACACCGGCCTCGAATCCCAGCAGACGGGCATCGCCCTGGGTATAGGCATAGGTGAGGTAATCGGGATCGATGACCTCTGGCACCCGATGGGTGAAGATGTAGTTGTCGATGCGGTTGGCAAAGAGTGCCAATTGTGCGGAGACATAGCGTGAGGTGAAGTCGAGTCCGAGATCAGCCTGCAGACTGTATTCGGCTTTTAGGTTCTGATTTCCTATCTCATAGCGTAAAGAGCCTTCATGCACACCATTCGAGGCCAATTCACTCATGTTGGGTGTTCGGAAACCACGGGCAAGGTTCAGGCGCAGGTTGAAGTGGTCGTTGATATTGCAGACGACACCAATGCTGCCTGTCAGACCATTAAAGTGACGCGTGAAATCCGTAAAGCGCATCTCGTCATCCTCCATCAACTCATAACCATGCAGTCGTCGGTGGTCATAGCGTAATCCACCGTTCAGGGTCCAGTGGTCACCGAAGTTCTTTGTGGCTGTGGCATAGAGGCCGAAGTCAAAGAGCCGGTAGTCTGGAATCAGGTATTCCTCGCCCTCGTTACCCGATTTCTGATACATACCGCCGATGCCTGTTGAGAGTTTCCATCCGCTCCACTCGTTGGTGATGTAACGCAGGTCGTAAATCAGCGTGTGCAGCTTAAAATACAATTCGTATTCATCCTCGCTCTCTTCGAACTCCTGACGGCGGTTCTGCTGATAGCCGATGATGGTTTTCAGATAGCCCGATGACAGATTCAGCGAGTTGTCCCACACCAGTTTGTAGTGCTTCACCTGTTGGAAGGGTAGGGATTTGGA
>CAMJGE010000060.1 GCA_946405145.1 uncultured Prevotella sp.
CCATTGACCACAGGCCAAGCATTCTTGTCCCAACGTACAGGTGCAAGCATCGTCTGTAGGACGTTTTAATAAACTTAAAAAGCGTAATTCATTGATAATAAGGTAGTTGTGCTTTTGGTGATAATTTAAAATTTGTTTTTAAGAAATTTGTAACTAATTGATTTTCAATACGTTAAATACTTCTATTTGCCCACGCAGAAGTTTTTAAAAATATTTCCTAAGACTTCGTTGGGTGTGATTTGACCGCCGGTAATTTCTGCGAGGATTTCGAGGGCTTGACGGAGATCCTCACTGAGGAGGTCGCCGCTTAATTGTTGCTGCAGGCCGTCGATGACTCTCTGGATAGCTTCGTTGGCTCTGATGAGGGCGTCGTAATGACGAGCATTAGTGACGATAACATCAGAGTCGGAGAGGGCAGGAATATCAGCTGCCTGATAGATGGCTTGCTCAAGTTGGGAGATGTTGGTGCCTTGTTTTGCGGAAATGGTGATTAAAGGAAAATTAACAGTCGTTAATGGGGTAAATTTAACTTTATCAATTTTGTTTTGTACAATGATAAGTTTCTTATTTTTAGAGCGTTGTTTTATATTATTAAATTCTTTTGTAGATGGCTCTTCGTCGATGACCCAAAGTACGATTCGTGCCTTGTCGATAGCAGAGAAGGTTCGTTCAATGCCTATTTTTTCTACTTGATCAGTGGTCTGACGGATGCCAGCGGTGTCGATAAAACGGAAGTTGACACCCTGTAGATCGATGGTGTCTTCGATGGTGTCTCGGGTGGTGCCATGAATATCAGATACGATGGCCCGATCATCATGTAACAGACGGTTGAGGAGGGTGGACTTTCCCACGTTGGTCTTGCCGACAATGGCGACGGGTATGCCTTGTTTGATGGCTTGCCCTGTCTCGAATGATCGGGCAAGACGAGTGATATGATTGTTAATTTTATTTGCAATGCTCAAAAGCTCGCTTCGATCAGCAAACTCGAGGTCCTCATGATCAGAGAAGTCAAGCTCGAGTTCGAGCAGCGAGGTGAGTTTGAGCAACTGGTCGCGCAACAGCGAGAGTTCAGAGGTGATACCTCCACGCAGCTGTGACATCGCCAACTGGTGGGTGGCCTTGTTGGAAGAAGCTATCAGGTCGGCTACGGCTTCAGCTTGCGAAAGGTCAATTTTGCCATTCAGATAGGCTCGTTTGGTGAACTCACCTGGTTCTGCCATTCGGCAACCGTGCTTTACTAGCAGTTCCAACACCTTATTTATTATATAGCGCGATCCGTGACAGGAGATTTCTACTGAGTCCTCTCCCGTATAGCTATGAGGAGCACGGAAAACTGTAATCATCACTTCATCGACGATATTTGAGCTTATTTTATCTTTCTCAAAATTCGCGTATTTGTCCACTATGTGGGTGAAGGTCTCAAAATTTGGTGAAAAAGTGTTAACGTCTGCAGAAGCAATCTGATTCACTATTTCTACGGCTTGAGGACCTGATACTCTGATGATTCCTAGAGCTCCACCAGGAGCAGTCGCAGGTGCGCAGATGGTATCGTTCATTTAAATTCTATCTAAGACTTTAGTAATCAGAGTATCAATGGAATTTTTGTATTCTGTATTCATCTCTGTAGTGTAGCGGTTGGCGATAACCATACAGCAGGTCATGGCGCGATGGCCTAAAAGTGAAGCGAGACCAGCTACGGCAGATGATTCCATCTCGAAGTTGCAAACCTTCATACCATCGTATTCGAAAGCTTCGATCTTCTGATTCTGATTTGGGTCGGCGATGTCTGCACGAAGGATGCGCCCTTGAGGACCATAGAATCCGCCGCATGAGATGGTGTAGCCACGAACCATATCATCCTGAGCTATCTGGTTGATGAGTTCTTCATCTGCAATAGAGACATAGGGTGCACCCTTGATGGGATCCCACTGCATATGTTCTGTAAAAGCTTTCTCCATATCAACGTCGCACACCACATTACGACCAGCATAGTAGTTCAGCAGACCGTCGAAACCAATGCTCTTGACGGAAGCCACGAAACAACCCGTTGGTGTGAAAGGCTGCAGACCGCCACAGGTACCGATACGTACCATTGTGAGTGTGCGGTGCTCGTCTTTTTCTTCTCGGGTGTTATAATCGACGTTCGCAAGGGTGTCAAGTTCGTTTACTACAATATCGATGTTATCACAGCCGATACCATGACTCTGACAGGTGATACGTTTGCCTTTATATGTACCGGTAATCGTATGGAACTCACGGCTGCTGACCTCACATTCTTTAGTGTCGAAATGAGCTGCAACTGTATCAACACGAGCAGGATCGCCAACGAGGATTACTTTGTCTGCCAGCTGTTCCGGTTTCAGATGAAGGTGGAAGCAAGAGCCATCGGCATTGATAATCAGTTCGGATTCAGGAAAATGTTTCTTGTTCATAGACTTGTAAATTTATTTAATGATTTCAATTTCTGCATTTCTGGTTTCTTTCTCGAGTGTCTGTATGCGGCTATATAGCTGCATGATCTCAGTCTCAGCCTGAAGAATATCTCGGGCGATGGATTGCTTATCATTACCAGTAGCCTTGAGATAATTGTTACGCCATTGCTCTAACTGTTGGCTAAGCGAACGATATTGCTGGCGGGTTTCAATAAGATCTTTGTAAAGTAGAGCTGCCTCACGAGATTTGAAATCCTTGGTGCTGGAGTAGGTGAGGGCATCGTTGATGACGAGCTCCATACTTGCCAATGCGGTGTTCTTGGATACTGAACTCGCATTTGCAGTTTGAGGGTCACAAACACTGACAGCATGATAACGAGCTAATGCCGCACTGCGTTCCTCGCCATTGCCCCATGTGTCGGCAATGCTGCTAATATCTGCAAAACCTCGAATCTGAGATTCTGTATAGACTGCAGGATTGTAAGTTTTTCTACTATTATTGGGAATGAAGATATAAAGACACACTTTTCCTTCTGGTTGACGACGATCGCTCACAAAATAGCCGATACGCGCATATTCATCAAGCGCAAACAGGTAATCGTTAGCTTCAGAGTTGAAAGGCATACCAATATTCTCAGGTTTCAGAAAACTATTGCTGCGAGCGTCGTAGCGTGTCAAGAAAATGTCATAACCTCCAATACTCTCTTCGCCCTTTCCGGCAAAATAGAATGTCAAACCGTCAGCCAGCATAAACGGATAAGCTGATTCGGAAATTCCTTTGTTAATGCCTTGAAGAAACTGTAGTCGACTCCATTCTCCACCAAGAAGATCGCTAGTACAGAGCTGCTGATGCAGACTGTCATCGGGTTGGCTGAAATAGGCCTTGTTACCCATCTCATTGACAAAGACAGTTGTGCTGTCACCCTTTCCAAAGAAGGCATGACTGCTGATGATTCGCCCCGTCTCACTTGAAAGATGAAAATGTGAAAGCACCTGATCTTTATCTGCTACAATACTGTCGATGATGATAATCTGTTGTGTCATCTCACGCATATTTGCCAGTCGGGGATCTTCTTGTGGCATTTCTACCACAGGCTTCTTCGCGATACGCTTTTTTCGTTTCTGCGCACCCGTCGAAAGTGGCAGCAACAAAGCTATGGCAAGTATGAGCATATTTCTTTTAAACATCATCTTATGATTCATCAATCAGTTTGTTATCTGCTTCAAGTGCTCCCCAGATATTATAGCGCACTTCTGGGTTAAGTGCCTCTAAACGTTCGTAAATATCTTTGATATCTGTACGATTAGACTCTTTCTCATATGGACAAAGTTTCTGTTGCTTCTGGTAACCCTGTAGTTGGGCATAAGTCTTGATGTCGCTCTCTTGTATTAGGCAGAGTGGACGGATCATCGTAAGGGGCATCTTGCGCATCTTCAGTTTTACAGGCATCGTAGTGAAATGAGCTTGAAAAGTAAGATTCATCAGTGCCGTATGTACCAGGTCGTCTTGATGATGACCTAAGGCTATCTTATTGCAGCCCAACTCTTGTGCCAAATTGAACATCACCTTGCGGCGATTCCAGGAGCAGAGAAAACAGGGTGTCTTCTGTCGGCGGGCATCCCTCTTGTTGGTGGGATTGCCGATTTCGAAACTTGTAGTCCTCACGTGGAGTCTGACGTCCAGATCGCCGCAAAACTGCTCCAGATAGCTGGTATCAGTCTCATAATGGATATTTTCCATTCTCACGTGCAGCGCCTCTACCTTGAATCGTGGATGCTGAACACGTGCCCGACGAGCCAGTAGTTCAAGCAACAGGAGTGAATCCTTACCACCTGACAGTCCCACGAGGATGCGGTCATCATCATCTATCAGATGATAAGTAGCCATCGCCTTGACAAACCGCTCATTGAGACGATGCCACAGGCGATGGCTCTCTTTATCTTGATTAAGCTTCTCCACGCAGATG
>CAMJGE010000061.1 GCA_946405145.1 uncultured Prevotella sp.
GTGCGATTAAACAGGTTGATCTTCTGGTATAGACTGGTGATGATGATACCTGCTAAGGTAGAGAAGAAGGTAGCCAGCAGGATAGGGATGAAGATGTCTGTGGGCTGTGCGGCGCCCATCTGGGCACGATACACTAATATAGAAATAGGTATCAGCGTCAGTCCGCTCGTGTTCAGCACCAGGAACATGATCATCGGGTTCGAGGCAGTATCCTTCTTCGTGTTCAGCTCCTGCAACTGCTCCATCGCCTTCAGGCCGAGTGGGGTAGCAGCATTATCCAGTCCTAACATGTTGGCGGCGATGTTCATAAAGATCGAGCCAGTAACGGGATGCCCCTTGGGGATGTCAGGAAACAGCTTCACGAAGATGGGACTCAGCAGCTTTGCCAGCACATTCACGATGCCACCTTTCTCACCAATCTTCATGATGCCAAGCCAGAGCGAGAGGACACCAGTCAGACCTAATGAGATCTCAAATGCCGTTTTCGATGATGAGAAGGTAGAATCCATCATCGCTGGGAACACGTCAAAGTCTCCCAGAAACACCAGTTTCACCAAAGCAATCACGAACGCGATGATGAAAAATGCAATCCAAATATAATTCAGTACCATAGTGAGTGCAAAGATACAACTTTATATGCACATTACAAAGTTTTTCCATAAAAAAAGAGGCACCTGCTCACGCAGACGCCCCTCCCAATAATAGTATATAAGTATTTGATGTTATCTTATTCATTGGTCTGATTGTTGTTGTACCAAGTGTTCCAAGAATGAGATCCCTGAACATATTCAGAGAACTTGCCATTATACTTCTCATCAACGTCCTGACGCTCGTCGCACCACACATAGTCAGCACCAACAGCAATCTTAGCAGCAACCTTACCCTTTTCAGCTGTCAGAATAATTGGCTCACCAGACTTCATCACGCGGATATAGATGCTGTTAGCGATAGCTTCAATAGTAGTTCCTGACCACTCATTGGCATTTAATTCATATTCATATGGGTTATACTCATTATGCAGACCAGGTGCTGTGTTGATCATTGTCTTTTCTGTGATGTTTTTATCTTTATTAGCCAGAGCGAAGTATTCGTTAACGGATGAACGGTTAGCGCCAGCTGCAGTACCACCAATCCACATAGAAAGCTCACCACCTGCAGCAAGTATCTTTATAGACACCTTTTTCTGAGTCTTGTTCCAGATTACATCGAATACAGCATCATTGAAGTCGAAGTCTTTACCAAAGTCACTTGTTGTTAAGTCCTCAGCAATCACACGGATAGTCTCAATCTCGTCGGCACTTTCATTGAAGCCAGGATTACAAGGCGTCCTGTTGATGGAGATACTAGGCAAACCACTCTCAAATCCAGGAGCATAAATCTTAGCATTGCCCTTGAAATCAATGTAAGGATGGTCTGCCTGACCATCATTGCCATTTGCGAAGTGTGATTCTGCAGAAACATACAGGTTATTACCATAAGTAACCTCAAATCCTTGATTTTCCTTTCCCATTACAATGTTCTTAGCCTGGAAAACAGCATAACCACCATCTGCAGGACCATAGATACCATAATTGGCCTTTGTAGCGTTCATCGTAGCAGTCTCAGTTACCTTGAACACAGAGTTTGCACCCATGTAGATATAGAACGGACCACCCTGGCCTTTATTATAACCTGTAGAGTATTCCTTGTCCCAGTTGCCACCACCATTGAAATACTTGGTTACAACACCTGAACCCGCATCCATCTTGAAGTTGCCGGTACCAGGATTATCACCAAGATTGATGTTGAAGTCTTCATCAACAGTCAAGCGGCAGTTGTTAATCACCTCGTCGCTGGCTGCATTATAGATAAAGTTGCCAGTATGATACTGACCATTGTTTACCCAAGTGTTATTGTTACTATTAACAAATGTAGTGCCAGAAATTGTCACGTCAGCATTGTTTTCGAACTTACCACTACCAGCTGTGTTCAAGTCAGCAGCAATGATAGTACCGTTGTTTTCAATGACAGACAAGTCGTTTTCAACAGAAATCTTTCCAGCAACTTTTACAGTTCCTCCATTCACCAGCCAGCTATTACTGTTGGTTAATAGTTCGCCAGCCTCAATTGTTCCATGATTGAAAATGTGCAAACCGTTGTTGAGTACCAATAACCCAGAAGTTTTAATCATTGAGTTAGGAGCTAAGTAGAAGTTACACGCTTGAAGATCTCTTGCATTGCTTTCGCTCAAAGTTAAGGTTGCTCCTTCAAGAAAGTAAACCTCAGTATTTGGAGCAACATAGAACTTTACATTACTAAAGTCACAATTGCCTTTAATATATAATGTTCCGCCAGAGGTCTTAGAACCATCCCAACCTCCCCAGATATTTACTTCTGTGTTTCGGTCTTCAATGTAACTTGTGCCTGTTGCATATCCTCCCCATTGTGCAACCTCATCAAAGGCTTTTACGCCATCAGGTACATCAGCCAAGAACTTGCTATCATCAGCATCTTCTGGAAAATCAAAAGAAGGCTGAATAGTTCTCGTCATACCTCTTGCGCCAGCAACAGATGAAGAACCAAAGCCCCAATCCTGAGTAGGAGCAGGCTCACCAAAGGTCTGAATGAAAGCACTTTCGTAATTATTCTGAATATTCTTAATCGTTCCAGCACTCCCTTCGTATACGTCGTGGGAACAGCTTGTAATCATGCCGCCAAAGGTTAATGCGACAATTCCTGTCATCAAATACTTATTCATAATTCTAATCTCCTTAATATATGATTGTTTTTATAAAATTCGCTTGCTTAACTCTTATATACTATTACGTAGTTTTTAAATACTGCTGCAAATGTACGCAAAAAAGTGATAGGATAATAGTTTGTTGGGTTAAAGAATATTAAAATGGCCACAATCGTTTGCGAAAATCAACTACTTTTTGGTTAATTTCTGTATTTTTGCAACATCAAATATTATAAGTATATAAGTATGATGTATAATAAGTGGCATATATTAGTTTGTTTTTGTTGTGCGACATTAGTTAGTAGCTGTGTTCGTAATCAGTTTAATCTTGAACGATATGAAGATATTATTCAAGAGATGTCACCTGTAGATAATGTAGATGTGGACCACGATTGGCAGTTGATTACCACAAAGACGCTGATGGTGGACCTCTATGGCTTGGAGGATATTGAGCGGGTACAGATCCTGACAGACAATCCGGTAGTCAACGACCAGGCTACTATCCTGGGTGAGGCATACGTAGAGGATAAGACGAGCATATTTATGTCGGTTTCCTATCCTAACCTTCAGGAGACGTTTTATGCTGCCGCTATCGACAGCGAGGGCAGATATACCATCGTGAAGTTTGATTTAGATGATAGCAGCGTGGTCGATTTTGATAATCCCGTTGCAAGCAAAGCAAAGGTGGGGGGCTACTATCAGGTGCAGTCATTCTCTTATCTGTTTGAGGAAGAGTATCCTGAAGCTGGCGATTATGACTACAACGATGTGGTGGTGCATTTGTCGATGAGGCGTACGGCTCCCAGAGTAGTGCGTCTAAGCGTAAAACTGAATGCAGTAGGAGCTACCCAGCAGTTGGCTTTCGCTATCAATCTTTCTGGCTTTAAGGCGAGTGATATAGCGAAGGCAGAAGCCGAAGATGGGGCTTCATTTGACAACGTTTCTGGTGTGGATTTCCCTGATCAGATGAGGATTATCATGAAGCAAAAGGATCTTCTGCTGACTGGCTTGAGCCAGGAGGCTGTTCTCAATATCTTTGCTGATGCCCATTGGGCTACTGGCGATAAGCTGAGTACAGATTACGGTGTCATGACACGTAGTTTGTATAATGTGACCTATCAGAATGATGATACGCACAGAACCTTTATCCCTAGAGAGATCACCTATGTGCTGACTTTCAAGGATGGAGTTGATCTTAATATGCTGTCGCTTGGTAAGTTTGATCCTTTTATCATCAAGGGTTATAATAGTGCCAACTGGGAGGTACACACTTATGCCTACCATAATTCAAAGGTGCTGTTCGCTTATCCTGGTCAGAACATTGTCAGTCTGCCTTGGGCGCTGAGCGTTCCAACCAGCAACTTCCGTTGGCCGCTTCACGCTGTGAAGCTTGGCGGCAGAAAGGAGGGAGCTTCCTTTGGCGCTTATCACACCTTCGACCATTCTTTCGGAGAATGGGCAGAAGATAAGGATGATGCTACTGATTGGTATCTGTACCCGGATCAGAGCGAGGTTTACAATAAGTAGGGTTGTGTTCTTTTTAACTCGCATAGAAAAACGGCACTTACGATTATTTCGTAAGTGCCGTTTTTAGTGGACCAGCCTGGGCTTGAACCAGGGACCTCCAGATTATGAGTCATATTTACG
>CAMJGE010000062.1 GCA_946405145.1 uncultured Prevotella sp.
TGACCACCATAGGTGTAAGCGTTAGTAACCTTGTCCTGACGAACACCGAACTCCTGAGCCAGCTGCTGCTGCAGACGGGTAGAGTCGAGCGCTGCCAGAGAAGTCAGCTGGTTGGGCTTCAAACCTGAGTGGATCAGTGCTGTCAGAGCTGTAACGTCGGCAGGGTTGAAGATAACAACAACGTGCTTTACGTCGGGGCAGTACTTTTTGATGTTCTCACCGAAGTCAGCTGCAATCTGGCAGTTGCCCTTCAGCAGATCCTCACGGGTCATACCCTCCTTACGGGGAGCACCGCCAGAAGAGATAATGTACTTGGCACCTGTGAAAGCCTCCTTAGGATCTACAGTGTAAGAGATGTTTGCACCTGGGAAGGCACAGTGACACATCTCATCATAAACACCATGAACACCTGGCTCATAGATATCATACAAACAGATGTTGGGAGTCAGACCCAGCATCAGCACACTCTGTACCATGTTAGAACCGATCATACCACCGGCACCAACAATCACCAATTTCTCATCAGTTAAAAAAGCCATAATTGTTTATTTTAAATTGTTTTGTTAAAAGTGGTGCAAAGATACGCAAAAAAAACCATAGTGTGAACGGATTAACAGAGATTAATATTTCTTGATGCTATTAATGCTTGGTGGTATGAGATTTTTTTCATAATTTTGCGGTGTTAATGGAATTGTATTATGGACAAATCTGCTATAGTGAATCAGCGATTGGAAGATCTGAGGGAAGTTATGGTTCGCGAACATCTGTCGGCATTTATATTCCCAAGTACCGACCCTCATCAGAGTGAATATGTGGCTGACCATTGGAAAGGGCGCGAGTTTATATCTGGCTTCAACGGCTCTGCTGGTACGGCTGTAGTGACACTGACGTCAGCTGCTCTTTGGACAGACTCCCGCTATTTCCTCGCAGCTGAAGAACAGTTGAGGGGTACGGAGTTCCAGTTGATGAAACTGAAAATGGAGAATACCCCCACGATAGCAGAGTGGATAGGTAAGGAGTGTGGCCCAGGTGCTGAAGTGGCTGTGGATGGAAAGGTGAACTCTACCAGCAGCGTGAGAGCTTTGATCGCTGACCTGCGTAAACAAGGTGGTATCACGCTTCGCACCAATCTTGATCCATTGGCGCAGATTTGGCAGGATCGTCCCACGATTCCTGGCAATCCTATAGAAGAGTATCCATTGACTTATGCAGGTGAGGCCACTAATGTAAAAATTACCCGTGTTCGTCAGGCCTTGCGGAAACTTCATGCTGACGGTATGCTAATGGCTTCACTCGATGATATCGCCTGGACGCTGAATCTCAGAGGCTCTGATGTGCATTGCAACCCTGTGTTCGTGGGTTACTTGCTGATTTCTTCTGCAGCTGTTACCTTATATATAAATAGGGAGAAGCTTACGCCTGAGGTGATGACCTATCTGAAAGGCGAAGGGGTAGGGGTTGATGATTACGAGAATGTGCAGAAAGGACTGAAAGACTATTTCGAATATAACATCCTGCTCGATCCTGATGAGGTGAACTATACGCTTTTCAGTGCTGTGACGAGAGAGGTTATTGAGGTTGAGTCACCTGTGAAGCAGATGAAAACCATCAAGAATGAGACAGAGATAGCGGGTTTTAAGCAGGCGATGCTGAAAGATGGCATCGCAATGGTTAAATTTCTCTGTTGGCTAGATAAACAAATCTCTGAAGGCAAAATGCCCACAGAACTAACAGTAGATGAGACGCTGACATCGTTGCGGGCAGAACAACCTCTGTTCAGAGGTATCTCCTTTGATACCATTGCAGGCTATGAGGCTCATGGAGCCATTGTTCATTATGAGGCTACACAGGAGTCTGACGTCCCCTTGAAGCCTGAAGGCTTCTTGTTGCTGGATAGTGGTGCACAATATCTTGACGGCACGACAGATATCACACGCACTATAGCTCTGGGACCTTTAACTGAGGAACAGAAGCGAGTCTATACATTGGTGCTTAAGGGACATATCCAGATAGAACTCTGTAAATTCCTCAGCGGAGCCAGTGGTACACAACTTGACGTCCTGGCTCGTAAGGATATGTGGCGTGAAGGCTTGAACTATCTTCACGGCACAGGTCATGGGGTGGGCTCCTATCTGAATGTACACGAAGGTCCTCACCAGTTCCGTATGGAATGGAAACCTGCACCATTAGTGGCTGGTATGACAATCACAGATGAACCTGGTATCTATCTAGCCGGCAAGTTTGGCGTGCGAATCGAAAATACATTGCTTATAAAGCCTTATATGGAAACAGAGTTTGGCAAGTTCTTGCAGTTCGAGTCGCTCACCCTTTGTCCTATCGATAAAAAACCAATTATCAAGGATATGCTGCTGCCTGAAGAAATCAACTGGTTGAACCAATATCATCAGCGAGTGCTGGATACCTTATCGCCTCGTCTTGATGACGATGAAATATCGTGGTTACAGGAAGCTTGTGCGCCTCTTTAAGACTGAAAACCAGGAAAATGACACTTGTTTTAATAAAAATATGGTAAAAACTTGGTGGATTTGCAAAAAAGTAGTAACTTTGCACCCGCTTTTCGTGGCCCTGTGCCTGAAAGTATCAAGTTTAACATAAAATATTTAAAACAAAAAACAATGATTATTGTACCAGTAAAAGAAGGCGAGAACATTGAGAAGGCTCTCAAGAAGTTCAAGAGAAAGTTCGAAAAGACAGGTGTTGTGAAGGAATTGCGTCGTCGTCAGCAGTTCGATAAGCCGTCTGTTCTGAAGCGCCTGAAGATGGAGCACGCCGTTTACGTACAGCAGCTTCGTACAAACGAGGAATAAAAAAGTTCCCGAAAATTTGGTAGTTTCGAAAATTATCCGTAAATTCGTAGCCGAATACAGATGTTTCGGTCATGATTAACCAGTTTCTGAACTACTTGCGCTATGAGCGGAATGCATCTCCGCAAACGGTGCAGACATACGATGAAAGCCTAAGGGAATTTGAGTCGTATATAAGTCTTAGGGATAACAGGCTCTTGATAGAGTTGGCTGACGCTGATCTTATCCGTGACTGGATGGAGAGTCTGATGGATAAAGGAAACACTGCCTCAACCATTAACAAGAAGTTGAGTGCTCTGCGTTCCTTTTATCGCTTTGCCCTAAAGCGAAAACTGGTTGGGAAAGACCCTGCTCACTGTATTACTGGGCCGAAGAAGTCGAAGCCGCTGCCGCAGTTCCTACGGGAGGGTGAGATGGATAACTTGCTCGACGGGTTGGAATGGGATGAGAATAATTATAAAGATGTACGCGCCCGTACCTTATTATTATTATTTTATGAAGCAGGGCTGAGACGAGCTGAGCTGATAGGACTCGATGATGGCGATGTTGACTTTACGGCAAACCAGTTGAAAGTAACTGGTAAGCGGAATAAGCAGCGTATCATTCCTTTTGGCAAAGAGTTGGCTGAAGCCCTGAGTTTATATCGGGCTGCTCGTGACGAACAAGGCGAGAAGATTAGCGATGCTTTCTTCTTAAATGACAAGGGAGATCGAATGAAGGCACAGCAGGTGTATAACCTGGTTCGTAAGTATCTCTCGGAAGTTACCTCTTTGAAGAAACGCTCCCCTCATGTGTTGCGACATACCTTCGCCACTGCAATGCTGAATCACGGCTCAGATTTGGAGAGCATTAAGAATCTGTTAGGACATGAAAGTGTCAGTACGACAGAAATCTATGCCCACACCACGTTCGAACAGTTGAAGCGAATTTATAAAGAGGCTCATCCAAGAGCCTGACTCTTTTTAATAACTATTTAAAAATAGGAGGTATTTATGGAGATTAAGATTCAGTCGATTCATTTCGACGCTACCGAGAAGTTAGAGGCGTTCATCGAAAAGA
Source organism: uncultured Prevotella sp. (assembly GCA_946405145.1). GTDB lineage: Bacteria > Bacteroidota > Bacteroidia > Bacteroidales > Bacteroidaceae > Prevotella. The sequence continues at coordinate 3,885 of CAMJGE010000062.1, forward strand.
AGGTCGCCAAGTTGGAAAAATCTTATGAGGATATACAGAAAGTAGAGGTGCAATGTAAAGTAGTGAAGCCCGCTACCGCCCAGAATAAGGAAGTAAGCCTGTCTGTGGCAGTACCAGGAAACACCTTGTTCGTAGAGAAGACAAGTGACACTTTTGAGGAAAGTATTGACCTTTGTGTGGATTCTATGCGTGCTCAACTACAAAAATTTAAGGAAAAATTGAGAAATAGATAAAAAAAACTTGGAAAAGTTTTGGTAATTCAAAAATAAGTCGTAACTTTGCAGCCGTTTTCCGATAGGTCGTAAATCTGAATCAGAGAGCGGCTGCTTAGAAAAGCCTCTTTAGCTCAGTTGGCCAGAGCACGTGATT
>CAMJGE010000063.1 GCA_946405145.1 uncultured Prevotella sp.
TCCGAAACTCAGATTCCACAAATTCCAAAAGCTTAAATTCGGTTTTTCCATATTTTGAATATTGATTTTTTCGATTTGACGGCATAACGATATGACGACATGGCTGGATGACGCCGTTGCCTTAACGGGTGGTTCCCCTGACTACCAAGCGGGTACGCACCACCTTTTTCTCTATCTTATCCATGGGCGTGATGCCCTCCACCTTATTTACAAGTATATCCACGGCCTCCTCGCCCACCATGTAGCCACGCTGTTCAACGGTGGTGAGCATCGGTTCGCAGGCAATGGCTCGCTCACCGTTTGTGAAACCGCAGATGCTGATATCTTTTGGCACCTGGAAGCCCAGGCGCTTGACGGTGTAAAGAATGCCGATGGCCGTATCGTCGTTGACGGCAAAAAAAGAATCGGGGCGGTCATCACGGGCCATCACCTCGGGGGTCAGTGCCTCGGCATCCACACGGCAGTCGCAGGTGTAACGAAGCGAGTCGTCGATGGCCAGTCCGTGCTTCAAAATGGCATCGCGATAGCCGTTATAGCGGTTCTTCGAAATCTCCATCGTCATCGGAGAACCGTAGAAGGCTATGCGCCTGCAACCGGTATCGATGAGATGGCTCACTGCTGTGAAGGCTCCCATATAGTCGTCGACCACCACGCGATTGGTATTCATGCCCGTACAGATGCGGTCGTAGAACACCAGCGGGATGTTCTTGTCGAAAAGCTGCTGGAAATGGCCATACTGCTTGGTGTCTTTTGCCTGCGACACGATTACGCCGCATACCCTGTTGTGTTGGAACGACTCACAGATACGCACTTCGCGCTCGTACTTCTCGCCGCTCTGAGCCACCACCACAGAATAGCCCCGCACATTGGCCTGTTCCTCGATGCCGGCAAGAATGCTGGAAAAGTAGAAATGATTGATTTGCGGGATGATGACCCCGATAAGCGTGCTGGGACGAGTCTTGCTACGGCGCAGCGATTCGGCAATGGCATTAGGATAAAAATTATGTTCGCGCGCAAAGGACTTGATGCGCTCACGCTGCTCGGCAGAAATGCGCGGCGAGTCCTTCAACGCTCTCGACACAGTTGCCACGCTCACACCCAGTTCGCGGGCAATGTCTTTCATTGTATAGGTTGATTTATCTTTCATCACCTGTGGTAGTTAGCCTTCTGAGTGCAAAATTAAACAAAAGTTCATTTAATTGTATCGCGTACAAAATTAATAATAAAAAATTGCATGTGCAAACGTTTGCATATACAAAACACTTGATTTAACTCAAAAATTTGAACAACATAACATAAATACAACTAATTTTGCAACATGAAATAATAACTGAAAACAAATAACGCTAACTAAAATTTACAATGATGAAGCAGGTAAAATTTACTATGCCGATCAGGATGCTCGCACTGATATGCGGGCTGATCCTCTCAGCAAGTGCCTTTGCGCAGCAAATCACTGTCAACGGCCATGTTAAAGATGCTCAGGGTGAACCTATCATTGGTGCCACCGTACGTGTAGCGGACACGCAGACTGCTACCATTACGGACTTCGATGGTAATTTCACGCTGAAAGCTAATGAAGGTGCTGACATCACTGTCAGCTACATCGGTTATCAGGATGCTACCGTCAAGGCTGCTCCCAGCGTGGAAGTAACGTTGCAAGACGATGCAGCTTTACTGAACGAGGTGGTGGTCATCGGTTACGGTCAGGTTAAGAAAAGCGACCTGACAGGATCGGTTACGGCCCTGAAGCCAGACTCTAAGAACAAGGGTCTTGTGGTCAATCCCCAAGACATGTTGGCAGGTAAGGTTGCCGGTGTTAATATTATCAGCAACGACGGTGCTCCAGGCAGTGGTGCACAGATCCGCATTCGTGGCGGTTCGTCGCTGAACGCCTCTAACGACCCGTTGATTGTGATTGATGGTCTGGCAATGGATAACGAAGGTGTGAAGGGTCTTTCCAACCCCCTTTCAATGATTAATCCACAGGACATCGAGTCTTTCAACGTTTTGAAGGATGCTTCTGCTACCGCCATCTATGGTAGCCGTGGTTCTAATGGTGTTATTATTATTACCACCAAGAAAGGCCGTAAGAACACCAAGCCCACCATCTCTTATGCAGGTAGCGCCACTATCAGTATGCGCCAGAAGTCACTTGAAGTGATGAATGGTGACGAATACCGTGCCTTTATTAAGAATATGTATGGAACAGAAAGCATTCCTTACAGAGCACTTGGAACTGCCAACACAAACTGGCAGGACGAGATCTACCGCACTGCTTTCAGCCATGATCATAACGTGACGGTTGCCGGAGCTTTCAAGAATCTGCCTTACCGTGTCTCTGTAGGTTATACAGACCAGCAGGGTATTCTGAAGACTTCAGACTTCAAGCGTGTAACAGCTGCATTGAATCTGAATCCTTCGTTCTTAGATGATCATCTGACACTGAATCTCAACGGAAAGGGCATGTATGCCAAGACCCAATATGCAGACGGTGGAGCTGTTGGCGCTGCTGTCTACTATGATCCCACACAGGATCCATATAACTTCACATCTGCCTATCACAAAGAATTGTTGGGCGACAACCTTCAGCAGACGCTGAAGAACTTCGGCGGCTATTTCCAGTGGCCGGTAGGAGCCAACTATGACGGTGATACCACCTGGCCATTTACTTATAATAGTGTTGCAAACAGTGCAAACCCGCTTGCATTGCTCAACGCCCGTAATGAATACGCCAAGAGCCGTTCGTTCGTAGGAAGTGCCGACGTCGATTATAAGATTCACGGCTTCGAAGACCTGCGCCTGCATATGACATTGGGTGCAGACATCTCTGAAGGTAAGCAGTACACCAATAACGAGCCTTGGTACACGGGTTCCATGTATTATGGAAGCTGGGGTGATGAGAAGATCCTTAAGCGCAATCTGCAGTTCTCTGCTTATGCACAGTATATGAAGGACTTTGCCGAGATGCACCATGTTGACGTCATGGCCGGTTATGAGTGGCAGCACTTCTGGAGAGACGTCAAGAACGACTACGTTGCCTATTATCCCTCTACCAACCCCAATGCAGGCAAGGAGCGTCCTCACACGCCCTACAACTTCCGTACCGACAGCTATCTGGTATCATTCTTCGGACGTGCCAATTACACATTGCTTGACCGTTACTATCTGACAGCTACCGTACGTCGTGATGGTTCGAGCCGTTTCAAGGAGCATTGGGCTACATTCCCCTCTTTTGCCTTCGCATGGAAAATCAACGAGGAAGGATTCCTTAAGGATTCTAAGGTGTTCTCTGACCTGAAACTCCGCCTTGGATGGGGTAAGACTGGTCAGCAGGCAGGTGCCGTGCCTGACTATAGCTGGATTCCCACCTATTCTAAGAATACGGGTACCAACGGCTTCTATCCCATTGTAGGCAATGGTGTACTCTATCGTCCGGACAACTACACGCCAAATCTGAAATGGGAGACTACTACCACCACCAACATTGGATTTGACTGGGGTATCATGAACCAGCGTCTGTCTGGATCTATCGACTACTACTATCGCAAGACCACCGACTTGTTAAACTATGCTCCGACAAAGGCCCTGTCTGCCTTCCGTAACCAAGCTTGGCAGAACATCGGTGAACTGGTGAACAAGGGTATTGAGGCAAGCTTCAGCTGGAAGGCTGTCCAGAGCAATGACTGGTATTGGGTAATCGATTACAACATTACCTATAATAAGAATGAGATTACTGACCTGAGCGGTGTTTCCGAGGACGGTTCTCCTGTTCCCAACACAGGCATAAAGATTGGTACCGACCGTTATCTGGAATACCAGCAGGTAGGTCATCCCATCAACTCGTTCCTGGTATTCCAGCAGGCTTACGACCAGAATGGAAAGCCGCTCGAGAATGTGGTGGTCGACCGTAATGGTGACGGCCAGATTACTCAGGCTGACAAGTACTTCTACAAGAGCCCTGCAGCACCCGTCACTATGGGTCTCTCAACACGTGTTGAGTATAAGAACTGGGATTTGGGCATGTCGTTCCGCGCCAGCTTCGACAACTACGTGTATAACAACAATGAGCA
>CAMJGE010000064.1 GCA_946405145.1 uncultured Prevotella sp.
GTCTCCCCTCGCCAGAAGATGATCAATCTGATGTATGTCGTCTTGATGGCAATGCTTGCGCTGAACGTCTCCTCTGAGGTGCTCACCGGCTTTACCATTGTGGAAGACAGTCTGAACCGTACTACTAATGGCTCCATCAAGGAAAATAAGCTCGTGTATGATGATCTGGAAATGCAGATGAGGATCAACCCCGTCAAGGTGAGGGCTTGGTATGATAAGGCTCAGGAGGTGAGACGTATCAGTGATTCTCTCTATAACTTCGCAGAAGAGTTGAAACTGGCTATAGTACGTGAGGCTGACGGTAGGGATGCCCGTATCGAAGACTTACAGAACAAGGAGGATCTTGAGGCAGCCAATCAGGTGATGTTGGCACCAGGGCGCGGTAAGGGTAAGGAGTTATACAATGCCATCAAGACGTTTCGTGATCGTGTTGTCAGCATGACGTCTGATATGAGCAAACAACAGATTATCAACGCCAACCTGTCAACCACCGTTCCGCTGAAGGCTGAGGCTTTGGGTAAAAACTGGCAGGAGTTCATGTTTGAGGATATGCCTGCCATTGCTGCTGTCACCTTGTTGTCGAAACTGCAGAGTGATGTCCGTTATGCTGAGCGTGAGGTGCTTCACACGTTGGTTGAGAACATCGACGTCAAGGATATTCGCGTGAATGCCCTTTCGGCTTTCGTCATTCCCAGTTCCCAGACCATTGTCAGGGGTGACCGCTTCTCGGCCCGTATCGTGATGGCGGCAGTGGATACCACACAGGTGCCTGATATCTATATCGGTAATCAGAAAGTGACCTTGAACAACGGACAGTATGAGACCATCTGTAATCGTACGGGTGATTTCACATTGGCAGGCTATATGGAAACAGTGAATGGCAATGGAGATCACATCCGTCGTGACTTCAGCCAGAAATATACGGTAGTAGATCCGAGTGCGACAGTATCTGCAGACCTGATGAATATGCTTTATGCTGGCTATAACAACCCCATCAGCGTGAGTGTTCCTGGTGTACCTTCCAATAAGATACAGGCATCGATGACGAATGGTACACTGCAACCTGTGGGGCCAGGCAAGTATATCGCCCGTCCTTCGAAGATCGGACAGGATGCCACCATCACCGTCGTCTCTACGAATACGGGGCGTCCGCAACAGATGGGGCAATACACCTTCCGAGTTCGTAAGCTCCCTGATCCCACACCGTATATTTCTATGAAGGATGAGCATGGTAACCCCACACGCTATAAAGGTGGTGGTCTGTCAAAATCTCAGCTCATAGCTGCCAACACCATAGGTGCTGCTATCGACGATGGTATCCTGGATATCGCTTTCCGCGTACAAAGTTTCGAAACCGTATTCTTCGATAATATGGGTAATGCCGTTCCGATGGCATCCGACGGTGCTTCATTCTCCGCCCGTCAGAAGGATACCTTCCGAAAACTAGCACGTAACCGTCGTTTCTATGTGTCCCGTGTGACGGTGGTAGGTCCTGACGGACTGACACGTACCCTTCAGAACCCGATGGAAGTCATTGTAAAGTAAGGGTAAAAAGGTAAAAAAGTAAAAGAGTAAAAAGTAAATATATGAAACATCGTAATATGAATCAGTGGGTAGAGGTAATGGTAAAAGGTTCTATATTTTTATGCCTTTTTACCTTTTTACCCTTAAATACTTGTGCTCAGCCAAAGCAGCGCCGCGTGCAGAAAAGTGAACCGCAACAACTGTCACAACCGCAACTGTCACAAACACAGTTGCCCCAAGCACAGCAACAGCAGCCCCAAACACAGCAGTCGAAACAGAGTCAGCGGAAGAACCCTTCTTCTGCGATGTCTGTGCGTGCCCAGATTTCTTTCCCTACTGCTGTGGAGATGCCAGAAGAGGTGGTTTGGCGTCGTGACATCTATCGCGAAGTCGATTTGACAAAAGATGCCAATGCCGGCCTTTACTATCCCGTAGAGCCGCAGGGTAAACAACTGAATCTGTTTACCTATATCTTCAAACTGGCTCAGAATGGCTATATCCCCGTCTATGAGTATCCCACGGATGGCAGCGATGTTTTCACCAATGAGGCGAAGGTGGATATGAAAACCATCCTCGATAACTATCATGTCTTTTATGAAGAGCAGGATGGAAAGTTGAAGGTTGACAACAGCGATATTCCTTCGTCGGAAGTCAAGAAGTTCTTCCTGAAGGAGAGTGCCTACTACGATCAGGCCAATTCCTCTTTCCATATCAAGGTGTTGGCTCTTTGTCCTGTGATGTTGCGAGATGATGATTTTGGTGGAGAAGCCACGCAGTATCCCCTGTTCTGGGTGAAGTACAGCGATCTGGAGCCTTTCCTGAACCGCCAGACCGTGATGATGAGTAATTTGAATAATGCGGCAACCATGTCGATGGACGATTTCTTCACACTCAACATGTATCGTGGACAGATTTACAAAACCAATAACGCCCAAGGTAAGTCCTTAGCGCAGTATTGTCCTGATGAGGCTGCGATGACGGCAGAACAGAAACGCATCGAAAAGGAACTGGACGATTTCCGTAAGAACATCTTCGGCGATCCGGCTAAGAAGGATTCGCTCGACAGTATCGCCAAGTTGGAACTCGCCAGTAAGAAAGGCAAGATTAAAGCCGCAAAGTACAACTCGAGTCGTGCGAAGGCTGGTAGGTCGAAAAAGGGAAATACAACCACACCTGCTAATAGCTCAGCACGAGTCACAGTTCGCCGCCAGCGTCATTAATGTGTTAAAAGTAGGGTAAAACGTTACGTTATCCGACTTTTTTCGTACCTTTGCACCGTTTTTAAAATTTAAAGATTGGAAAAATGAAAAAGTTTTTAACTGTAGTAGTACTTTTTGCTGCTCTGATGACAGCTGTTCCTGCTAAGGCAGAGGTAAAGTTTGGTCTTAAGGGTGGTCTGAACCTGACAAGCATGAGTCTTGATGCAAATGCTATCGACAAGTCTAATCAGGCAGGTTTCTTCATTGGTCCGACTGTAAAGTTCACACTTCCTGTCGTTGGACTTGGTATTGATGCTTCTGCACTTTATGATCAGCGTAAATCAGAAGTTGATGGCACAAGTCTCAAGGAACAGTCTATTCAGATTCCTGTAAACCTCCGTTATGGCATTGGTCTCGGAAGCACAGCCAGTATCTATTTCTTCGCTGGTCCACAGTTCGGATTTAATGTTGGCGACAAGTCGATCAAGACAACAACTAGTGAGTGGACCTTCAAGAGTTCAAACATCAGTGCCAATGTTGGTCTTGGCGTGATGCTGCTCTCTCATCTGCAGATATCTGCCAACTATAACTTCGGTCTTGGTAAGACAGGTGAATTAGACATGAATACCAATTTCAAGGAGAATGGTAAGATGAACGCCTGGCAGATTGCTGTCGCATACTATTTCTAAGTATCGTCAATG
>CAMJGE010000065.1 GCA_946405145.1 uncultured Prevotella sp.
TAGTGCACGGGCTTCCCAAGCCTGGGAGGCGGGTTCGATTCCCGTATTCCGCTCCTCTTTTATCTCAGACGGATAGGATCTCCCACTTTGATCTGATAATCTTCACTCAGCTTATTCATCTTATACAGCGACTTCAGACGGATGCCGTATTTCTGTGCGATAGAGTACATTGACTCGCCCTGACGCACATAGTGACGGTAGCCCTTATAATCCTTCGGTGCCTTCTTCTGCTTCTTCTTCAACCAGATGATCTCACCGTTCTCCAGCTCATCGCGCTTGTCACGTTCGTTATACTTTGCCAGTTTCCTGTAGCTGATGCCAATCTCCTGGGCCAGACTCTTGAAGGTATCACCTTGACGTACGATGATATAATAGTTCTTGTTGAAAGCCTTGATCACATGCAGATCCTGTCCGTTTACAGGATGATCCTTTGTGTGCTCAATCATGAACTTATCATAGTGCTTCGCATCGTCATACTGGTAGAGCTTGTACAGTTGGATAATCTCTATCAGCTTATGGGCATACTGCGGATTGGTGGCATAGCCAGCAGCCTTCAGTCCTTTCGCCCATCCTTTATAATCGGTCTTCTTCAGTGAGAACAATTGTCTGTATCTTGGACTGTTCACCAAGAACTTGGAATGGTCTTCATACGACTCATAGGCAGAGTCATAGGCACGGAAGCACTCATTGCGCTCATCATCATCGTGATAGGTTCTACGGCCATTCCATCCGTTACACTTGATGCCGAAGTGGTTGTTACCCCTGACGGCCAGTTCACTCTTGCCGGCACCACTCTCAAACACACCTTGAGCCAGTGTAATCGAGGCTGGTATATTGTAACGCTGCATCTGTTCGATGGCGATGTCCTTATATTGGTTGAAGTATTGCTGATATGCCTGATTCCATCTGACCTGGCCAGAGGCCGTCAGACACATGAAAAGTGCTATGGGGATAAAAAACTTCTTCATCTTTTTACATTTCTTGCTGCAAAAGTACTGATATTTCCCGAATTATTCGTATTTTTGCGCAAAATAATCGCAATTTATGGAACAACTGGAACTGAAATCTGTAATTACGGCCTGCCAGCTTGAAGAACTTTCGCCTGCAGACCAGCATCTTGTGACATTAGCCATCGAGGCTACCCAGCGCAGTTATGCCCCCTACTCTCACTTCCATGTAGGTGCTGCCGTTCTTCTGGAGAATGGTGTTGAGGTCATTGGTTGCAATCAGGAGAATGCAGCTTACCCCTCAGGCCTTTGTGCTGAACGTACGGCTCTTTTTGCAGCAGGAGCTCAGTATCCTGATGTGGCTGTTGACACGTTGGCTATTGCAGCCCGAGGTACTGATGGTGAACTGTTGTCAGAGCCTTGCAGTCCCTGTGGCAGTTGCCGTCAGGTCATCATCGAGACTGAGACGCGTGCCAAGCATCCCATCCGCATCCTGCTTTACGGTCGTCGTTGCACCTATGTCATCGACGGCATCCGTCAGCTCATGCCCTTGATGTTCTCTGAGTTTTAATAACAACCCTTGCCTTTGGCTGGTGAGTTGTCGTTGAGGTGGAAGTCATAGTCTTGATTCTCCTCATCGATTTTTACGAAATGATCCTTACCCTCAATCTCGTCTGAAGGACTCTCCCAGATGATATCCTCGAAGCGTTCACCCTCTTCGACTGTTGTCCTGAGTAAGCTGTTCTCGAAGTGATAATCTACCTCATCACTGATCTGCTCACCCTCAACCTCATCGTCAGCATAGCCTGTCACGATTGTACCTTCACAGTAGAAGTGCTTCAGCGGGTTCTCTGTCTCGTTCGCAAACCTTAAGGCCTTGCCTCTATTGGCATCAAACGGATAGAACTGGGCGATGGTACAATAGCTGATTTCTGCCATTCCACCGATAACTGCCAGACAGTCACCTCCGGCATTTGTCAGCTGACAGTGATCCAACTTTACATTCGCATTAACAGTCCTCATACCAGTACCTTGGGAATTGTGAACCACGCAGTGCGTCATAGATAGTCTGTAATTGTTAGCATCTAACTCTGCCTTATCCATCACGACACCTTCTATCGTATTCTTGATCACAGTCTCAACCAGTTCGTTGTCTGTGGATGAAGCATGGAAATGCACCCCATTCCACTGGCCACTCACTCGATCGTATGGCAGATAGTCGAACATACGGTCCAGTCTGTCGCCTCTCAGTTCACAGCCTTCCATCTTCAACGTGCCTTTCACTTCCATTCCCGACTGATCGTGAAAGAAGAGCCGGGTGTTCTTTAGTTTTAGGGTAACGCCTTCTTTGACAGTCATGTCGCCATAGATCACCAGAGGCATCTCTGATTCAATCTCTGTGTCTTCATTTATCTCTGGATCGTAGAGTTTCTGTGCATCCCAGGCCCAGGCTCTTAACTTCACCGCCTGTTCCGATCCGTTCTCCATGATGAACTGCAGATCCTCCTCCACCAGTTTTGGCTCCAGCTGATGGGTAGCCTGAGCCGTGAGCTCCACAAACACCAGAATACTGTCTTTTCTTCTGATTTCAACGTTACTTATCTGCGAACCGTTCGAGTTGTCCAGATAGATGCCATCCACATTCACGCGAAAGCCCGTCTGGTTACCTTTTTTCAGTTTTACTGTAGCCAGACGCACGCCACTGTCATGTCGATTGTGTACCCAGAAGGCATAGGTAGAAGAAGGAGTCCCGCTGAACACAGTATCCATCTTCAGTGTATCCTTATCGAAGTCCAGATGCATACCAGCGCCTGACGAGAATTTCTCATCATCCTCGCAGGCCACCATCAGTAGCACACCTATCAGCACATAAAAAATCCGTTTCATCTTAGTGATAAAACGGATTCTTTTTCAATTTATTGCTTTTTACTTGAAGTATCTCTTCAGCAGTCCGGCAAAGCCAGCTCCATGACGAGCCTCGTCCTTAGCCATCTCATGCACTGTGTCGTGGATAGCGTCGAAGCCAGCCACCTTGGCGTTCTTAGCAATACGGAACTTATCCTCGCAAGCGCCAGCCTCTGCGGCAGCACGCTTCTCCAGATTGGTCTTGGTATCCCATACGCACTCACCCAACAGCTCAGCAAACTTTGATGCGTGCTCAGCCTCCTCGAAAGCATAGCGCTTGAAAGCCTCTGCAATCTCAGGATAGCCCTCACGGTCAGCCTGACGGCTCATGGCCAGATACATACCAACCTCACCGCACTCACCATTGAAGTGGTT
>CAMJGE010000066.1 GCA_946405145.1 uncultured Prevotella sp.
AGGATATTGTTCAAGAGACAATGATCAAGGTCTGGAACAGGCGAGACCAATGGGATAATATCGACTCGATAGAAGCTTTCTGCCTGACCATCTGCCGCAATCTGGCACTCGACAAGAACAAGCGGATGGAGCACCAGTACCAAAGTCTGAATGAAGGTGAGCACGATGCCCCTGACAACAGCTACGCATCCAATCCTGAGGAACAGGCCATGCATCAAGATCGTCTTGCATTGGTACGCCGCCTCATCGATAGCTTGCCTGAGAAACAGCGAAGCGTCATGCAGTTACGTGATATCGAAGGAAAGAGCTATAAAGAGATTGCAAACATCATGGCCATCAGCGAGGATCAGGTGAAAATCAACATCTTCAGAGCCCGTCAGGCCATCCGACAGAAATATTTAGAAACAGAGGAATATGGATTATAAGTACATTGAACAACTATTGGAGCGCTACTGGGCGTGTGAGACCACACTTCAGGAGGAAGCTATCCTTCGCGCTTTCTTCAGCCAAGAAGATATTCCTGAAGGACTCAGGAAGTATCAGGCTCTGTTCACGTACGAGCAGCAAAAGGATGAGCCTTTAGGCGAAGACTTTGATGCACGTATCCTTCAGCAGATCGGTGAAGTGCCAACGGCAAAGACCGTTTCATTCAGAAGCCGTCTGGTTCCCCTGTTCAGGGCAGCAGCCATCGTTGCCATCGTGCTCACACTGGGTAATGCCGCTCAGGCACCATGGGAGTGGGGATGGGATGATCCGAAGGATGCTTATGCCAAATACCATAAAGAGAAGGTGGACTCTGTGAATGTGCTGAACACTATTCAGGCAGAGGTGACAGACAGTCTCAAAGAGACCAGTACTGATACACCCACCTTAGTTGAATAAGACAATTTTTTCTATGCTTTCTTTTAATAATAACTAAAATTTTCACGTAGTAGAAACTGTGAAGTTTCTCATTCTCTCAAATTTCAAAAAATGCTAACACGGAAGACAAGGGCTGCACAGAGATTTCTGGCAGCCCACTTCATTTTTATACCTTAAAGGATCATTTTCTAAAACGGAGATTCATCTGGAAGAATGCAGGCAGGAAGATCAGCAACGAGAAAGCCAATGCCAGCCACACCGACTGCTGCTGACCGCCAAGAATATCCACCAGTTTCAGCGAGGGATCAGGATAGAGATTATACAGCACATAGGCCACAGAATTGTTCACCCAGTGGAACACCACACCTGGCACGATACTGTCCGTACGATAGTACATCCATCCCAGCAACAGCCCTGCCAGGAAAGCATGAGGCATCTGGGCAGGATTCATGTGAATCATTGCAAATAGTGCTGCAGAGATGGCGATACCTACCCAGGCATTCTTGTGCCAACGGAGCAAGGCGCGCAGGATAGCCCCTCGGAACACCAGTTCTTCTGCCAGCGGTGCCAGAAGTCCTACCACCAGGTAGCCCAGACGTTCCTTCATTATCATGCCAAACTCATCTTCCATCATATTCGGCAACTCAGGCATCTGCTCCTGCAACCAAGTAGAAGGGATGATCACACCCAAGGCAGCTATCACACACCAGAAGAGTACAGCCCAAGGGCGCGTGCGCACCCAGTGGCGTGACACCTCTGCCCATTTCGTCAGCAGGAAGAGAGCCATCACCGCCACACTAAATAATGCCATCGTGATGATCATGCCCATAGCATCTATCCTCGCGTCTGACCCATATATCAAGATGTAGGCTCCCTGCACACCAAAACTCACCACCACCTGAATGGCGGCAAATATCACAGTATAAATAATTGCATTCTTCATTTCAAAAGCTGTTTTACCTGTTCCTTATCTTTCTCCAACTGGACCACGAGATCATCAGAGGAATCAAACTTCTGCTCGTTGCGCATACGATGCACAAACGAGAGAATCAGCGTTTTCCCATAAAGATCATCACTGAAATCAAAGATATTCACCTCAAGCGTCTGCTTATCACCACCAAAGGTAGGTCTGTTGCCGATATTCATCATCCCAGCCCGACAGTTCATATCATTTTCCATCTGCACCAGCACGGCATATACGCCTGGCGCTGGAATAATCTTACGAGGATCTTCTACCTCCAGGTTTGCCGTAGGATAACCTAACTCTCGACCAATATGCTCTCCTTGCACAACACGCCCACGCAGTTGATAAGGACGCGTCAGATAACTAATTGCCAATTCAAACTCACCCTCTACGCCCAACAGTTGGCGGATCTCAGACGAGCTGATTGCTTTCGAGCCATCCGACATCATCTCTGCATCGCCGCGCAGCACCTCAATGCCCAGCTCCTGACCATAGCGCACATAATCATCAAACCCTTCCTCACGATTGTGACCAAAACGATTATCATAGCCTGTAAAGAGTGTTTTCACACCAAGCTGATTCTTCAGTACCTGCTGCATGAACGCCTGTGCCGATAAGGCTGCCATTGACTTTGTGAATGGTAATACCACAAGATAATCCACGCCCAACTTAGCGATCTCACCCTCTTTCTCCTCAAACGTGGTCAGCATCTGAGGCTGAAACGAAGGATCAAGCACCTCACGGGGCAATCGGTCGAAGGTCACCACGACAGAAACCATCCCAGCCTTACGGGCTGTGTCGAGCACACGCCCGATCACAAACTGATGGCCGCGATGCACACCATCGAACACACCCACTGTGGCTACCGATGGTTCCTGCAACACAAAATCCTCAGAAAGAATAATCGTTTTCATGGGTGCAAAGGTACTCAAAATCGCTATTACCGCCAAAGAAGAATCACTTATTTTGTATCTTTTTGGGAAAAGATTTGGATTTTTGATGGAAAAAGCGTACCTTTGCAGCCGATTAGAGCTAACAGCTCTTGATCACCGGACTTGTAGCTCAGTTGGTTAGAGCAACAGACTCATAATCTGGAGGTCCCAGGTTCAAGCCCTGGCTGGTCCACACTGAAAATCAGAGAGTTACGACAAATTCGTAACTCTTTTTTCTTTTCTTTGTGAA
>CAMJGE010000067.1 GCA_946405145.1 uncultured Prevotella sp.
TAAGATGAACGCCTGGCAGATTGCTGTCGCATACTATTTCTAAGTATCGTCAATGATAAAAATATGAAAAAGCAGACGGCTTTTATTGGTCGTCTGCTTTTTTTTATTTACCTTTGCTCTCGTGAAATATGTGGATGTCATAATGCCGCTTCCGCTCGACGGATTATTCACCTATGCCGTTCCCGCTTCGTTTGCTGATCGGCTACAGGTGGGGCATCGTGTGCTTGTGCCCTTTGGTAGAAATAAGACCTATGTCGGTGTGGTGGCTGAAGTGCATGATCGGAAACCCTCAGGATATGTCGTGAAAGATATCCTTCAACTGCTTGATGATTCTCCCATCTTGCTTGATAGTCAACTGAATCTTTGGCGTTGGATTTCTGACTATTACATGTCTCCGATAGGAGAAGTCTATAAGGCTGCGCTCCCTTCAGGATTGAAGGCAGAAGACGGCTATCGCCCCAAAACAGAACTCTATATCCGTCTGACACCCAATTTCCGCAACGCTCAGGCACTCCATGTGGCGCTGAATATGCTACAGCGGGCTGGTAAGCAACTGGAGGCTTTCACGCATTATCTGGCATTGTCGCATTGGGACACGTTGGATGGTGCCTCCTGTAGTGAGACTCCTGTGGAGATTACCCGTGATGAACTGTTGAACTCAAGTCATGCCTCATTGCAGACGCTGAACGCTTTGGTGAAGCGTGGGCTTTTGGAGACTTATGAACTTGAAGTGGGGCGACTGAATCATGGGGGAGAGCCCCATCTGGAGAATATCAAACCACTTAGTGAGGTTCAGCAGGATGCCTATAATCAGATTCTCCTCTCTTTCATGAAGAAGAATGTCACGCTGTTGCATGGTGTTACTTCCAGCGGAAAGACGGAGATTTACATCCACCTGATCAAACAGGCTTTGGAGAAGAAACAGCAGGTGCTCTACCTGTTGCCTGAGATTGCGCTGACAGTGCAGATCATGCAGCGTCTGCAACATGTGTTTGGCAATCGTTTAGGCATCTATCACAGCAAGTATTCCGATGCCGAGCGGGTGGAGATCTGGCAGAAACAACTCTCCAAGCATCCTTATGATGTGATTCTGGGGGCGCGCAGTGCTGTGCTGTTGCCTTTCCAGAACCTAGGTCTAGTGATAGTCGATGAGGAGCACGAGACCAGTTATAAACAGCAGGATCCCATGCCCCGCTATCATGCCCGTTCTACGGCTATCGTGTTGGCTCAGATGTTTGGTGCCAAGACGCTGTTAGGCACTGCAACCCCTTCGATGGAGACCTATCATAATGCCAAGACAGGTAAATATGGTTTGGTGAAGCTTGAGAAACGTTATCAGGGTATCGAACTCCCTGAGATTCAGGTGGTGGATATTAAGGATCTGCAGCATCGTAAGATGATGAAAGGTCCCTTTTCTCCGTTGCTATTGGCAAAGACGCGTGAGGCTTTGGAGCGAGGAGAACAGGTGATTCTCTTCCAGAACCGTCGAGGCTATGCGCCGATGATCGAATGTAAACAGTGTGGCTGGGTGCCTCATTGTCAGCATTGTGATGTTTCGCTCACGTTCCATCGTAACCTCAATCAGCTCACCTGTCATTATTGCGGCTATACCTATCAGGTACCCTCGGAATGTCCTGCCTGTGGTTCTAAGGATCTCTTTACCAAAGGCTATGGCACAGAGAAGATTGAGGCTGATGTTCAGGACATTTTCCCAGGAGCCCGTATTGCCCGTATGGATCTCGATACCACTCGCAGTCGTCAGGCTTATGAACGTATCATCAGCGATTTCTCTGCAGGTCGTACCAACCTATTGATTGGTACGCAGATGATCTCCAAGGGCCTTGACTTCGACAAGGTGAGTGTGGTGGGTATCCTGAATGCTGATGGTATATTAAACTACCCCGACTTCCGTGCTTATGAACATGGGTTTATGATGATGTCGCAGGTGAGTGGCAGGGCTGGACGAAAAGGCAAACGGGGACTTGTGATCCTTCAGACAAAGACACCAGACCTCCCGCTGATTAGTCAGATCGTTCGTAACGACTATCAGGCATTCTACAAGTCGATGCTTGCAGAGCGCCAGCAGTTCCACTATCCGCCTTATTATCGCCTCATCTATGTTTATCTGAAGCATCGTTATGACAACGTGGTTGATACGGCAGCCTTGGAACTCGGTAGTCAGTTGCGCCAGTGGTTCGGTGCTCGCGTCTTAGGACCTGACAAACCAGCTGTGGCAAAGGTTAAATCCTTGTCAATCCGCAAACTCGTGTTGAAACTGGAACCAACGCTCAACATGTCGGATGTGCGCAAATACTTAGCGCTTGCCCAGCAGCAGATGCTCCAAGACAAGCGCTATGCCTCCCTCCAGATCTATTACGACGTCGATCCGCTGTAATAGGCCTGATTGCTAGATTTAATTCCGGCAATTGTTAGATTTAAATGTAGCAAGTTCTAGATTTAATTCCCACAAAAATTGCATTTAAGTATCGCAATCGTTAAACTACGGGCTTTCGATATGTTCTCATTATGGGAATGTTTCTGTTTCAAAGTCTGAAATATACATCCCAAAGTTTGAAACGCACATCCCAAAGTTTGAAATGTATATCCCAAAGTTTGGGATGAAGAAAGATTTTGATGGTAGCAAAAAAAGTGGCAGTTACCAGAAGGAAACTGCCACTTGTGGTGAAACCATTGTCTCTTATTAGAAGGTCAGCTCGCAGCCGAGACCCAGCACGCGATTGGTGCGGGTGAAGGTGTCGCTGACCAGAGGCTCTGTAGAGGTGACACGCTTGTAGTCGTCGTAGTTGGTCTGGAAGTAAGCAGCCTTCAGCGTTACAATATCAGATACCTTGTAGTTGAAGCCCAGACCAAGGCTGTAGCTGTTGACAACAAACGACATGTCGTTCATATACTCGTCAGTAAGCTGATAGCGGGTAACCTGACCACCGGCTGAGATGGTGAGCTTCTTGGTGACATCCCATTCTGCACCTGCCAGATACTCGTTGG
>CAMJGE010000068.1 GCA_946405145.1 uncultured Prevotella sp.
ACGTGGGTTCTGCCCTGACCGATCTGGGCGATGAGGCTCCTGAGGACTTCATCGTGCATGGTCCTAACCGTATCACAGCCCTGCCTATGGAGGTGCCTGTATGCTATCAGGAGATTGCCCACTGTCTCGACAAGACCGTATCTAAGATTGAGAACGCCGTGCTCTCAGCCCTTGAGAATACACCTCCTGAGCTGTATGCCGATATCGTGCAGAATGGTATCTATCTGGCTGGTGGCGGTGCGCTGCTGCGTGGTCTTGACAAGCGTCTTGAGGATAAGATGCACATCCCCTTCCATGTGCCTGAGGATCCCCTCCGTTGCGTGGCTATGGGCGCAGGTATCGCCCTCAAGAACATCGATCGTTTCAACTTCTTGATGCGATAAAACACGATAGGGAATGCGCAACCTGCTGGATTTCCTGAAGACATATCATCACTGGTTTATTTTCATCTTTTTGGAAATAATCAGTGGTGTTCTGTTGTTTCAGTACAACAGCTATCATGGAAGCGTATGGCTTTCATCATCGAATGTCGTTGTCGGGAAAATCTATGAGTGGGAGAGCGACCTGCTGTCATATCTGACGTATGGCAAGGCTAATGAGGCCCTGACCTTACGTAACTATTATCTTGAACGACAGAACGACCAGTTGCGGCGACTCTATAGGGAGGCAACTAGGGATACTTCAGCCCAGGAGCGCAAGGAACTGGAATTCTTGAGCCAGTTCAATCCGATTCCTGCCAAAGTAGTAGATAACTCCGTGAGTAAGCCCGACAATCTGATAACGATCGACAAGGGGCGTGCTGATGGTGTTGAGGCGGATATGGGTGTAGCCTGTGGCAATGGTGTCGTAGGTGTGGTATCGCTCGTGTCCGACCATTATGCGGTAGTTGTGCCAGTGCTTAATACAGGTGCTTCGAGTATCAGCTGTGCTGTTCGCAATACAGGTTACTTCGGCTACCTGCACTGGTATGGTGAAGATCCCGCTGTGGCTTATGTGGAGGACATCCCCCGCCATGCCAAGTTCAAGATCGGCGACTGGGTGGTTACCAGTGGCTACTCTTCCATCTTCCCTTCCGGCGTGCTGGTGGGTAAGATCGAGCAGGCTTATAACTCACGCGACGGCTTGTCGTTTAAGCTGAAGGTGCGCCTGAGTACCGATTTCAGCTGCTTGCGTGATGTGTGTGTGATTAGTGACAAGAGTATCGCCGAGCGTGCCGCCTTGTTGCAGGCAGCCCGTGATTCTATCATTGTAGTAAATAGGGAATAGGAGGGCGACAATGGATACATTCAACCGAATCGTCATGTTTGTGGTGCTTCTTCTGGTGCAGGTGCTGATCCTGAATCACATTCACTTGTTCCAGATAGCTACGCCTTTGTTGTATGTCTATTTCGTGTTGACATTCAGGATGGGCACACCTAAATGGGTGGTGCTGACCTCCAGCTTCGCTCTCGGCCTGTTGGTTGATATCTTCGCCAATACTGCGGGAATGGCAGCTGGTTGTATGACGCTGATTGCTATGATGCAGCCCTATATGCTGCAGTTCCTGGCTCCTCGTGATGCTGGCGATAATATGCCGTCATCAGCAGCCTCGCTGGGCTTTGGAAAGTTTGCTTTCCTATGTACCGTTCTGGTCCTGGTTTATTGTCTCTTGTTCTTTGCCCTTGAGGCATTCTCGTTCTTCGACTGGCAGTTGTGGGGCTTGCGTGCACTTTGCAGTGCCTTGCTGACGCTATTGATGATCTTGGCAATAGAAAGTGTTCGTTCGAAGTGAAGAAGACGGAGTTTGAATACAGGCAATATGTGATAGCAGGGGTGGCCTTATTGATAGTGGTCGTCTATATCATCCGTCTGTTTACACTCCAGATTACCAGTGCCGACTATAAGAAGAGTGCCGACTCCAATGCCTTCCTGAAGAAAATCGAATATCCCTCGCGTGGTAACATCTTGGATCGTCATGGGAAGCTGATGGTGTTTAATCAGCCCTCATACGACATCATGGTGGTGATGAACGAGGCACGTAACCGACTCGACACGATGGAGTTCTGCCAGACCTTGGGTATCACCAAGGAAGAGTTCGACCTGCGTATGGCAACGATGAAAGACCGCAATAAGAACCCAGGTTATTCGCGCTATACCCAACAGCTCTTCATGAGCCAGCTCTCCGATCAGGACTATAGTATCTTCCAGGAGAAGATGTTCCGCTTTCCTGGTTTCTATGCCCAGAAACGTACTGTTCGCCAGTATCAGTATCCGATAGCAGCCCATGTGCTGGGTGATGTCGCTGAGGTGTCGCCTGCCGATATCGAGGAGGATGACTATTATCAGCCTGGCGACTATATCGGGAAACTCGGCATTGAGCGTTATTACGAGAAGGAGCTGCGTGGTGTGAAGGGTATCCAGATTCTTCTGCGCGATGCCCACGGACGTATTCAGGGGCGTTATCGTAATGGCGAGTTCGACCAGCGGGCTCAGCCTGGTAAGAACCTGACACTGGGTATCGACCTGAACCTGCAACTCCTGGGTGAACGTCTGCTGGAAGGAAAGATCGGCAGTATCGTTGCCATCGAGCCTTCAACAGGTGAAGTGCTCTGTATGGTGTCGTCACCTTCCTACGATCCTCGTATGATGGTAGGTCGCCAGCGCTCAAAGAATCATCGCAAGCTGAGTCTGGATGTCTGGAAGCCCTTGCTGAATCGCAGTATCATGGGTCAGTATCCCCCAGGTTCAACCTTTAAGACAACGCAGGGATTGACCTTCCTCACCGAGGGTGTCATCACCCCAGAGACGCAATATCCTTGCTATCGCGGCTTTGTGTTCAAGGGCCTGCGTGTAGGTTGTCACGGACATGCTGCACCATTGCCATTGGTACCAGCACTGAGTACATCGTGCAACGGCTTCTTCTGTTGGGG